>JBAWCC010000057.1:0-6681 GCA_049590095.1 Allosphingosinicella sp. | reverse complement strand
ACCAGGGGGGCCGCGACCAGGGCGGCGGGAGCCGCCAGCAGGGCGGCCGCGGCGGCGGCCTTCATCGCCTTGCGCGTGAAATTTTCCATCGATCCACTCTCCATCCCGGACATGGCTGAATAGCCTTTCGACCGGGGGTTAATCCAGTCCTGTCGCAGCTTCATGCCGGAGCGGCGGGCGCCGTGTCTCAATTGTGTCCGGCGGGGCTTCCGGCGACCCGGGACATGAGAGCGTCGATCTGCCGCTGCTGCCGGGCCAGGGTTTCGGCGAGCTCCCGCTCCCGGGCCTGGCGCGCCATGACCACCCGGATCGCGCGCGCCACCGGATCGGCCAGCGCGTCGAGCGCGTCGAGCTCCGCCGTGCTCAGCCGCGAGCGGTCGGGATGCGGGCCGAGCAGGATCCAGCCCAGGCAGGTGCCGTCGGCGAGGCTTAGAGGGCGGCGAAGCGGGAAGAAGGAATCGCCGGTCTCGACGCCCGACGAGCATGCCGGATCGAGCGCCGTCCTGGCGAGCCACGATTCCGTTTCGTCGACGCCGGTGCCGCGGGTCCCCGCCACCTTTCCGTCGAGGACGAGCGCGAGCCGGGCAGAGCGCACCCCCGTCGAGATCCGTTCCAATATCTCTTCGACCAGCTCGGCCAGAGACGCGAAATGACGAAGGTCGCGAAGGCAGTCGGGAAGGTCGCGGCGCATCTCGACGAGCTTGCGCTGGAAGCGCCGCTCGGCCCAGCCCTGGACCCGCTCGTAAAGCGGGTTGATCATCACCGTCGACAAGGCGGCGCCGACGATCGGCGCGATCGAGCCGGCGTCGCGGTCGAACAGGCGCAATATCACTTCCTTCACCCCCTCCATCGTCGCCGCGAAGACACCCGCGAGGATGAGCGCGATGAGGGCGAAGGAGGCCGAGCGGCTGATCGCGACCTCCGCGTCGTAGAGACGGTAGCGCAACAAAGCGACGAGCAGGCCGGCCTGGAGGAGGAGGAAGGCGAGCCCGAAGGCGAAGCCGGCGGCGACCTCGAGGAAAAGCTGCTGGGCGAGGCTCGGCGCCGCCGCCTTGAGGATGTCGGCGGTGATCGAGACTCCGAGGAAGAAGACGTAGCCGGAGAAGCCGAACACCGCCCATTTGAGCTGCTGGCGTTCGTCGCCCGACGCCCGTTTCAGCCGCCACAGGAAGAGAAGCACGGACGCGGCCATCGCGGCGATCAGCATCGCCCGGTAGAAATCTCCCTCGATGAACAGGAGCAGGGGCAAAGCGGCCAGAAGCGCGAGCGTGATCCGCGGCGAGAGCCGGCCGTGGGGGAAGAGCAGGATTCCGCCGATCAGGCAGATATTGGCGAGGTCGTAAAGCGCCCGGTGGACCCCTTCCGGCACTCCGAGGACCAGAGCGAGGAAGGTCGCCGACGGCTGCTCGGTCGCCATGGTCAGGAGGATGGCGAGCGAGACGACCGAGCTGACCACGTCCTCGCGCTTGCGGCGGAAGAGGAGCCAGGCCGAAATCAGAAGGAAGGGATAAGTGAGCAGGTGGATGAGGTCGATGAAGCTCAGCAGGCCGCCCGGCACTCCGAGCGAACGGGCGCCCCGCTCGATGTGATCCTCGCCGGTTCGAAGCGCGACCTCCCGTTCGCCCCCGTCCGGCGACCGCAGGGTAAGGGCGACGTCGCGATCCTCGGTGCCGCTCAGGAGATCGCCGAACAGCAGTCGGTCGGTCTCGTTGCCCGATCCGGCGGCGGCGGCGGGAGTGCCCGGCATCGCCACTTGCCCCGAGACCGGGATCGTATCGATCGCGACGATATCGTCTCCGGGCCGGATCCCCGCCGCGGCGGCGGCTGGCCCGACCGGGAACCGGATCCGGGTGAGATCGTCCGCGGCCAGGGCGATTCCGGCGCGGCTCCCGGCGACGAGCGCGCTGTTGCGCCCCGCCTCGGCGATCCGGTGCCAGGTGCCGGCGACCGGCCCAAGCGCGGCGAGCGCGAAGGCGGCGAACCAGATCAGCTGGAAGAGGAAATAGGAGCGCGGCCCGAAATCGGGCACCCGCTGCGGCAGCCTCAGGCGGAAGCCGCGGGCGGGCGGGCCTTGTTCGGACGCGATATCGATTGCCATCCCCGCACGCGCCCCAGCCGCAGCCATCCTTCAATGGTGGATAGCATGCGGCGGCCCGGCGGCCATTGCAAAATTGTGAGCACTCGTGCCCTCCTCGCGGCGACGTTCGGGCGGGTAGCAGCTGGCAAGGAGGCAAATAGTTATTATTCATTCCCAGGTGCCCGCTTCGCGGCATGAGGCAATGTGGCGGCTCCTCGGGAAGGAACTTGAGAACATAGGGCGACACCGATAGCATCGTCTCGCAATGACGACATTTCGCCGCCCTATTAAGTTCATCCTCGGCTGCTGCCTTTTCTGGATGCCGGTCCTCGGCGCGACGCCGATATTTGCCCAGAACCAAGTGTCGACGGGGTCTGCCGCGGCAGAGCGGACGGAGCTTGCCGCCGCCGTAGCTCGCGCTCAAGCGGCTGAGCAGGAGGCCGCAATTTCGAAAGCCGCCGACCGGATTGAGGACGCAGTAACAGCGCAGGCGTATAATCGTTTCGAGATCTGGACCGCGGCCTTGACTGGCTTCTTCAGTGTCCTGATCGCCGTATTCGTGGTTTATTTCGGCTTGCGCACCGAAAAGTCGGCCGGAATCGCCGCTGCCCAGGCTGCCCGTGAGGAGGTCGCCAACGCGAGAGGGGTCATAGAGGCTCTGCTAGGTGAAGCCAAGGTCGCCAGCAAAGCCGCAATTGCCGCTGCTTCGGAGGCACGCGTGCAGCTGGACACGGCGCGGGAGGAAACCGAACGACTGAGGGAACAGGCCCGTGCGGCGACCGCCAGCGCCGAAGCGAGCGCGCAGGAGGCGGACGAAGCGGCGAAAAAGGCGCGGCGCGGCGCCGAGGCCCTCGCTCGCGCCTCCGAACGGGTCCGCGTGAAGCCCGGTGAGGCTGGGGATCCGCAGGTTACGCTGACGAAAGAGGAAGCCGAGGACGTCAAGGCCGGAGCGGAAGCGACTTCGGACAAGCCCGATGCCAATCTGACCGTGGACGAGTTCAAGACCCAGATCGGCAAGGCCGCCTATCTCGACTTGAATTTCGAAGAGGCCTTGCGGCTGGCAAGCCTGATGGAGACCTATCATTCCGGAGACGACGCCGCGGTCAGCTTCGCTCTCCGCTCACAGGGGCAGGCGCTGTTGCAGCTCAAGCGGTACGAGCGCGCACTTGGAGTCTATGCCGATCTGATCGATCGCTTCACGGGTTATGACGATCCGGAGATTCGCGATCATGTCCTCTGGGCGCATTACGAGACCGGCTTTATCCTGGTGCAGCTTGAGCGCTTCGCCGAGGCTCAGCTGGAGTTGGAGAAGCTGCTGCCGCTTCGGGAACGGCTCGACGGCCCGGAACACGAAAACACTCTCGCCGTACGCCATGGCATTGCCCGGGCCATGCTTGACCGAGGCCTCGCCGAGGAAGCCGAGCAGGCATTCCGCAGCCTGATCGAGACGCGCATTCGAAGCAGCGGCCCCTACAGCCCATGGGTTCTCGCGGCGCGACACGAGCTGGCCCGCGCCATCCTCGAACAGGGCCGGCCGTCCGAGGCGGAGGCCGAACTTCGCTCCGTGATCGCAACGGAACCGGGACGGGCTATGAGCGAGCAGAACAGGCGGGTCTCCCGTTTCGTTCTTGCCCGGGCCATTCGATTTCAGTGGCGCGCGCAACAAGCCTTGGCGGAGCTTCGCGCGCTGCAGGCGGAAGCCGGCAACGACGAAGCGGAGGATGGATCCTGGTACATCAGTGCCGGGGCGGCCGATGTCCTGATCGACCTGGGACGGGCCGCCGACGCCGAAGCGGAACTTCGGCCGATCCTTCAGCGGAGTGAAGCCACCAACGGCGGGGACCATATCTACAGCCTGAAAATTCGCCAGATCCTGGCAGTCGCAATCCTGGAGCAGGGGCGAGCGGAGGATGCGCAGGCAGAGCTTGCTTCGATCCTTCTTCGGCTGGAGGCCGGACGTTCGCCGGATCACCCCCTGGCGACGGCGACGCGCTACTTCCAGGCAAAAGCGCTCCTTGACCTGGAGCGGCCCGAAGAAGCGGCAGAGATCCTGAAGGACGTGATTTCCGGACGGGAAAAGGTCTACGGCCCGGCCCACCATACAACGCTCTTCGCGCAATCGGCTTTGGCCGCGGCCCTGCATGATATGGGACGCCCCGCGGAGGCGGAAGCGGAGCTGCGCAAGATTATGGCCCTTCTGGTGCCGGAGAGCGATCCAACCGGTCATGCCCTCTTGAACTATCAGCTTGCCGACGCCGCCCTGAGCACCGGGAATGCCGAAGAAGCGAAACGCATCCTCGCGACAATCCCGGAAATGGCGGACCACGAATGCTGGCTCAAGCGATGGGCGGCGAGATCGGCATTCGTGCGCGCGAAAGTGGCCGACGCCCTCGGCGATCGACCATCCGCGTCCCGCTGGCTCGATGAGGCGGAGCGCTGTTTCGCCGAAATCTTCCCGCCAGATCATTCGGCCCGGCGGCAGTTGCGCAGCTACGTCGAACGGCGCGGCTGATCGAAGTCAATCGTGACGGCTGAACGGGCTCAGCCTCGATTGGTAGAAAATCGGGAAGGCGGGTGGCCTCTCGTGCCGTCGTGCTGAACTTGTTCCAGCATCCTGGGTGGAGCCGCGCCGGCGGGGATTACTCACCGGTTTCGGCGCTGCTCCTCGCTGGACCCTGCAACGCGTTCAGAGTGACGGGAGGGGCGAAGGGAAGGCTGCATCCCTCCCCCGGGATGGGGGAGGGATACAGGTGGGCCGATTACCGCCGGTGGCCGCGCTCGTAGGTCTGGACGCAATTGTCCGTGACCGTCCTGGAGCAGGGCGGGTGCGACGCGTCGGCAACGCTCATGGTCGCGCCGGTCGCCGGGTCGACCATCGGGCCGCCGACGCCGGTGCCGGAGGTGCCGTTGAAGCCCGCCGGGACGACCGCCGGGTCGGAGATGACGGCGATCCCGCGGGCGTCATGCTCGGGGTTGGCATTGCTCGGGGCGACCGTCTGGCCGCTCGCCGTCGGCATCGCGCTCGCCATGGTCGTCGAGCCGGGCATCGTGGTGGTGACGTCGGGCATGTCGCCGTCGGAATTGGCGGTGCTGGTGCTGACCGTGGTCGCCGAGCCGTCGGCGTGGTGGGTGGTGGTCTTGGTCTTGGTGCCGACATCGAGGTCGACGTCCGGATCGCCGTCGGGCTGGACTCCCACGTCGACGTCGACGTCCGGCTGGGTGGTGGTGGTGGTCTGAGCGTAGGCCGCGCTGCCGAGCAGGAGCGCGATCGCGAAAGCGGCGGTTTTCATTGCCATTACTCCATAGGTTGCAGGTGCGCGGCGCCGGGCAGTCGGGCGCCGCGCCGCGGGCTCATTTTCCGCGGCGGCAAGGGATCAACCATCCAAGCGCGGCTTCGCCGCCGCACGCTCGGCGGACCGTGGCGGACTCGGGCCGAACTGTCTCACGCGACTGGCAGCTTCAGGCGGCCGAAACGCCGAGTCGGAAAAGAAGTCTCGCTCCGCTCGCCTACCCACCCCCGGCCCCTCCCTTTCAGGGAGGGGAGTCAGTTGAAGCGCGGACGTCTTTTTCTCCCCTCCCTGGAAGGGAGGGGCTGGGGGTGGGTGCCGCCGAGGCACTCGGCGGCGTGCTGAAGGATCGCCTCGGCTACGCCTTCGGGGTTGGAGGTCACTTCGCTGTTCCAGAAGCGGATCACGGTCCAGCCTTCGGCCTCGAGCTCACGGGTACGAGTCTCGTCGCGAGGCGAAGCGATGTGCTGGCTTCCGTCGATCTCGACGACCAGCCTGGCCTGACGGCACGCGAAATCGGCTATATAGGGCGCAATCGGAAGCTGGCGGGTGAATTTGGGGCGGTAGCGGGAAAGGATGCGCCACAGGATGCGCTCCTGTTCTGTAGCGTGGGTGCGCAAGTCGCGGGCTCGAGCGGTCAGGCGGCGGGGGACGCGGCGGCCAGGCATGAGGCCATGTTATCGGTCTGTGGGGCCGATCCCAAATTCGGATTGCCAAAAAGGGACGCGCTGGCGCGCCTACCCACCCCCGGCCCCTCCCTTTCAGGGAGGGGCGGCAGTGCCGGCTTCGCCGAGACTGGAACGAAGGACGCGGCTTCTTATTTAAGCTAAGGCATTGACGGATAAGGAGCTTCGCCATGGCCGGCGGATGGGCGCGCGACGGCGCGGTGCAGGATCAGATCGACGATACGGTGAAGGACGCGGTGCTGAGCGCCCGGGCGCGGCTGCCGGCGGGCGAGGGGTCCGAATATTGCGAGGATTGCGGAGAGCTCATTCCGGAGCGCCGGCGCGAGGCGCTGCCGGGGACCCGGACCTGCGTGGCCTGTCAGTCCGAGCGCGACGCGGAGGCTCGGCGGGCGGGCGCGGGGTTCAACCGCCGCGGAAGCAAGGACAGCCAGTTGCGCTGAAGCGGGAGACGGCCGCAGTCACCGGCGCTGGCCCGCGCCGAGCGTCACCCCAGCGAAGGCGGGACGTTTGCATAACGCTTGCGAGGCGCGCGGGGCTAAGATCCGGCGGCTTATGCAAAGGTCCGGCGAAGGCTGGGGTCCATGCCGAATTCTCAGCCTGGCTGTGGCGCCCCATGGATGCCAGCCTGCGC
>JBAWCC010000056.1:0-1844 GCA_049590095.1 Allosphingosinicella sp. | reverse complement strand
GGCCCGAGACCGACGTCCTCGCCGCCTGCGCCGAGCTGGGCATCGGCTTCGTGCCGTTCAGCCCCCTCGGCAAAGGATTCCTCACCGGCACGGTCGACACGACGACCACCTTCGCCGACAACGACCTCCGGGCCCAGATCCCCCGGTTCGCCGGTGAGGCCATGGAACACAATCTGGCCCTGGTCGGCGAGGTCAAGGAGATCGCCGAAGCGAAAGGCACCACCCCCGGGCAGATCGCGTTGGCATGGCTGCTGGCCCAGCAGCCATGGATCGTGCCCATCCCCGGCACCACCAAGGCCCATCGCCTGGAAGAGAACCTCGGCGCCGCTGATGTCGCACTGACAGCGTCCGAGCTCGCCCAGCTCGACGAGCTCTCATCCAAGATCGACATCCAGGGCGAGCGGTACCCCGACGCCCTGGAGGCCCAAACCAACCTCTGACCCTCGGCGGCGCAGGCGCGTTGCGGTGACGATCGGGCAGCTCCCGGCCACCCATGATGGCCGACCGCACCCGCCGCCACCGTCGTCATCACTCCCGCGTGACCGGGACCCCTAGAACCCAGGTGCTCAACGTGAACAACCGGTCCGCTGACGGAACGGATCGGCCCACCGCTGGTCGGAGGCAGGCGTTCACGTCCGCGGTGATATCGCTCACCACGGCGTTCGCAGCATCAGCAAGCCCGATTCCGCTGTTCAACACCTACCGCGCCGAGCAGGGCTTCACCAACGCCGACATCTCCCTAGCCGTGGTCAGCTATTTCGTGGGCACCATCACGGCACTGCTGGTTCTCGGACGTCTCTCTGGGCACCTTGGCCGCCGCCCCACCTCGCTGGCCACCCTCGCGCTGCTGGCGGCGGGCTGCGTACTGCTCCTCAACGTCCACGGCATCGGGTGGCTGATCGGCGGCCGGCTGCTGATGGGCTTAGGGGCCGGGCTCGCCAGCAGCGCCTTGACCTCCTACATCGTCGACGCCGCACCGTCGGCCCCGGTCTGGGTCGCCTCCGTCGCCTCCAGCCAAGCACCCATGCTGGGCCTCACTCTCGGCGCTGTCGGCTCCGGGGCCCTCGTCCAGTACGGGCCCTGGCCCCGCACCCTGGTGTACCTCATCATGATCGCTGCGTTGCTGGCCTCCGCGAGCCTGATTGTGGCGAGTCCCGAGACCGCACCCCGCACACCCGGCGCCTGGCGCTCCTTGCGCCCTCGCGTCCACCTACCTCGGCGAGTACGCCATCTCCTGCCGGTAGCCGCAAGCATCCTCCTGGCCACCTAGGCGACAGGCGCCTTCTACCAAGCGTTCGTACCCGCCCTGACCCAGCAGCAGCTCGGCACCCAAACGCCTTGGTCATCGGTCTGGTGTTCTCTGCCTACATGGCGCCCAGCGTCATCGGCGCACCGATCGCTCTCGCGACACCGGCGAACAAATCGTTCTCCGAACACGGGTCAGCACCCGGGGGGTCGAGCCCTCTAGCTGCTCCGCTGGACGCCTGTTCAGATGGCGGTCATTGAAGGCAACGTGTGAGACGACAGACGGCTCCCACCAGGTGCTCCGAAGCGGTCCCCAGGTGCGACAGGCGGTACAGACGCCGAGCCGTCTACCCGACAGGTCAGCGCAACTTCTGCAGCCATAGACCCGATGCCTCGGTGATCTCGTCGAGTTGGGCATCGCATTGCAAGATGACATGTCTGATCCACGGATAGATGCCGCGGGCGATCTGCTGCTCGACGACCCTGTGGGCCTGTCTGCACCAACGACTTCACTGAGGGCTCGCCGTTCGAGGTGGCACAGGACCAGGTGCAAGCGAGTCGAGTATTCGTCGCGAGCGCCGCCGTCTGCTGCCGATGGC
>JBAWCC010000055.1:0-15445 GCA_049590095.1 Allosphingosinicella sp. | reverse complement strand
GCGAAGCATGGTGGAGGGGCAGCGGTCGCGGATTCCGCGGATCGAGCGCGTGACGGCGAAGACCTGAGCCAGCTACCCCTCCACCATCCTTCGGGCGGTCCCCCTCCCCACGAGCTTCGCTCGTAGGGAGGCAAAATCATGGAGTCCTCACCGCCTCCACCTTGCTCCCGTCCCCGCGCTGAAGCTCGAAGCCCGTGGCCGCGCTGCCCGCTACCTTATACTCGACCCTTGTCGTCGCGTCGTTCTCGAAGGCGAAGAGATTGGGCCCGATCGGGACCATCGCCAGCTTCGGCCCGCCGACGCGCTGAAAGGCGAGCCGCCCGTTTTCGAGCGACACCGTCCGGTCCCCGAAAGCGCCGGCATAGGCCGAGAGCGGCAAAGCGGTGGCGACGGGGTCGGCCTGTGCGGCGAGCAGGGCGGCGGTCGCCTCGTAATTCGCTTTCTCCCGCGGCGGCGCGGCCGAGGCGAGGCGGCGAAGGGCAAGGGCCTGGGCGACGAGGAGCGCCTTTTCCGGATCGGTCGCGGTGGTCGGAGCGATCCCGACCCCTTCCCAATCCTTGCCGGTGGAGGCGAGCACGGCCCGGCCGACCGAGATGCTGATCAGATAGCCGCCGGGCAAGGGAAAGAACTGGTTGCGAAAGCCCGCGCCGGCGGTGGTGGCCCCGATCAGCTCGCCCAGCCTGTAGCCCGCGACATGGCCGGTGAACTCCTCGGCGGCGCTTGCGCTCCTGGCGCTGGTCAGGACGTAGAGCGGCTTGCCGACCATCCGCCCGGCGGGAAGAGTCGCCAGGGTCGATGTACGGTCGGTCTGGTCGCCGGCCATGTGAAAGGTCATCAGCGGCCGGTTCGGCTCCATGAAGTGGCTGACCAGATATTGCACCGCCTCGGGGCTTCCGCCCCCGTTCTGGCGAAGGTCGATAATCGCGGCGTCGCCTTCCTTGAGGAAGCGCATCGCATTGTCGTGGGCCAGGGCGCTCTCCGGCCCGACCCAGACGAAGCCCTGCATGTTGACGTAGCGGACGTTGCCCGGAAGCACCTTCATCTCGGTAAAGCCGTGGTTGCGACGCTGGGCCTGGCGAATCCGCTCGGGCGACGGGCCGGAATCCTGGGGCTGGCCGGCGGGCTCGGCGGCGACCTCCGCCGCCTGGCGCGGATTATATTCGAGGCTGAGATGCTTGTCGCGGGCGACCGCGGTGAGATCGGCGTTGACCCGGTCGAGGAGCACCGACGGATCGGCGGTGTCGTAGCGGCCCTCGGCCAGCCCCTTGGCGAGGATCGAATCGAGCTTCGGACGGACTTCGGGAAGGACATAATTGGCGGCGAGCAGCCGCCGTATCTCGGCCACCACCGTCCGGCCGTCCACCTTTGCGGGCGCCGCCGCCGGAGCGCCCGGCTGGGCCGGCGACATCTGCGACGAAATCGCGACGCTTGCCGCGGCGATCAAAGCTATTCCACGGACACGCATTTCACTCTCTCCCTCATGCAAATGCCGGCTGCATCCCCTCCGAGTGTTATTGACTTAAGACGCTGCCAGTTTCAGGCAAATGCGCCCTGCGCTACGCCGGGAAATGGATAAAAAACTGGGGTTCCTGCCGGGATGAACAAGAAGCTCGACCCGCTCGACCTGAAGCTCCTGGCCTGGCTCCAGGTCGACAACCTCCTTACGGCGGAGATTCTCGCGGAGCGGGTGGGCCTTTCCCCCTCGGCGGTCGCGCGCCGGCTGAGGCACCTTCGCTCGAGCCGGGCGATCGCGGCCGACGTCGCGATCGTTTCGGAGCAGGCCCTCGGCCATCCCCTCTCCGCGATCATCCACGTCCAGCTCGAGCGGCACGCCTTGACCGAGGTCGCGAGCTTCAAGCGGCTGCTCGCGACGTGCGAGAACATCCAGTTCTGCCTCGAAATTTCCGGCGCCTTCGACATCCTCCTGCTCGTCGTCGTCGCCGACATGGAGGCCTTCAACCTGTTCGCCGACGATTTGCTCGCCGGCCAGCGCGCGGTCCGGCGCTACGAGACCAGCTTCGTCAAGCGCCGCCTCAAGGCGAGCCTGGCGCTTCCGCTGGAGCAACTGGCGGGCGGGGCGTGACGGCGGCTGGATCGGACAAGCTATTTCGCACCGGACTGTGTGTCACGGCGGCGGCGGGCGGCGCTTGCCGCTTGATGAAGAGTTCCGGCACAGCCTGCTTCAACGCCAACGCACTCAAGAGCGCCAATAGAGCCGCGATTATGTAACGATTGCCGAGGCCATTCAAGAACCTCGGAGCCGCAACACCAAACATCCTATGCCAAACTGGCAGCAAGAGCTTCAGCATAATAAACATTATAATCCCAAAACATAATGATGTAACCCATACTATCTTTTCTGGAAACAAAGAGGATGTAGCTTGCACTGTTACATATGCAGCGTAATATGGAACCAAGACACATGACAGCGCCAAATCAGCGATGCGCTGGGCTCGTGAAACTGTTTCTTGATTGTACTGAGAGTCGTAAGTCTGGATTCGTCCAATTAGAATTGATTTTTCATTCTGAACTCTGGTATATTTTCTGCCCAGACTATCAATATATTCAAAAACGGGACCGAGCCTTTGGGTTACAAATTCATCATACCGCTGGAATCCCGACACACGATCAATTCGAAGTGCCTCGGCTGAAGTATTAAACTGCTTTACATAATAACGCGAACGTTCAATGCGCGATTCCAGGGTCCCGTCGAGCTTGAGCTCAGCGACCTTCTTCATCTTGCCTTCGACGAAGTCATGCCGCGCCCGCAGCCAGTCCCGAAAATCGTCTGCCGGCTCCTCCCCTTCGGTCCCGGGATCATCAAGGAGGCGCGCATTAGCGCTTTCCAGCTCGCCCTCCATCTTCGACAATAGCTCGTTCGCGTCCCGGAGCGCGTCAAAGTGCATGATTGCCGCTATGCGCATGGTCCCGGCCCGGTGGACCCGGTACAATAGCCGTCCGAGCTGCCAATCGTTCAGCGTATCTTCGTATAGAAGATAGCAGAGCGGCCTGCCCGTTCCCTCCAGCATGGCCCGCGGCTGATTTCCCAAGGCGGTCGCATAGAAAGCGCGGCTGCTGAGGAATCTACTAACTGTGAATTCGGTATCCTCTTGCTGAGTGCATCTGATAAAGGTCCAGAGCTGGTCGAACTCCGTCATCTGGCAAAGCGGCTCGCGCTCGATTCCGGTTCCACTCTCGGCGGGATCGCGCGAAAACGGCAAGCTGATCTGGGGAGACGCCGCACTCTCGACATCCGTGCCGAGCACCACGCCTCGAAAGTCGATAAACTTTTCTCCCAGTGATTTGTTATATTTTCCAAGCGGTGATAAGATCTCTGCTCCAAATTGATCCCACACGTCGTAATAAACGTAACTATGAAGTCCCTTACATTCTTCGTCCGTCTTGCCATCAAGATTACGAAAAATCTGCAATTCTTCATGCAGCCGTCGAGCGGTTTCCGTTAATTTTGAGCCCTCACAAAATCTTTTAGATGCATCTAATATGATAGTTAGAGTCAGGAATTCTGTGTGCAACTCGAAGCTCAAAGTAAGTGTGAGCCCATGCCACAAAAAGTTAATTTTAATGGTCCGGTATGAGTCGGGTATAATTTCAGGAGGGCAGGGTTCGATCTCATTCGTCTGAGGGTTCAACGCACTGTCGAACAAAATTATAATGCGGCGTCCGTCCAGCTCTACTTCACTGTTTGTAGAAATATTCGAGACTATTTTCGACTTTTCTGGCTGCATTGCCAGAGATTTATAAAGATCGACAATGGCTTGGTCAGCAAGGTGCGCTCGATCTGCAATCGACGCTGGCTCCGTGTTCTCGGCGACGTCTTTCGCATCCGACGGCTTTGTCGACGTCAAGGCCGAGCCCTCTCTCGGTCCGACTTTGGCGGGATTCCAAAAAGCTAGATGGCGAACTAGCGATGGCGCTCCGAGCGGCGCCACCCTTCGTCGATGCGCTCCCGCAAGCAGTCTTGGGTAGTCCCCATGAGTATCGAAAATATCGTCGCCGAGAAAATTCACCTTGCCCATCGCGCATCCCCACCCAAACCGCAGTGATACGCTTACAAAGCCCTATGGAAGCTGGACGTAATACTGGATACCGTCAGTGAGGCAACCTGTTCCTTCACAGGAGGAGGTGTAGACTGCAACGAGCTACTGCCACCCTGAACCGGGGCCTTAGCCGCCGAAGCGCTCATATTCTGTTTCGAGGCTACCCTTTGCTGCTATGACGCCCCTTGTGAATGGTCCTTTCTCCCCCGACACCGACGTCCTCATCATCGGCGCCGGCCATAACGGCCTCGTCTGCGCTTATTATCTCGCCGCCAGGGGCCTGAAGGTGACGATGCTCGAGCGCCGGCACGTCGTCGGCGGAGCGGCGGTGACCGAGGAATTCCACCCCGGCTTCCGAAACTCGACCGCCGCCTACACCGTCAGCCTTCTCAACCCGAAGGTGATCGAGGACATGCGCCTCTACGAGCACGGCCTGAAGGTGGTGCTCAGGAAAATCGACAATTTCCTGCCCACCCTCGGCCCGGCCCACCTACTCTCCGGCCGCGACGGCCTCACCCGAAGCGAGATCGCCCGCCATTCGCCCGCCGACGCCGAAAGCTATGACGCTTATTCCGAAGCGCTCGGCTCGGTCGTCGCGATCCTTCGCGAATGGATCCTTCGCGCCCCGCCCAATGCCGGCGGCGGCCTCGCCGACGTCCTGGCCGCGCTCAGGCTCGGCAATTCCGTGCGCGGCATGAGCGCGGAGGCGCAGCGCAACCTGCTCGATTTCTTCACCAAGTCCGCAGCCGATATCCTCGGGCGCTATTTCGAGACCGACATCGTCCAGGCCCTGTTCGGCTTCGACTCCGTCGTCGGCAATTATGCCAGCCCCTCCGATCCCGGCTCCGCCTATGTCCTCCTCCATCATCTGTTCGGCGAGGCAGCCGGAGTCGCCGGCGCCTGGGGCCACGCGATCGGCGGAATGGGCGCGATCACCCAGGCCATGGCGAAGGCGGCGCGCGAAAAGGGGGTCGAGATAATCCTCGACTCCCCGGTCGAGGAGATCATCGTCGAGGGCGGCCGAGCCGCCGGCGCCGTGGCGGGCGGCAAGGTCTACCGGGCGAAGGCGGTGGCCGCGAACGTCAATCCCCGCTTCCTGTTCGGCAGCCTGCTCCCCGACGGCGCCGTCTCTCCCGAAATCTCGCGGCGAATGGCCGGCTGGGCGGCGGAATCGGCCACCTTCCGCATGAACCTCGCCTTGTCCGAGCTTCCCCGCTTCGCCAGCCTGCCCCAGGCCGGCGACCATCTCACCGGCGGAATCATCATCGCCCCGTCCCTGGCCTATATGGACCGCGCCTATACCAGTGCCCGGACCGAGGGCTGGGCGCGCGAGCCGATCGTCGAGATGCTGATCCCCTCGACTCTCGACGACAGCCTCGCCCCGCCCGGAAGCCATGTCGCGAGCCTGTTCTGCCAGCATTTCCCCTACGATCTGGAGGGCGGCTGGGAAGCCCGGGCCGACGAGGCCGCCGACCATATCATCGCCCATGTCGACCGTTACGCGCCCGGCTTCAAGGCCTCGGTGGTCGGCCGCCTCGCCCTGTCGCCCTGGCACCTCGAGCAGCGCTTCGGGATCCCGCGCGGCGACATCTTCCACGGCAGGATGGGGCTGGACCAGCTCTTCTCCGCCCGCCCGATGCTCGGCCATGCCGACTACAGGATGCCACTGGCGGGGCTGTATCTCTGCGGTTCCGGAGCCCATCCGGGCGGCGGAGTGACCGGAGCGCCCGGCCATAATGCGGCGCGGGCGATCCTGGCGGATAGAAGGAAGTGGAGACGAGCCTGACCTCCCCTCCCCGGAAGGGAGGGCTTGGGGTGGGTAGGCGAGCGCAGCGAGACTTTCACGGCGTCGGAGTTTCGGCCGCCTTCGGCGGACCCACCCCTAGCCCCTCCCTTCCAGGGAGGGGGATTCACTCGCCCGGCACCTTTCGACCGGCACCGGCGCCGGATCCTCGTCCGCCTCGACCAGGTAGAGGAGGGGCCGTTCGACGTCGATCACCGCCCTATGCTCCTTCAGGACGTCCTGGCCGATGATCCCGTGAATCGCTCCGCCCGCCAGCGGCGCCAGAGCGTCGCCGATCGAGCCCAGGTCGGTGACGATCATCCGCCGCTGCCGCACCTCGATCCCGCCGAGGGTCAGGCTGTCGATCGAAATCTGGCGGGCGGCCTTGGAGCCGCCCACGCCGGTCGCTCCGCCCGGCCGGCCGCGGGCAGAGGCGAGGCCGAAATGGGCGATATGGTCGACGTCGATCACCGAGAGGTTGGCGCCGGTGTCGAGAACGAACACGCCCTCCTTGCCGTTGACGGCTGCGGTGACGAGGTGGTGGCCGGTCGAGCGCGCCTCGCCCAGCGGAACGGCGGTGAAGCCGAGCAGGCACAGGGCATGGTCCACCGTCCCCGCCTCCTGCGGCCGATAATCCACCTTCGCCGCCTCGGGCGGCTCCGAGACGATCATGTCGCAGGCGACGAGGGCCAGGGATGCGGCGGCGGCAAGGACGATCTTCATCCCCGGGCAAATGCGGGCTAAGGGCGCTTCGTTCCGTAGAGGAGAGACGAATGAAGACCCGCGCCGCAATCGCCGTCGCTCCGAACCGGCCGCTGGAAATCCATGAGGTCGACCTGGACGGACCCCGCGCCGGCGAAGTGCTGGTCGAGATCATGGCGACGGGAATCTGCCACACCGACGCTTACACCCTGGAGGGCAAGGACAGCGAGGGAATCTTCCCCTCGATCCTCGGCCATGAGGGCGCCGGGATCGTCCGCGAAATCGGCGAGGGCGTGACCTCCGTCGCCGTCGGCGACCATGTCATCCCGCTCTACACGCCCGAATGCCGCCAGTGTAAATCCTGCCTGAGCCGCAAGACCAACCTCTGCACCGCCATCCGCGGCACCCAGGGCAAGGGCGTGATGCCCGACGGCACCAGCCGCTTCCGCCTCGGCGGCGAGACGATCCACCATTATATGGGCTGCTCGACCTTCTCCAACTTCACGGTGATGCCGGCGATCGCGGTCGCCAAGGTCCGGAAGGACGCTCCGTTCGACAAGATCTGCTACATCGGCTGCGGGGTCACCACCGGCGTCGGCGCGGTGATCTGGACCGCCGGAGTCGAGCCCGGCTCCAACGTCGTCGTCTTCGGCCTCGGCGGGATCGGGCTCAACGTCATCCAGGGCGCCAGGCTGGTCGGCGCCGACCGCATCGTCGGGATCGACGTCAATCCGGCCAAGCGCGCGATGGCGCAGGCCTTCGGGATGACCGACTTCATCAATCCGGCCGAGATCGGAATGGACAAGGTGGTGCCCGCGATCCTCGACCTCACCGACGGCGGCGCCGACTACAGCTTCGACTGCACCGGCAATACCGACGTCATGCGCCAGGCGCTCGAATGCTGCCACCGCGGCTGGGGAGTCTCGACGATCATCGGGGTCGCCGAGGCCGGCCGGGAGATCGCCACCCGCCCCTTCCAGCTCGTCACCGGCCGGGTCTGGAAAGGCAGCGCCTTCGGCGGAGCGCGGGGCCGCACCGACGTGCCCCGGATCGTCGACTGGTACATGGACGGCAGGATCGAGATCGACCCGCTGATCACGCATACGATGGCGCTCGACGACATCAACAAGGCCTTCGACCTGATGCACGCCGGGGAGAGCATAAGGTCGGTGGTGGTTTATTGAATCTATTCCCCTCCCTGGAAGGGAGGGGTTAGGGGTGGGTAGGCGAGCGCAGCGAGACTTCACGGCCTCGGCGTTTCGGCCGCCTTCGGCGGACCCACCCCCGACCCCCTCCCTTTCAGGGAGGGGAGGAGAAACGAATGACCCTGGAAACCCTCTCCTCAGCCAAATCCTTCGGCGGCACCCAGCTCGCCTGCCGACATGCGAGCCGAGAGACCGGCACCGAAATGATTTTCGGGATCTACCTCCCGCCCCAGGCCGAGGCCGGAGCCCCCCTCCCGGTCCTCTGGTTCCTCTCAGGCCTCACCTGCACCCACGCCAACGTGGTGGAGAAAGGCGGCTACCAGCGCCTCTGCGCCGAACTCGGACTGATCCTCGTCGCCCCCGACACTTCCCCGCGCGGCCCCGAAATCCCCGACGAGCCCGATTACGATTTCGGCCAGGGCGCCGGCTTCTACGTCGACGCGACGCAGGAACCCTTCGCCGCCAACTACCGGATGTACAGCTACGTCACCGCCGGGCTGCCCGACCTGATCGCCGCCGAATTTCCCGCCGACATGGAGCGCCAGTCGATCGCCGGCCATTCGATGGGCGGCCACGGCGCCCTCACCCTCGCCCTTCGCAACCCCGGCCGCTACCGAAGCGTCTCCGCCTTCGCCCCGATCGTCGCCCCCTCCCGGGTGCCGTGGGGCGAAAAGGCGCTGGGGCGCTATCTCGGCCCCGACCGGACCGCCTGGCGCGCCCACGACGCCGTCGCCCTGATCGAGGACGGCGCTCGCCTGCCGGAACTCCTGGTAGACCAGGGCGGCGCCGATTCCTTCCTCGAGCGCGAGCTCAGGCCCGAGCTTCTCGAAGCGGCCTGCCGGGACTCCGGAATTCCGCTCACGCTGAGGATCCAGGAGGGCTACGACCACAGCTACTTCTTCATCTCATCCTTCATGGAGGATCATCTGCGCTGGCATTTCGAGCGCCTTCGCTAAACCGTCATGCCAGCGAAGGCTGGCATCCATTCCGACTCTCCGCCAGACACGAACCCAGCATGGACCCCAGCCTTCGCTGGGGTGACGAGTATCCGATGATCCCCAATCTCCTCCCCACCCTGATCGAGGCCTCCCTCGCCGCCGGCGCGGAGATCGAGCGGATCTATGCCGAAGGCTGCGACACCGAGGAAAAGGCGGACGGCTCCCCGGTCACGATCGCCGACCGCCATGCCGAAGCGATCATCCTCGAGCGCCTCGCCGCCGCCTTTCCCGACATCCCGATCCTCGCGGAGGAGGAAGCCGCCGCCGGGCGGATCCCCGAGCTCGGCGCCCGCTTCTTCTGCGTCGACCCCCTCGACGGCACCCGCGGCTTCATCCAGCGCAACGGCGAGTTCACCGTCAATATCGGCCTGATCGAGGACGGGGGCCCGATCGCAGGCGTGATCTACGCACCCGACCGGAAGCTTCTTTACTACGGCGCCCGCGGCGAGGGCGCTTTCCGGGCCAGGGACGGCGGCACCGCCGAACCGATCCGCCCCCGCTCGCGCCCGGCCTCCGGCCTGACCGCCGTCGGAAGCCGGAGCCACGCCTCCCACGGCAGCGCGGAAAAGGGCGCCCATCTCGGAATCGCCCAATTCGTCCCCTCCAGCTCCTCCCTCAAATTCTGCCTGGTGGCGGAAGGGACGGCCGACCTCTATCCCCGCCACGGCACCACCGCCGAATGGGACACCGCCGCCGGCCAGGCCATCCTCGAAGCCGCCGGCGGCCGGGTCATGGCTCTGGACGCGGAAGGACGGGAGACGGGCCCGCTGCGCTACGGCAAGATCGCCGAGCGCTTCCTCAACCCCCATTTCATCGCCTGGGGCGCGTAAACCCCTCTCCCTGCAGGGGAGAGGGAGGGGCCCGCGGCGAAGCCGTGGGAGGGTGAGGGCATGCCTTCGAGAAATGCCTCCACGCCCTCACCCTGGCGCTCCGCGCCTGTCCCTCTCCCCTGCAGGGAGAGGGGAGTTTACCCGAAGCTGTGCTTCACCCCGATCGCCGGGATGACATGCTTGTTGCGGTGCCTCAGCTCGAACTGGTCCGGGAAGGGCGTCCGCCGGTCGGGGCTGTAGAAGGTCCGGCTTCGGAAGGCCGCCCTGTTGAGGGCGTTGTCGAGGCTCAGGGTGATCGTCGTCCTGGGGCTGGGGCGATATTCGACGAAGGCGGTCACATAGGGATTGTCGCTATACGGCTTGTCGATCTCGTCCTGGCGGAAGAAGAAGGTCGGCGCGTTGAAGAAGAAGGTCGTCCCATAAGCCCATTTGCCGAGGTCCTGGCGGAAGCTCGCGTCGGCCGAATAGAGGTTGAACCCGGAGAAATGACGCTTCCGGAAGGTGTAGGGGTCCTCGACCGAGGTATCGATCAGCGAGCTGTTCACGGTCAGCCGCCCGCCCTTGATCCCGAGCCGGGTCAGCGGAGCGTCGATCGTGCTCTTGAGGATCAGCGATCGGCCGTTGCCGAGATTGCCGGGCGCGTCGAAGCCCTCCGGAGTCGGGATCCGGTCCTGGACCAGTGAGATCCGGTTGTAGCCGGCCTGGACCTTGACCATTCCGTCGCCGAGGATCGGCTGCTCCAGGGTCGCCAATATCTCCCACGCCCGCTGCGGCACGAGATCGGCATTGCCGCCGTTGACCCGGTCGTTGGCGAGCTCGGCGGTGCTGATGAAATCGTCGAAGTTGAGCTGGGCGACGGTCCGGGCGACCGACAGCTGGGCGCGCCACCCGCTCTCGTCGCGATAGTCGAGGCTGGCCTTGGGCTTGAGGAATTTCAGGACCCGCTCGGCGTCCGCATCGCCGCTCACCGTCAGCCGCGACGCTTCGTAGGTGAGGCCCATGTCCAGCCGAACGGCGCTGGACAGCGCCTTGCCGGCGTTGACGAAGGCCTCGCCGCGATATTCCTTCACCACCGCCTGGTCGACGGGGAGGTCGATCCGGGTCTGCGCTCCGCCGGCGTCGAGACGGTAGAAATTGACGTCGCTGTCGAGCCTGTTGAGAACGCCTTCGACTCCGGTCTCGACGCTCCAGCCGCCGAGGTTCGAGCGGTTCCAGACCAGCCGGAGCACCCTCTCGTCGTGCCGGTTGTCGAGATCCTGGATGAATCCGCCGGTCACCGCGCTTCCTACCCGGTAGAGCTGGGTATCGACATTCTTGCGCTCTCGCCGGGTCGCGAGGCCGATCAGCTTGATCCCGCCGCCCAGGAGCGGCCGGGTGACGTCCCCGCCCAGCTCGTAATCGCGGCGGCTGTAATCTTGGACCAGCCGGTCGTCGCGGACCGGCCCGCTGGCAGGAAAGACGTCGCTGGTCTGCTTGAGGTCGAACCAGTTCTGCGAGACCCGGAAGTTGAGGTGGGCGGTCCGGTTGCCGCCGCCGGCATGCGCCCAGGCGCCGGAAGCGAAGGCGGTGCGGTCCGAAATCCGGTTCACCTTCTCGCGAAGCTCGATCAGTGTCCCGCCGGGCAAGGCCGTGATCCGGTCATACCCCTCTTCGGTGGTCGGGAAGGCCTGGTAGCCGATGGAGGCGTTGAAGCTCGACTTGCCGCGCCGGAGCAGCGCCGAGACGGTGGCGTCCGGCTCGACCCGCCCGGTATAGGTGCGCCTCAGCTTGCCGTCGAACGTCCCGGCGAGCCCGCCTGCGCCGGTGGTGACGACGTTGACGACCTGCGGCTTGCCGGCGAATTCCGATCCGAACAGATCGCCCGGCCCGACCTCGACTCGGGCCACCCGGCTCGCCGGGATCCGCGCCAGCACGGTCTCGAGCGTGTCGCTCTTCGAGCTTGGCCGCTGGCCGTTGACGACGACATTGCCGGCGGCCTGGCCGAAGCCCCGAACTTCCTGGTCGCCGAGCTCGAGCGTGAAGCCCGGAACCCGCTCGACCATCTGCAACGCGTTGGAAGGCGCGAACGGGGTGAAATAGGCGGCCTCGTAGAGCGTCCGCCCGTCCGCCCCCGGCGCCTGGGCGGCCCCGGCCGGCGCCGCGACCCCGCAAAGCAAAGCCACAGCCGCCACTCCCGCCCAACGCGCCTTGCCCGCCATCCGCATTCCCCTTCAACGATTACAAGCGTTATCGTCTGCAAGAAGCGAGCCATGAAGCGGCGCCAGACTCGCGCGACGAACGGCGCGGAGACTTCGACGAACGGCATGTTTCGGTGTTCGGGGCCGGACATTCGCTGTCCGCGATCGGACGGGAAAGCTCGTCATCCCGGCGAAAGCCGGGACCTCAGGGCGAGAAGTCTCGGCGGGTCTCCCCGAGATCCCGGCTTCCGCCGGGATGACGGTCAGGGTTGAGCGCGCCCTTCCTTCCCCGCCAGGCCGCCACGCCGAGATAGAGCAGCAGTCCAAGAGGACCGATCATCATCGTCGCGAACAGGCACGTCAGCAGGATCGCATAAGGCACCCCCGCTTTCTCGCCATGCTCCGTCTCCCAGCTCCCGACGAACAGGTCGAGCACCAGATAATGGATCCAGCCGGCCAGGAGCAGCACGGGCTTGTCGAAGAATTGTGAGACCGCCTCCAGAGTGTAGCCGGAGTCGGTGGGGATCGCCTTCAGGTGCGTAAGCAGGAAGAGAAGATAGAGGAGGCAAAGCGGAACCGTCGCCCATCGCGCGGTCAGGACCGCCCGCCGGCGGCCGATCCACGGATAGGCGAACAAAGCGATCCAGCCCACCGAAGCGACGGCATGGACCGCGAGCCACCAGGTCTCCAGAGTCAGCATGAGAGCCCCCTCCCTTTTGCTCCCCGGCGAAGGCCGGGGTCCAGCGTCGTCCCGCCTGCACTGGATCCCAGCCTTCGCCGGGAAACAGATCCTCAGATGATCGGGTGCCGCTCCCAATTGGGCTTGTCGACCCTCTTGCCCAGCGCCGCGTTGAGCTCGCGAACGGTCGCGCTTCCGGTCCGCTCGCACAGGAAAGGGAAAACGGCATGGACGAAGCAGGCGAGGCCGCCGACGATCATCCTGACCCCGAATCGCGCCGCCATCCCGAAATGCTCGGGATAGGTTTCTCCCGCTTCGTGGAGGTGCTTGGTGAAGGGATTGTCGGCCATGGCGGTCCCTTATCGCGAGCCGGCCTGTCCCGCCAGTGAATAGGTGCAGCCGCCTTGCACCACCCTCCCCCGCCCCCCTACATCGCCCGAAACGACAGGAGTCTTCCGAAATGCCCGAAGCCTATATCGTCGCCGCCGCCCGAACCGCCGGCGGGCGCCGCGGCGGAGCCCTTCGCGACTGGCACCCGGCCGACATGGCCGCGGAGGTGCTCGACGCACTGGTCGAACGCTCCGGCCTCGATCCGGCCCTGGTCGAGGACGTGATCATGGGCTGCGTCGGCCAGGCCGGCGAGCAGGCCTTCCATATCGGCCGCAACGCCGTGCTCGCCTCGTCGCTTCCCACCTCGGTCCCCGCCGTCACCATCGATCGCCAGTGCGGCTCCTCCCAGCAGTCGGTCCAGTTCGCGGCCCAGGCGGTGATGAGCGGCACCCAGGACGTGGTGATCGCCGCCGGGGTCGAATCGATGAGCCGGGTGCCGATGGGCCTCCCCGTCACCCTTCCGATGCAGCACGGGATCGGCACCGGCCCCTTCTCGAAACGGATCCAGGACCGCTTCGGAGTGCCGATGTTCAGCCAGTTCGTCGGCGCCGAGATGATCGCCGAGAAATATCAATTCCGGAAGGAGGAGCTCGACTCCTTCGCCCTCGACAGCCACCGCAAGGCCGCCCGGGCGACCCAGGCGGGCGCCTTCGACGAGGAGATCGTGCCTCTGAAGGTCGTCGACCCGGAGGGCGACGAGACGCTCCACTCGAAGGACGAGGGCATTCGCTACGACGCCACCCTCGAAGGCATCGCATCCGTGAAGCTGATCAAGGAAGGCGGCAAAATCACCGCCGCCAACGCGTCGCAAATCTGCGACGGCGCTTCGGGCGTGATGGTGGTCTCGGAGCGTGCCCTGAAGGCGCACAACCTCACCCCGCTCGCCCGGATCGTCAATCTCACCGTCACCGGCGGCGACCCCGTCATCATGCTCGAGGAGGTCATCCCAGCCACTCGAAGGGCGCTGCAACGCAGCGGCATGAGCATCGCCGGAATCGACCTCTACGAAGTCAACGAGGCCTTCGCCCCGGTCCCCCTCGCCTGGCTCCGCGAGATCGGCGCCGATGCCTCACGCCTCAACGTCAACGGCGGCGCCATCGCCCTGGGCCACCCGCTCGGCGCCTCCGGCACCAAGCTCATGACCACCCTCCTCCACGCCCTCAAGGCCCGGGGCAAGCGCTACGGCCTCCAGACCATGTGCGAGGGCGGGGGGTTGGCGAACGTGACGATAGTGGAGGCTCTCTGAGCGCCTGTCCGGCGTGGTCAGCCCGCCGAGGTCAATCGAGCCCGCAACCTCGAATTGGCCGCATTTCCTTGAGCCGGCTTAGTCGTCGCGATATCCTTGAGCACCTGGATGAGGGTGGCGAGGCCGTTGCTGCCGCCGGCGATCAGGCCTGCCGTGAGGAGAACGTCGACCGCGAAGAAAAGCTGCGGCTGGCTGGCGAAGCAGGTACCGGCCTCGACGGTTGCCTTGGTACAGGCCGCCGGAGTCGCCTGAACAAGGCCTTCGAGCGTACGAATTCCGGCAGCGCTTATGAACAAACCCGCCGTGAAGCTGAGCAGGATCCGAATCCGTTCCTTATTTGTCATGACCTGCTTCATCTCCACCCGCCCTTGATTCGGCGTCGCGGGATCGCGGTCGGAGAGGAGCAACTCGGCGTTGCGCTGCTCGTCGCCGGAAATCAGGGCGTTGATGATCGAGGCGCTGCGCTCGACGAAGAGCGTCACCACCAGGAGCGCGGTGGCGACGGCGGCGCCGGCTTCGGCCATCTTGTCCTTGAATTTGAGCCCGGCGAACGGATCGTCGAAAACGAAGATCAACAACATGGCGGCGATCGCCACCGCTGCGGCCAGCCACTGATATTTGCGCATGGGACTGCCTCTTTTGCCATGGCCGATCCAATCCGGCGGAACGGCCGTATCGATCTGCTCGATTTAGACCGTTCCCCCCCGCCCCCGCGTGACGACCGTCACAGGCCGTTCAACTTGACTTTCGGCCCCGTTTCCGCTTGAGGAGCCCTCGCAGGCGGGGCCCTCGGGTTCCGCCTTCGCGTTTGGGGTTTGGGCCGTCCCCCACATGACAGCCTGGCCGCGGCTACCTCGAACGGGCCGCGGACGAACGAAGGAAAAGACCATGCGTCACCGCAACGCCGGCCGCAAGCTGCAGCGCACTTCGAGCCACCGCGCCGCCTTGTTCCGCAACATGGCCGCCGCGCTCATCAAGCACGAACAGATCACCACCACCGTCGCCAAGGCGAAGGAGCTTCGCCCCTATACGGAGAAGCTGATCACGCTCGCCAAGAAGGGCGGCCTGTCCAACCGCCGTCTCGCCCATGCCCGCCTCCTCGACGACAAGCAGCTGGTGAAGCTGTTCGACGTGCTGGCGCCGCGCTACGAGGGCCGCGAGGGCGGCTATACCCGCGTCATCAAGGCCGGCATCCGCGCCTCCGACGCGGCCTCGATGGCGATCATCGAGCTTGTCGACCGCGACGTCTCCGCCAAGGGCCAGGACAGCGGCCCGGTGATGAGCGACGAATACGAAGGCGAAGCCGCCTAACCGTCGCCCCGGCGAAGGCTGGGACCCCCGGGGGGCGACTTCACCCGCCGGGGCCCCAGCCTGCGC
>JBAWCC010000054.1:0-16317 GCA_049590095.1 Allosphingosinicella sp. | reverse complement strand
CCGGACCCTGTGCGCGGCGGTGATCGCGGCCGGGGTCGCGGGCGGGAACCGGCGCCTCGCCCGAGCCGGGGTGAGGATGCTCGTCGCCCACACTCTGGCCACTCTCGCCAAGGACTTCGTCAAGGTGCGGGTCGACCGCACCCGGCCTCGATCCAAGGACGGAAAGGGCACGGACCATGTTCCCAAGCCCGGCGGCGACACCGCAAAGGAGGAGACGAGCTTCCCCTCCGGCCACAGCGCGGGGGCGGCCGCGGTCGCACGGGCCTTCGCCCGCGACTATCCCGAATATGCGGCGCCGGCTTATGCCGCCGGGGCCGCCCTCGCTCTGGCCCAGATCCCGCGCTGCGCCCACTATCCGACCGACGTCGGCGCGGGCCTAGCCATCGGGGCCGCCGCCGAGGCGGTGGTGGACATCGGCATCGGGCTGGTAGAGGAACCGACCGGCCCCGTCTGAACAGGAGTTGCGCCTTGCGTCCGTTGCCTTTCGCCCTGCTCGCCTTCCTCGCCGCCTGCTCGCCCGCCGCGGACCAGGCCGTCTCGAACCAGCAGCAGGAGGCCGCGGCAGGCGACCGGCAGGTGGCTTCGATCCTCGACCGGCCCGACGCCAAGGACCCGCAAAGCTACGCCCGTCCGCTCGAGGCGCGGGTCACTCACGTCGCGCTCGACCTCAAGGCCGATTTCGAGGCGAAGCGGCTCGCCGGCACCGCCACCCTCGACGTCCGGGCGAAGCCGGATGCGAAGACGATCGTGCTCGACAGCAAGGGCCTCGAAATCAAATCCGTCACCGACGGCAGCGGCAAGCCGCTCCTCTTCGCCCTGGGCAAGGCCGATCCGAACCTCGGCGCGCCCCTCACCGTCGAGCTGAACGGCGCCGATCGGATCCGCATCGACTATGTGAGCGCGCCCGACGCCGAGGCGCTGCAATGGCTGACTCCCGAGCAGACGGCGGGCAAGAAACATCCCTTCCTGTTCAGCCAGGGCCAGGCGATCCTCAACCGGACCTGGATCCCGACCCAGGACAGCCCCGGAATCCGCCAGACCTGGGAGGCGCGGATCGTCGTTCCCGAGCCGCTGAAGGCGGTGATGAGCGGCGAGCGGCTGACGCCGGAAGGCGAGCCCGTAGAAGGCGGCGGCCGGGCCTTCCGCTTTCGGATGGACAAGCCGGTGGCGCCCTATCTGATCGCGATCGCCGCCGGCGACCTCGCCTTCCAGAGCCTCGGGCCGCGCAGCGGAGTCTATGCCGAGCCGGCGACGATCAAGGCCGCCGCCGCCGAGCTGGTCGACACCGAGAAGATGATCGACGCCGCCGAGAAGCTCTACGGCCCCTATCGCTGGGGCCGCTACGACATGATCGTGCTTCCGCCCGCTTTCCCTTATGGCGGGATGGAGAATCCGACCCTCACCTTCCTCACTCCGACTTTCCTCGCGGGCGACCGGAGCCTGGTCGGGCTCGTCGCTCACGAGCTCGCCCACAGCTGGTCCGGCAATCTCGTCACCAACGCCGTCTGGCCCGATTCCTGGCTCAACGAAGGCTTCACCTCCTATTTCGAGAACAGGATCATGGAGGCGCTCTACGGTCCGGGACGGGCGAGCCAGGAGGCGGCTTTGTCGTTCGCCGGAATGGAGAACGACCTGAAGGAGCTCGGCGCCGATGCTCCCGGCACCCGTCTTCACAACCCGGACGAGACCAATGAAGGCGGCGCCAGCGGAATCGTCTACGACAAGGGCGCCCTGTTCCTGAAGACGATGGAGCGGATCGTCGGGCGGCAGCGGTTCGACGCCTGGCTTCGATCCTATTTCGACCGCCATGCCTTCCAGCCGATGACCTCGGCCCTCTTCCTGGCCGATCTTCGAGCCAATCTCATCAAGGGCGACGAGGCGCTGGAAGAGAAGCTCATGCTCGACGAATGGGTCTACAAGCCGGGCCTTCCCGCCAACGCGGTCAAGCCCGATCCCAAGGCTTTCGCTCCGGTCGACTCGGCGCTGGCCGCCTTCAACGGCGGCGGGCCGGCTCCGAACGCGCTTTGGGCGCGCTGGACGACGGCGGAGCGCCTGCGCTTCCTCGACGGGCTTCCCCGCCAACAGCCGCAGCCTCGCCTCGCCGAGCTCGACCGGACGCTGGGGCTGACGACGAGCCGCAACGCCGAGACTCTCTTCGCCTGGCTTCAGCTCGCGCTCGCCAACCGCTACCAGCCCGCCGTGCCCGCGGCGGAGCGCTTCCTCATGTCGATGGGCCGAAGGAAGTTCGTCGCGCCCTTGTTCGAGACCCTGATGAAGCAGGGCGACTGGGGCCGGCCGATCGCGGAGCGGATCTACGCAAGGGCCCGGCCGACCTATCATTCGGTAACGACGGGCACGGTCGACAAGACGATGGAAGAGTAGCGTACCGGCGGAGGCCGGGGTCCAGCGGCTCAGTCTGCGGGAATGGACCCCGGCCTTCGCCGTGGAACACCGCTCAATACGGAAACATCGCGAAGCCCTTGTCGCGAACCGCCGAAACATGTTCCGAATATTCGGAATGGCACTCGTCGCCGGGGCGGATCAGCCCGAACTCCGTTCCCGGCCTCCGGCTCATCGGCAGAAGGGCGATCGGCGTCGTCGCCGGGATCAGCTGGGCGCCGCTGCCCGCGGCGAGCGTGGTGAGGATCCCGTTGAGGGCTCCGGCCCGCGACGGCCGGCCGAGGATCGCGATCCGGAACTGCCCTTCGACGTTCGTCACCAGGTAGATGTGACCCGACAGATGGGGGAATGAGACGAAGCCATGCTGCTCGAAGTCGCTGTCGAGCCTCGAGCTTTCGCTGAACGAAAGGCAGTGGGGCGTGTCGTCCCATTCGATCAGGGTCCGGTAGGCGAAGATCGCGTCCGACTCGCTGAACGATCGGCGCAGGGTCAGATATTCTCCCTCGAGCCAGTGGACCGCGGCGCGCGAATAGGCGCCCATCTCCTCGGGCGCGAGGCCCGGGTCGGACGGGCCGCGCTCGGGGGGCTGGCTTGCCCGGAGCGCGACTCCGAGCGCCCCTTCCAGTCGAACGACGGTCGCCAGCGTGAACGGGCGCTGCCCCGAAAGCGCCTTTTCGAGAGTCGACAGGCTGACCTTCGCTTCGTCCGCGAGCCACTGGCGCGACAGCCGGCGGCGCGCCAGCTCCTCGCGGATCCGCATCGCGGTCGCTCCGCTTTCCTCGTTGCTCTGGCTGCCCAGCACCCGCCGTCTCCCTCCACGTCGCTTTGCGCACATTTCGGCACTTTTCGTCAACTCCCTGCCCGTTTCGACAGCCCGAGGCGCAGGATGCGGCAGACCTTTGTCCGACTATACCGTGGCGGCGAATCGCGGGCCTGCTATCGAGAGAAAGCGAAAAGGGGGCGCGAAAGACTCTCCCTCGCGATCAAGGGGACTGGAAATGGTTAGGGCCGCACTGTCAGTCGATGAAAGCCGGGCACGGCCGTTCGGCTTCGTGAAGCCTCCCAAGCTGGGCGACCGGGTCGGGATCTCGCGCCGCGGCACCCCGGTCTGGGCGACCATCACCGGCCTCAGCATCCAGAACGGCCCCGACGGCCGCGGCACCCTGCTGGTGATGGCGCAGAGCGCCTGAGCCTGCCGCACCCTTAGGCTAATCCTCAGCACAGCATGAAGCCTCCCCCGGATTTCCGGGGGAGGGGGACCATGCGAAGCATGGTGGAGGGGTTCTTCGAGCCCCCAAGAACCCCTCCACCGCGCTCCGCGCGGTCCCCCTCCCCGGCAAAGGCCGGGGAGGAATTTTCACCTCGCCCCCCGCTTCCCCTCAACCCGCCGAAAAATGGTGGATAAGTCATTTACCGTCTTGGCGTCGGAATCGACTTAAGGCACTATGGCTAGTGGCGATGCCTAGGGGGCAACGCAACAACTTGTAGGCGCCGGCTGCGTCTCCTATATCGGGCGCAGGCGGAATTCGCTTGCCCTGTGGATATCGGGGGCGAATCGAAATGAAGCGCCCGCGCCCCCTCGAAAACGCTTAAGGTGGAGTTAAATCCGCTGGAACGAAAATAGTACAAGGGGTAGGATGATGGACCTTTCCGGTAGCAGCGACACTGGAGCGAGCGACGTGGCCACCACCCACTCCGAATCGTCCGGAGCGAAATCGGGCGCCGCCGGCGCGGGTCCGAAAATCTACCCGCTCGAGGTCGATCACAGCCGCGACTCGCTTCTGACCGATTTCGGCAAGGAGACGTTGAAGGACCGCTATCTCCTGCCCGGCGAGAATTACCAGGATCTGTTCGTCCGGGTCGCCTCGGCCTATGCCGACGATGCCGAGCACGCCCAGCGCGTCTACGATTACATCTCCCGGCTCTGGTTCATGCCGGCGACCCCCGTCCTGTCCAACGGCGGCACCGGCCGGGGCCTTCCGATCAGCTGCTATCTGAACTCGGTGCCCGACAGCCTCGAGGGCATCGTCGACACCTGGAACGAGAATGTCTGGCTGGCCGCCCGCGGCGGCGGCATCGGCACTTACTGGGGCGCGGTGCGCGGGATCGGCGAGCCGGTCGGCCTCAACGGCAAGACCAGCGGGATCATCCCGTTCGTGCGGGTCATGGACAGCCTGACGCTCGCGATCAGCCAGGGCTCGCTCCGCCGGGGCTCCGCGGCCTGCTATCTCGACGTCTCGCATCCCGAGATCGAGGAGTTCCTCGAGATCCGCAAGCCGTCGGGCGACTTCAACCGCAAGGCATTGAACCTCCACCACGGGGTGCTCGTCACCGACGATTTCATGGAGGCCGTCCGCGACGGCGCCGAATGGACCCTGAAGAGCCCGAAGGACGGCTCCGAGCGCGCCACCGTCGACGCCCGTTCCTTGTTCCAGAAGCTGGTCGAGACCCGCCTCGCGACCGGCGAGCCCTATATCATCTTCATCGACAAGGTGAACCGGTCGATGCCGCGGCATCACCGCGAATTGGGGCTGAAGGTCTCGACCTCCAATCTGTGCTCCGAGATCACGCTTCCGACCGGCCGCGACCATCTCGGCAAGGACCGGACCGCGGTCTGCTGCCTCTCGAGCCTCAACCTCGAGACCTGGGACCAGTGGAACGGCGACAAGCGCTTCATCGAGGACATCATGCGCTTCCTCGACAACGTGCTCAGCGACTATATCGAGCGAGCGCCCGAGGAGATGGCCCGGGCCAAATATTCGGCGATGCGCGAGCGCTCGGTCGGCCTCGGAGTGATGGGCTTCCACTCCTTCCTCCAGGCCCGAAACATCCCCTTCGAAGGGGCGATGGCGAAGAGCTGGAACCTGAAGGTCTTCAAGCACATCTCGGCCCAGGTGAACGAAGCGTCGATGATGCTCGCCCAGGAGCGCGGCGCCTGCCCCGACGCCCAGGACATGGGCGTGATGGAGCGCTTCTCCTGCAAGATGGCGATCGCGCCGACCGCGAGCATCTCGATCATCACCGGCGGAACCTCCGCCTGCATCGAGCCGATCCCGGCCAACATCTACACCCACAAGACCCTGTCGGGCTCCTGGTCGATCAAGAATCCCTATCTGGAGAAATTGCTCGTCGAGAAGTCGAAGGACAGCCCCAACGTCTGGAACTCGATCCTCGAGCGCGGCGGCTCGGTCCAGCATCTCGATTTCCTCACCCCCGAGGAAAAGGACGTGTTCAAGACCAGCTTCGAGATCGACCAGCGCTGGCTGATCGAGCTCGCCGCCGACCGCACGCCCTATATCGACCAGGCGACCTCGCTGAACCTGTTCATCCCGGCCGACGTCGACAAATGGGACCTCCTCATGCTCCACTTCCGCGCCTGGGAGCTCGGCATCAAAAGCCTCTATTACCTGCGCTCCAAATCGGTCCAGCGCGCCGGTTTCGCCGGCGGGGTGGAGGCGGACAACACCGCCGAGGCTCCGAAATACGAGCTCGCGACGACGGATTACGACGAATGCCTGGCGTGCCAGTGAGCACCGTCATCCCAGCGCAGGCTGGGATCCATGCTGACTCGGCATGGATGCCAGCCTTCGCTGGCATGACGAAAAAGTCTCCCCCCGCCGCTCTTCACCCGAAGGAGTCCGCCCGATGCCCGATACGATGACCCTGGGCCATGTGCTGATCCTGCTCGGAGCGCTCGCCGCCCTCTTCGCCCTCTGGCAGGCGATGATCTTCATGAAGCATGGCGCCGCCGGCCGGGGCACCCCCCAATATGCCCGCCGCCGCGACGGCCGCCGCTACGCCATCTGGGCCCTTCTCGTCGCCCTCCTCCTCGTCGCCCTCGGCTGGCTGACGCCGCTTCGCGACATCGCATTTTCGTAACGGAGTTCCCTCCCATGCCCCTTCTCGAAGCCCGCAAGCAGTACAAGCCCTTCGAATATCCCTGGGCGTTCGAATTCTGGAAGCGCCAGCAGCAGATCCACTGGATGCCGGAGGAAGTGCCGCTCGGCGAGGATTGCCGCGACTGGGCGCAGAAGCTGACCGATCACGAGCGAAGCCTGCTCACCCAGATCTTCCGCTTCTTCACCCAGGCCGACGTCGAAGTGCAGGATTGCTACCACGACAAATATGGCCGGGTGTTCAAGCCGACCGAGGTGAAGATGATGCTGACCGCGTTCAGCAACATGGAGACGGTCCACATCGCCGCCTACAGCCACCTGCTCGACACGATCGGAATGCCCGAGAGCGAATACAGCATGTTCCTTCAATATAAGGAGATGAAGGACAAGCACGATTATCTCGCCACCTTCGGGGTCGATACGGACGAGGACATCGCCAAGACGCTCGCGATGTTCGGCGGCTTCACCGAGGGGCTCCAGCTCTTCGCCAGCTTCGCGATGCTGATGAACTTCCCCCGCTTCAACAAGATGAAGGGCATGGGCCAGATCGTCTCGTGGAGCGTCCGCGACGAAAGCCTCCATTGCGAGGGCATCACCCGCCTGTTCCACGCCTTCGTCAAGGAGCGCGACTGCTACACGCCCCAGGTCAAGAAGGAGATACGCGAGGTCTGCCACCACACGGTCGAGCTCGAGGACGCCTTCATCGACCTCGCCTTCGAGATGGGCCCGGTCCCCGGAATGAGCCCCAAGGAGATCAAGCAGTACATCCGCTACATCGCCGACTGGCGCCTCAGCCAGCTCGGCCTGAAGCCCATGTTCATGATCGACGACCACCCCCTGCCGTGGCTGGCGCCTTTGCTCAACGGGGTTGAGCACGCCAACTTCTTCGAGACCCGCGCCACGGAATATTCGAAGGCCGCGACCAAGGGCAATTGGGGCGAGGTTTGGGACAGCTTCGACCGCAGGAAGAGCGCGAAGGCGGCGAATGATGGGGTTGGCGCCGCGCCGGAAGGCGGGGACGATATGTTCACGCGGGCGGGCGTGGCGGCGGAGTAGAAAACCTGGTGCTCACGGCTCTCAAGAGTGTCCATCTAGAGAATTTTCGTGGCTTTAAGGACCACAGCGTTGCGCTGACTCCTACTACGGTGCTGGTTGGACAAAACAACGCCGGGAAGAGCACCTTCATCGATGCATTGCGGATTTTGGCCATCGCCGCTCGGAGGGCCACTTCGGCGCGCTATGCCCAGCCTCCCGACTGGCTGGGAAACAGGCTGGCAACGGGGTTTGGGTACAAAATCAGCTTCGAAACAATCGATTTCGATTTTTCTAACGTACAGTACAATCACAACCGGTCGGACCCTGCCCTCCTGGAACTCAAGTACACGAACTTGGTAACAGTTCGGGTGTGGCTGGGGACATCCGCTCAAGAGAATTTTTGCCAAGTCATCACTCCCGATGGCTTGGCTGCCGCCAGCGCTTCCGCTCAGGCTTCCTTAGATATCACGGGCATTTATGTGATGCCCCCTATCCAATCTCTTATCGCTCACGAGAAGAGAATATCTAAATCTCGGATCGAGGAGTTCATGTTCGGAAGGCTCGCCTCGCGACATTTCCGGAATCAGCTGTACGAAAAAACTCCGGCCTATCGATCCTGGAGATCTCTGCTTCAGGAGACTTGGCCAACCGTCGCAGTGTCTGCTTTCGACGCCGGCGTAGGCGATTCAGGCGAAGAATACTCACTAATTCTTCGTGAAGGGCCCTTTGCATCCGAAGCTGCATGGGTGGGCGGGGGCCTTCAAGCTTGGATGCAGATTCTTTGGTTTCTATGTCGCACCCCCACGGACGGCATAGCGGTCCTCGACGAGCCAGACGTGTTCCTCCACGCGGATATGCAGCGAAAGCTAATCAAGCTTCTAGGCGGTCGCGGACATCGTCAAATCATAGTAGCTACCCATTCATCAGAAATAATATCGGATACGCCACCCGAAACGATATGTGTAGTTCGTAAGCGGGACCCTCACTCGTACCGCCCACTAACTAAAGGCAGGTTACAGGCGGTAATCGACAACTTAGGAAGTCGGCATAACATCCAGCTAAGTAAATTGGCAGAAGCCCGAAAAATCTCGGTTTTTGAGGGTGAGGATCAAAAATATTTATCTGAGGTTGCGTTTAAGGTCAGCCCAGAGTGCTATGACAAATTTATTCGGGTACCTACGTTCGAGCTCACCGGAGTAACCAATTGGCATCAAGCTCTAGGGGCAGCGAAAGCGTTGGCGGTCGCAAGCGAGCGAGCCATGCCGGTTCACCTTATCATAGATCATGACTTCAGGACCGAGGCCGATATTGCCAAGATGCAGACTGAAGCAGACAAAGAGGGTCTTGTGCTCCACGTGCTCGCCCGCAAGGAAATTGAAAACTACTTTGTTCACGCAGATTGTTTAGCACGATTCATTTCTTCTCGAGCCCACGCTACTATCAGTAAGGCAGCAGCTCAGGAACTTATCGATGCGGCTTCCGAGGAGGCAAGCAAGGCGGCTATTGATGCTATAGCTGATCAATGGCAGTATGAAAACAGAGGAAAGTCGGCATCTTCGGCTTTCAAGCATGCGGAAGAAGCCTTTGTGAGTCTGCTAGCCGTGCGTTCACGGGCAGAGGTCGTTTCGGGAAAGAAGATTATTTCATTACTTTCTAAACGGTGCCGCGTGGAATTTGGAATATCGTTCGGACCCATGGCTCTCTGCAAGGCAATGCTTGGGAGCGAGTTTGATCCCGAATTGGCTAAGCTCGTGAAAGAACTTTCTTAATACTGGTTCGCTGGTGCCAGGTACTGGGGTAACCAGTGACAGTATACATTTACCCCCACCCTGGCTCCGCTCGACCGAGCTTCTATCCGATTTTGGTGTAAGGCTGACGCCCAGTTAGACCGGCGCGATGCCGGCCGGTTTGATCACCGTCCTCAAGACCGCCGAGTTCCGCCGCTGGTTCGGCTCGCTTCGCGATGAGCGCGCTCGGGCGCGCCTCCTCAAAGGCATCGATCATCTTTCGCTGGGTCACTTCGGTAACACGAAGTCCGTCGGCGGTGGAATCGGAGAGCTTCGAGTGGACTATGGCCCCGGCTACCGGGTCTATTTCGCCCGCCGCGGAGCGCAGCTGATCCTGCTGGCTTACGGAGGTGACAAATCGCGGCAGAACACCGATATTGTTCGCGCGCGGGAAATCGCCGCCCGATGGGAGCCCGAAGATGGGGATTGAGACGAGCCGCTGGGACACGGCCGAATTTCTCGACAGCCGGGAAGCGATTCTCGCCTATCTCGAAGCGGTGTTCGAGGATGGCGACCCGGAACTGATCGCGCTTGCCCTCAACAACGTGGCCCGGGCCAAGGGCCTCGCGCACGACGCGCTGACCGCGCAGAGCGACATTGCCTCTGTCATCGGAACCCTCAAAGCCCTCGGGCTCGAGCTCACCGCCAAGGCCGCATGAGCTTCGAGGCAGGGTATCGGCAGGCGATGCCTGAAGGCCTGGAATGAACATTTTGGCGACGGTCCCTGACGAGCGCGTGGTGGACGTCCGCTGCGACGCCGAACGGCTGATCGTCGATCTCGCCGATGGTCGCACCATCGCCGTGCCGCTCTCCTGGTATCCGCGCCTTCTCTACGCCACGCCGGCCCAGCGCTCGAACTGGGCGAAGGCGGGCGGCGGCTTCGGAATTCACTGGCCGGACGTCGACGAGGATCTGAGCGTCGCCGGCCTCCTGAGCGGAACGCCCGCGCCCGGGCCGAGGTGCCGCGCGGCGTCCTGAGGGGCCATCCGTCCGTCAGCCCTAATCTGAATTTTGGGTGCCGCTCACCCTCGACTACCAACGCCCCGTGCCCGTCGTCTCGCTCTTCTTCGGCATCGTCATCCGGATGTATCACGACGAGCATCCGCCGCCCCACTTCCACGCCGCCTATCAGGGCTTCGAGGCGTTCGTCCGGATCGAGGACGGCGAGATCGTCCATGGCGCCCTCCCGCCCAAGGCCGCCCGGCTAGTCCGCCAATGGGCGCTGGACCATCGGGAGGCACTCATGGCAAACTGGCGGCGCGGCGAGGAGTTGCTGCCGATGGAGATGATCCCAGGAGCGGATGCCGATGATTAAGCTCATTGGACTAAAGCCGATCGGCGACGCCGAGCTGGAGCTTCGCTTCAGTGACGGCTCCCATGGCGCCTGGTCCCCCGCCGAGCTGATCGCCCGCGACACGATCCTCACCCGACCGCTGGCCGACCCCGCTTTTTTCCGTCGGGCCTTCCTGGAAGCGGGGGCGTTGGCCTGGCCGAACGGCCTCGAGCTGTCGGCCGCGGGCCTTCACCGCCGCCTCGCCGAATCCGGCGCACTCGTCCGAGAAGCCGCCTGACGACTGCCTGACCTAACTCGCTGCACCTGCCAGCCGCCACCCATCCGCCTTCAGCGCCTTCCGTCACCGCTCGCCGCCCGCGAGCGAAGCCACCAGGTCCTCGAACCTGCGTCCGAAGGTCGTTGGCGATGCCCTACCCCCGATGGATCAGTGCCTCGTTCAAGGCATGAACGACGCTGCTGATAAATCCTTCGTCGGTGTCGGAGAGCGCCTGCACCTCGCCGGATGCGCTGCTCAGATACACTGAGTGCGTGGACTTCTGCTGGCTCAGGAACCATGCACCGGCGGCGGCGGCGATCGCGACGCCGAAGATCTTGCCCGCTCCCTCGGCGGCAAACACCATTATGAGCCCCAACCCGATCGCAATAATAGCCCCGCCCCGGCTGGGCGGAACAACGCTGGATTTTACCGAGGTCACGCCGTTCATGGCGTAGGTTTGGGAATTGACGATGAAGCGGGCGTTGGTGACCTTTACGTTGCCCTGCTCGAAGAAAACCTGCTCGCTCATGTGAAATACCCCCCACCTCTCACCAGACATCAAAGGCGTAATCGGGTCCACGGAGGTTGCATCCGAAATGGAGAGATTAGCTCCACGCAGGGGCAGTCGCTGGATGGGAAGATCGCAGTGCCGGCTACGTGCCAGGCACGGCCCCTCCCCGTGAAACAGGTCGGCCCCGGCCGGTCCCTTCCAAGGACCGGCCGAAACCCGCCTCACTCAAACACGCCAATAATCGTCGCGCTCCGAGCCGTCGAAACCGGCCGAAGGCGAGGCAGCAGCGCTTGAAAGCTTTTTCCCGAGCCGCGTCGGGGTCCCCGCAAAGTACCACTTTGCGGGGTAGACTAGGGGCAGGGATCCTCGCGGCCGAGCTTCTCGACCAGCTCCTTCTCGCCGCCCCGCACGAAGCGCAGGCCCCGCTTCACCCGCGTCTCGGACGGATAGCCCTTACGCCGCTTGGAAGTGATCTCGAAAGCAGGGGAGGTCGTCGCGATGGTCGGTCTTCATGTCAGCCTCCTCTCGTCGGGGGGATAAAGGGATGCGGCCGGTAGCCGCGGGGGCCGGCGAAGTAAAGACTGGCCGGTCCCCTTTCAGGACCGTCCGTCAGCGCTGCGACAGCGCCGCCGGCGGCACTCGAAGTGGCGGCGGGACGACCGCGCCGGCATCCGGGCCCTCGTCCAGAAACCGCACCCCCGCCGCCTCATATGCGTGGCGAAGCGCCTGGATCAGCTCCGGCGTGATATCCCGATGGTAGCGCTCGAAGCGCAGCGCCGTCCGGCGGCTGACCCCGGCGGCGGCGGCGGCGTCCTCCAGCGACCATTCCAGAGCCGCCCGCGCCATCCGCGACTGGTCGGGCCGAAGCGCGGGACGTTCCAGCTCACCCCCCCATCAGTACGCGGTCCCGGAAAGGGACCGGCCGCTAATCCCGCTAACCTCCCAAGCGATTTGTGCCAATAGCCTCTTTCGATTGAAAGGACCGGTGGTCATTTCAATGACTGCCTACCGTGGTGGCGGCGTCTTTAGCCGCGCCGGAACAACTCCGCCGGAGTCAGGTCCCTCTTCGACAAAACGTACTCCCGCCTCCTCGAACGCCCGTCGGATCGCCGACACCTTCTGCGCCTGGACGTCCCGCTGCTCATTCTCCAGGCGAAAGATCGTCCGGTAGCTGACGCCCGCAGCCTTGGCCGTCTCGTCGAGCGACCATTGCAGCGCCGCCCGCGCCATTCGGCATTGTGCAGGCGTGAGAGTGTCGGCGGTCAGAACTTTCCCCCTTGACGCACTTCTTCGTGGTCAATATTATTGACCACGAAGAAGGAGACCCTCAGGCATGGCGCCTACGAGGCATAACCTGTCGCGCCGGGCGTTGCTAGGCGCGGGTGTCGGCGCTTGCCTGGGCAACGGGTTTCTGCCCGCGGGGGCGGCGCCCGCCTCGGCTGGAGGTGGCGGTCCTTTCGGGGAGCGAGGTCGGGAGCGAGCGGCTTCGGCATCCCGCTGGGCCCGCACCCTCGCCGCCTATCGGCGGTCTGAGGGGCGGGTCGCGGCGTTCAAGGCGGAGGAGGCGTTGCTTCCGGCGGAGCGCCGGGCGTTTCCGGCCTGCCGGCCGCTCGAACGCAGGTTCGGCGACCTCGACGACGTCCGGTTCGCGGCGCTTCGGCGGCTGCTCCGGCTGCCGGCGCCGGACCTCGCGGCGCTCGCCCTGAAGCTCGAGCTCGCCGTCGCCGACCAGGCCTGGGAGCTCACCGGCGCCGAGGACTGCCTGGCCGACATCGCCGCCGACGCCCGGCGGCTCTCGGCCAGCGCCCACTTCGTGGTCGCACGCAAATGAAGACTGAAACGGGCCCTTGGGATTCGGCCGAGTTTCTCGACAGCCCGGAAGCGATCCTCGCCTGTCTCAACGCTGAGTTCGAGGGCGGCGATCCCGACCGGATCGCGCTGGCTCTGAACAACGCGGCTCGGGCCAAGGGCGTCGCGCGAGGCCGGCTCACGGCCGAAAGCGACATCGCCTCCGTCGTCAGGACCCTCAAAAACCTGGGGCTCGAACTCACGGTCAAGGCCGCCTGAAGGACGGCCGAGCCTAGGCCCGCCGATACCGGAAATACCAGACTTCGTGGCCCTTGCGCCTGGCCTTGGCCTCGTAGCGGGTCTCGGGCCAGCCGCCGGGGCGGGTGAGGAAGTCCTTCGCGCTCTCGGCCAGCCATTCGAAATCGCGGCGGCGGTTCATGACCATCATCGACCAGCGGCAATAGGTCGGGTCGTCGGTGCCGAGCCGGAACTCGCCCCCCGGCCTGAGCTTGGCGGCGATGAGGTCGAGCGGGCCGGGATTGACCATCCGCCTTTTGGCATGCCGCGCCTTCGGCCACGGATCGGGATGGAGCAGATAGACCATGGTCAGGGCCCCGTCCGGCACCCGCTCGAGAATTTCGAGCGCGTCGCCCATGTGCAGCCTTATATTGGCCAGCCGCCGGTCGCGGATATGCTGGAGCGCCCCGACGACTCCGTTGAGGAAGGGCTCGGCGCCGATGAAGCCGTGGTCGGGCAGCAGGTCCGCCCGGTAGGCGAGATGCTCGCCCGAGCCGAAGCCTATCTCGAAATGAAGCGGCCGCGAATCGCCGAACAGCGCCTCCGAGCTGACGGGCCCCTCCCCCGGCACGCTCACGGCGGGCAGAAGCCGCTCGAGCAGGGCCTCCTGACCGCCGCGCAGCTTGTGCCCGGAACGGCGGCCGTAGAGCCGGCGGATGGTGGTGGGATCGTTCATTCCGGTGCGCCTTCACGCCCGGCGCACCGGCTTCGCCGCCGATACCCGCGCGCCGTCATTGCGAGGAGCTTAGCGACGAAGCAATCCAGCAGGCGGAGACGCGGCACCGGTTTGCTTCGCTTCGCTCGCAATGACGCCTAAAGCGCCGCCTTCAGCCTCTCCGCCAGGTCCGTCTTCTCCCAGGGGAAGAGGTCGCCTTCCGCGGTTCGGCCGAAATGGCCGTAGGCGGCGGTCTTGCGGTAAATGGGCTTGTTGAGGCCGAGATGGGTCCGGATCGCCCGCGGGGTGAGGCCGCCCAGATCCTGGATCGCCATGATCGCCCGCTCGATCGCGGAATCGTCGGCGCCGTTGCCGGTGCCGTGGGTGTCGACGTAGAGCGAAAGCGGAGCGGAGACCCCGATCGCGTAGGCGAGCTGGATCGTGCAGCGACGGGCCAGGCCGGCGGCGACGATGTTCTTGGCGAGGTAGCGCGCGATATAGGCGGCCGAGCGGTCGACCTTGGTCGGGTCCTTGCCGGAGAAGGCGCCGCCGCCGTGCGGAGCCGCTCCGCCATAGGTGTCGACGATGATCTTGCGCCCGGTGAGGCCGGCGTCGCCGTCGGGCCCGCCGATCTCGAAGCTTCCGGTCGGGTTGATGTGATAGACGGTCTCGTCGGAGAGCAGATCGGCCGGAAGCACGTCGGCGACGACCCGGCGGACGTAGCTCTTCAGCTCCGCCTCCTTGTCGCCCTCGTCATAGCCCTTGCCGTGCTGGGTCGAGACGACGATCGCGGTCGCGGCGACCGGCTCGCCCTTCTCGAAGCGAAGCGTGACCTGGCTCTTCGAATCGGGCTCGAGGAACGGGGCGGCGCCCGAGTGGCGGTCGGCGGCCATGCGCTCGAGGATCTTGTGGCTGTAATAGAGCGTCGCAGGCATCAGGTCGGGAGTCTCGTCGCAGGCGAAGCCGAACATGATGCCCTGGTCGCCGGCGCCCTCGTCCTTGTTGCCGCCGGCATCGACGCCCTGCGCGATATGGGCCGACTGGGGGTGGAGATGGTTGGAGAATTCCAGCGTTTCCCAGTGGAAGCCTTCCTGCTCGTAGCCGATCTCGCGGACGGTCTCACGGACGACCTGCTCGATCTCTTCCTTGACGCCGGGGGCCCAATTGCCCTCCTCGTCCATGATCCCCTGGCCGCGGATCTCGCCGGCGAGGACGACCTTCTGGGTCGTCGTCAAAGTCTCGCAGGCGACCCGCGCCTCCGGATCCTTGCCGAGGAAAAGGTCGACGACGGCGTCGGAAATCTGGTCGGACACCTTGTCGGGATGACCTTCGGACACGGATTCGGACGTGAAGAGATAATTGCTGCGCATCGGGACTAACCGGCCTTCCTGATCTTGCGAGGGAGAAGGATATAAAGATATCCTTATATGTGCGCTCCCTAGCCGCCTTTGCGTCTCCCTGCAATGCGCTGCGCGACCATCGCCGAAGCAAGCAAAAGAAGCGCGAACGCCAAGGGGAGGATGTTGCCGAAGCGGGCGAAGGGCGTCGCAGTCCTGGGCGCCGGAAGGCGGGTGTCGATGACCCCCGCGGTCCGCCAGGGCAGGCTCCGAAGCAGCCGTCCGTCCGAATCGATCACGGCCGAGATTCCGGTCGGAGTGGCCCTGAGCACCGGAAGCCCCTCCTCCAGCGCGCGAAGCCGCGCCTGGGCGAGATGCTGGGGCGGGCCCCAGGCGCCGAACCAGGCGTCGTTCGACGGGTTGAACAGGAAGTTGGGCCGGTTCCCGCGGTCGACGACCTCGCCCGAGAAGATGATCTCGTAGCAAAGCTGGAACCCCACCTTGCCGACGACCGGCAGGTCGAGTGTCCGCGGGCCCGGGCCGGGATCGAAATCCACGTCGCCAGGCGCCAGGCGCGAAAGCCCGAGCGAGGAGAGGATCGGCCGCATCGGCAGATATTCTCCGTAGGGAACGAGATGCGCCTTGTCGTAGCGCGACAGGATCCGCCCGGCCGGATCGATCGCGAAGACGCTGTTGGTGGCGCTGGTGATGTCGAGGCCGTCGGGCGAGCGCCAGGTCACTCCGCCGGTGAGGAGGAGGTCCTTCTCGCCGAGCATCGCGGCGACGTCGCGGCGAAGCTCGAAAGTCTCGACGATATGGTCTCGATCGCGGAGGCCGTTCTCGAGCGGCCTGGTCACCGCTGCTTCGGGCCAGAGCAGGAGGCGCGGCTCGTTTCCGCCGGTGGTGGATAGGCGCCGAAGCCGCTCCATATTCTCTTCCTGGAAACCCTCCCGCCATTTGTCCTGCTGGCCGATATTGGGCTGGACGATTCGAAGCGAGGGACCGGCGGGGCCGGGCGCCGGGCCGGCGGCGAGGAAGCCGGCCAAAGCGAGCGTCGCGAC
>JBAWCC010000053.1:0-38562 GCA_049590095.1 Allosphingosinicella sp. | reverse complement strand
GCCGGGGCCGGAGCCGGGGCCGGGGAGGGCATCGAATGCCCGGCATGCGGATCGGCCGTCGGCCTGGCCTGCTCCTTCGGCGGCGCCGGCATCGTGTGGCTCCCGTGCTGGGCAAGGGCCGGCGCCGAGGCCGAGGCCGCGAGTATCAGGATCAGCAGCTTCCTCATGCCGCCTGTCCATCGAGAGGCCGGACCGTCACGACGCGCATCATTCCGGCGTGCATGTGGTGAAGCAGGTGGCAATGGAAGGCCCAGTCGCCCGGCGCGTCCGCGGTCATGTCGAGGCTCAGCTTCGCTCCCGGCAGCACCATCACCGTGTGCTTGACCGGTCTGGCCTCCTGCCCGTTCACGACCTCGAAGAAGTGGCCGTGGATGTGCATCGGGTGGGTCATCATCGAGTGATTGATCATCGTCACCCGGACCCGCTCGTTGCGCTCGAAGCGGATCGGCTCGGGATTCTCGCTGAACTTCTCGCCGTCGATCGACCACATGAACCGCTCCATGTTGCCGGTCAGGTGGACTTCTACGGTCCGAGCGGGCGTGCGGGTGTCGGTGCCCGGTGTCAGCGCCTGCAGATCTCGGTAGGTCAGCACCTTGTGCCCGACGCCTTCGAGGCCGAGGCCCGGGTCGCCGGTGCGGTCGACGGGGGCCATCGCGATCGAGTCGACGCCGACGCCCACCTTCACCTGCGGCGGCACCTTCGACTTGTCGCGCATGTTCATGCCGCTCATGTCCATGGCGCCCGAGCCGTGGCCCATGGCGCCATGGTCCATTCCGCCCATGCCCATGTCCTTCATCGTCAGGACCGGGCGCCGCCGGAGCGGCGGGACCGCGGCGTTCATCCCCATTCGAGGAGCCAGGGTCGCCCGGCCCAGGCCGGAGCGGTCCATCGCCTCCGCGACGAAGGTGTAAGCCCGGTCCCGCGGCTCGACGATTACGTCGTAGCTCTCGGCATTACCGATCTGGAACTCGTGGACGCTGACCGGCACCACGTCCTGGCCGTCGGTGCTCACCACCTTCATGTCCAGACCCGGAATGCGGATGTTGAAGATCGTCATTGCCGCGGCGTTGACGATCCTGAGGCGCACCCGTTCGCCGGGCCTGAACAGACCGGTCCAGTTTTCGGCCGGGCCGTGGCCGTTGATCAGATAGGTGTAGGCCGCCGAGGTGACGTCGAGGATGTCGGTCGGGTCCATCCGCATCCTGGCGAACATCCTGCGGTCGGCGGCCGGCATCCGCTGCTCGGGATCGCCGCGCAGGCGCCCCAGCAGCGTCATCTTCTGCCGGTTGAAGTAGCCGCCTTCCTTCTTGAGCTTGGTGATGAGTTCGTGCGGGTGGCGGAAGGTCCAGTCGGAGAGCACGATCACATGCTCGCGGTCGTAGCCCACCGGATCGGCACCGGCCGGATCGATCACGATCGGCCCGTAATGGCCGAGCTGCTCCTGAAGCCCCGAATGGCTATGATACCAGTAGGTGCCCGACTGCTTGATCGGGAACTCGTAGACGAAGGTCGATTTCGCCTTGATGCCCGGGAAGCTGACCCCGGGCACGCCGTCCATCTGGAACGGCAGGATGAAGCCGTGCCAGTGGATCGAGGTGTCCTCGTCCAGCCGGTTGTCGACCGAGATTCGGACGTTCTGACCCTCTCTGAGCCGCACCAGCGGGCCGGGGATCGTGCCGTTGATCATGACGGCCCTGCCGGTGCGCCCGCCGACAGTGAAAGGCTTCATGCCGATCTCGAGCGCGATATTCTCGCCCGAGAGGGTCGGCAGGGCCGACGCGAGACCCGGCGTGCCGCTCTGGGCCCAGGCGGGAAACAATCCCGGCAGGCCGAGGCCGAAAGTGCCGAGCGCCCCGGCGCGGAGCAGGGTCCGCCGGTCTAGTGAGATTTGGCTCATGGTCGTCCTCACGGGCGCGCGACTTCCTTTCGCACGCAGTGCGTCAGCTGGGGATCGGAGACGGCGCCGGAGCGCCGTCTCGTCACCGCTTCACTTACTGCTGGGGCTTCTGGTGCTGCTGATGCTGGCTCATGTCGTGGCCGGCATGTTCGTCCTGACCGGCCTTGGCTTTGCCGTTCTTGTCGCAGCAGTCCATCTTCATGCCCATCTTCTCGCAGCAGCACTCCATCTTCTTCTCCTGCGCGGGCGCGGGAGCGGGTGCCGTCTGGGCATAAGCAACGGTCGGGAGGGCGATCGCAAGCGCGAGCGCGGCAAACTTCGTCTTCATCGAATTCACTCCTGAAAAATCGAGATAAGATCTCAGATCGTCAGGATCCTCGGGGAGGGGGGGTCGCCGCCTCGGGCACGAGGCCGTGCGGGACGGATATCAAGGCCGGCAACTGCCGCGGTCCATGCGCCGAAAGATGAGGTTCGAGGTTGCCGCCGACGGCCGGGATCGCCGAGACGGCCGCACAGGCAGTCAGGCAATCGCTGGTCTCGCAGGGCCGATCCTTCGCAGTCCCCTCCTTGTCCTGGCAAGCCGACATTGCCGCCATTGAGGCATCGCCGGCCACGGCGTGGTCCGCCATCTGGTGGTGATCGGCGGCCATCGAATGACGGACGGTCGCCGACGCAGGCGAGCCGCCGAACATTGCGAGCGGCGCCAGTAGCAGCGCGAGCATGGTCAGAAAGCGGATGAGGCGCATCGGGGACACTCGGCGCAGATAGGCCGCCGGTCCGCCGGTTGCAATGGCGCGCGGCGGGGCGCTCATGGCCGGCCGGTCAACGATCAGGCACCTTCAGCCGCCTCGCCGCAGTCGACTCGTCGTTTGCCGAGCCAGGTCACGGCTCAGGATCGTCGTCGATCAGGATCCGCATCGCTGCACCGTCGATGTCGTCGAACTGGCCGGCCTTCATTGCCCAGAAGAAGGCGGCGAGGCCGCAAAGGCCGAGGAAAAGCGCGAGCGGGATGAGCAGGGCGAGGCCGGTCATTTGGCGGCGCTCCTCAATCGAAGGGCATTGGCGACGACGATGATCGAGGAGCCGGACATGGCTATCGCGGCCGCGAGCGGAGTAACCTTGCCCATGAGGGCGAGCGGGACCGCGATCGCGTTGTAGCCGATAGCGATCGCGAAATTCTGGCGGACGACGCGCATGGTCTTGCGCGCGGCGGACACGGCCATCGCCACGGGCGCAAGGCTGTCGCCGAGGAAGACGGCGTCGGCGGCGTTCTGGCCGACGTCGGAAGCGGAGGCCGGGGCCATGGAGACGTGGCCGGCGGCGAGGGCCGGGCCGTCGTTGAGACCGTCGCCGACCATTAGAACCTTGTGACCGGCGCCCAAGAGGCGGGCGATGGCGTCGAGCTTGTCCTGAGGGTGCATGCCGGTCTGGGCGGTGAGGCCGAGCTTGCCGGCCACCGGAGCGACGGCCGCGGTGCGGTCTCCCGAGGCGATGGAGCTGGCCAGGCCCAACCGTTGCAGGCGCTGCACAGTCTCCACGGCTCCGGGGCGAAGACGATCCTCGAAGCCGATGGTCCAGGCACGGTTGCCGATGCGGAGCTCGCTGGCCATTCCCGCCGCAGCGGCCGGGCGGCCGAGGGAAACCCGCTGGCCGGCGCAGCCGCTCTTCAGGCCGATGCCGGGAATCTCCTGAAGATCGTCCAGGGTGGCGGCAGGGACGGCTTCGAGCGCCGCCGCGATCGACCGGCTCAGGGGGTGGCGGCTCCGCCGGGCCAGCGCGGCCAGGACCGGCCGGGCGTCGCCCGGCACTGAGTCGAGATCGGGAACCGGCCGTCCGAGGGTAAGTGTCCCGGTCTTGTCGAACAAGGCCCGGTCCGCCTCGGCCAGCCGCTCGAGCGCGGAGCCGTCCTTCACCAATACGCCCGCCCGTATGAGGGCGCCGGCGGTGACGATCTGTGCGGCCGGTACGGCGAGGCCGAGGGCGCAGGGGCAGGTGATGATCAGGACGGCGGCGGCGATGAGCAGCGCCTCGTGCCACCCGGCGCCCATCACCAGCCAGAGGAGAAAGGAGGATGCGGCGAGGGTGTGGACGGCGGGGGCGTAGAGCCGGGCGGCGCGGTCGGCGATCCGGACGTATCGTGAACGGCCCTGGCCGGCTTGCTCCATCAATCGAGCGATGTCGGAGATGGCCGTGTCGGGCCCGGCGGCGGTGACCCGGACGGTGAGCGGGCCCTCCAGGTTGAGTGTCCCGGCCAGCACCTTGTCGCCCGCGTCGACGCGCTGCGGGGCACTCTCGCCGGTGAGAAGCGACAGGTCGAGGGCGCTGGCGCCCTCCTCGACGATCGCGTCAGCGGCGAGGCGCTCTCCGGCAGCCACGAGCAGGCGCATGCCGGGCCGGAGGGTCTCGGCCACGAGCCATTGAGTGCGGCCGTCCTCGAGAAGCAACGTGGCGCCGGGCGCCGTCTGCTTGAGGAGGGCCGAGACGCCGTCGCGGGCGCGGTCGCGCATGATCGAGTCGAGGACTCGGCCGCAGAGCAGGAAGAAGAGCAACATCACCGCGCCGTCGAAATAGGCATGCGCGCCGCCGGTCAGGGTCTCGAACAGGCTGAGGCCTGTCACGAGGAGGACTCCGATCGAGATCGGAACATCCATGTTGGTGCGGCCATGGCGCAGCGCACCCCAGGCCGAGCGGAAGAAGGGGCGGCCGGAATAAGCGACGGTCGGGATCGCGATAAGCGCCGAGAGAAGGTGGAAGAGGTCGCGAGTCGCTCCGTCAGCTCCGGACCAGACGGAAACGGAGAGGAGCATCACGTTCATGGCCGCGAAGCCGGCGACGGCGGTGGCGCGCAGCAGGGCGCGGCTCTCGCTCTCGTCGCCCTCCGTCTCGGTTGCCCGCAGCGGCTGGGCCTCGAAGCCAAGCTCGGCCAGCGCCTCCTGGATCCGCGGAATCTGAAGCTCGGGGAGGTGCTCGACGGCGATCTGCCTCGCCGTGAAATTGACTCGCGCCGACAGGAGCCCGGACAGCGGGGCCAAGCCGCGCTCGATCTTCGAGATGCAGCCGGCGCAGCGTATCCCCGGCACCGCGAAGAGCGTGCGCTCGGCCGACGCGCCGCTCACCGTCGTCTGGACCGTCACGAGAGGGTCTCGCTGAGGCGTACCTGCTCCACCCCGCGGCGGACAAGGAGGTGCACCTTCCAGCGGCCTGCGGGCAGCGGGTTCCGGGAACGGAAGCTTTCCACCCCGGTGAAAATGAGCGGCACATCGGCTTCCCGGCCAAGCGGGTGCTCGGCATAACCTGTCACGACCGCTCCGGGGAGGGAGACCTCCACGGCAACTCGCCTGTCTGGACCGAGAGCCGCTTCGGCCTTCCAGCCCAGCGTCTCCTGCTTGCGGGCCGCCTTGAGCCAGCCATTGTACTTCTGGCTGGCGACGTAGCTGTTTTCGACCACGACTCCGCCGAATGTGCGGGTCGCGAAGGTCGCCATGGTGAAGTTGACCGCGACGATGATCCAGAAGAAGGCGAGGAGGATGGCGGTCATGTGCCAGCCGGTGAATCGCTTGGTCATGGCTTTACTCCGGTCTCTCGAAGCGGGCGGCGACGCTGTCGCGGCCGCCCTCGCGGTCCAGCGCGCGGACTCCGAAGGCGAAATCCTCCCGCCCCCTTCCGGCGGCCGGAGCCACCAGGAAGATCCGCAGCTTCGCGAGTTGGTCGGCGGGCACGGTCGTGCGGACGGCCCGGGCGGCGGTGTCGCGGCTGCCGCCGTCGGTCCACATCACGGCGCCCGGCAAACCGTCGACGAAGACCTCCATCGTCCGCGGCCGCCCTTCCATGTTGCGGATCTTGACCGTGAAGCTGTTGCGGACGTGGCCGTCCGAGAGGCGGACGTGAACGGGATTGCGGTCCTGCTGGGCGCTGACGTCGATTCGAGTGCGGGCACCGAGCGCGAAAAGCATTCCAAAGCCGATCCCCGACCAGAGACCGAGATAGGCGAGCGTTCGGGGGCGAAGGACGGTCTTGAGCAGCGGCTTCGCCGTCCCGCCGGCCGATTCGAGTTTCGAGTCGTCGGCGTTGGTATAGTCGATGAGGCCGCGAGGCCGCCCGATCTGCTTCATCACCTTGTCGCAGGCGTCGATGCACAGCGCGCAGGTGATGCAGCCGATCTGGGGGCCGTCGCGGATGTCGATTCCGGTCGGGCAGACGGCGACGCACTGGTTGCAGTCGATGCAGTCGCCGAGTTGGAGGTCGGCCAGACTCGCCTTCTTCGTCCCCCGGTGGCGGGGCTCGCCGCGCCAGTCCTTGTAGGTGACGACCAGAGATTTCTCGTCGAGCATGGCCGTCTGGATGCGTGGCCAGGGGCACATGTAGATGCACACCTGCTCGCGCAGGAAGCCGCCGAGGACGAAGGTCGTGGCGGCGAGAATGCCCACAGTCGCATAAGCCGCGTAGGGCGCCTGTCCCGCGAATACGTCGCGGGCGAGGCTGGGCGCGTCGGCGAAGTAGAAGATCCAGGCGCCGCCGGTCGCGACCGATACGGCCAGGAAGGCGGCATATTTCAGAGCCCGTCTCGCCACCTTCGAGGCCGTCCAGGAGGCATTCTGAAGCTTGAGCTGCGCGTTCCGGTCGCCGTCGATGAAGCGCTCGATATGCTGGAACAGGTCGGTCCAGACCGTCTGCGGGCAGGCATAGCCGCACCAGGCCCGGCCGACGACGGAGGTGACGAGGAACAGGCCGATTCCGGCCATGATCAGGAGGCCGGCGACGTAATAGAATTCGTGCGGCCAGATCTCGATCGAGAACATGTAGAAGCGGCGATTGGCCAGATCGACCAGCACCGCCTGATCGGGTGCGTAGGCGCCGCGGTCCCAACGCAGCCAGGGCGTGACGTAGTAGACGGCCAGCGTCGCCGCCAGGACCAGCCATTTGAGCCGCCGGAAGCGGCCGTCGACGGCCTTGGGAAAGACGGGCTCGCGCCTTGCGTAGAGGCTGGGCTTTCTCGGACCCGTGAGCTCGGTTGGGCTGGTCATTCGTCTGTCACCGTTGCGCGCTTTTGAGCTGCCCGCTTCCGCCCTCGCCGCCACCAAGTGAATGGACGTAAGCGGCGAGCATCTTCACCGTGGCGGGGTCCAGGCGACCGCTCCAATGGGGCATCACCCCGGCCCGGCCGTTGGCCAGGGTCTGGCGGATCGAGTCCGTATCGCCGTCGTAGAGCCAGATGGCGTCGGTGAGGTCCGGTGCGCCGACTTGACGGTTTCCCTTGGCGTCGGCGCCGTGGCAGCTGGCGCAATTCTGGGCGAAAAGCCCTGCGCCCTGGCGCGCCGCGGCGTTGACCGGCTGCTGCCGCGAGACGGCTCGAACAAAGGCGACGAGCGGCTCGATCTGGCCCGGCTCGAGCAGACCGTCGCGACCGAAGGCCGGCATTTGCGACATGCGGGTGGCCTCGACGTCCGGGTTACGGATTCCGTTCTCGATCGAATAATGGATCGATTTCAGGTCGCCGCCCCACAGCCAGTCGTCGTCGTTGAGGTTGGGATAGCCTTTGAAGCCTGCCGCACCGGAGCCGTGGCACTGGACGCAATTGACCCGGAAGGCTGCCCGGCCGCCCTCGACGGCCGCCTGCATCAGCGCGGGATCGTTCGGCAGCTGCTCGATCGGAAGCGCCGCGAGCCTGCGCATCATCGGCGCCTTCTTCGACTGCTCGGCGGCCAGCTCGCGGTCGAGCTGGCCCCGGCTCGACCAGTCGAGGACGCCATGGGTGGCGCTGTCGAGCAGGGGCCAGGCCGGATAGAGGACCATGTAGGCGAGGGAGAAGGCGATGGTCGCGTAGAGGCTCCACAGCCACCAGCGCGGGAGGGGCGTGTTCAGCTCCTCGATTCCGTCCCACTCATGGCCCACGGTCTCGGTGCCGGTAGGCTGGTCCACCCTTTTCTCAACCATCGTCATGGTCCTCGTCGAAGATCATCTCGGCGGCGCGGGCGTTGGCGCCGCGGCTGCGGGGGAGAAAGGCCCAGCCGACGAGGGCGAGGTAGATTACGCCCATCATGACGAGGCCCCAGCTGTCGGCGAGGTGGCGAAGCTCGTTGTAGCTCATCTCGACTTCTCCTGAGGCGCCGCCGCCTTGAAGTCGACGAGGGTGCCCAGCATCTGGAGATAGGCGACGAGCGCATCCATCTCGGTCAGCTTCGCGGGGTCGCCGTCGAAATCCCGCACCTGCGACCTGGGATAGCGCTTCAGCAGGGCCGCCGTGTCGGCATTGGGGTCTGCCTGGGCGGCGAGATCCTCATTGGCGGCTTCGATCGCCGCCTTGTCGTAGGGAACTCCGACGCGGCTCAGCGCGGTGAGGTCTCGTCGCATGTCGCCGGCCTCGAGCTCGCGCCCGGCGAGGAAGGCGTAGCCGGGCATCACCGACTCCGGGACGACGGCGCGGGGCTCCTTGAGGTGCTGGACGTGCCATTCGTCGGAATATCGACCGCCTACCCGGGCGAGGTCCGGCCCGGTCCGCTTGGAGCCCCATTGGAACGGGTGGTCGTACATGCTTTCGGCGGCGAGACTGTAATGGCCGTAGCGCTCGGTCTCGTCGCGGAACGGCCGGATCATCTGGCTGTGGCAGCTATAGCAGCCCTCGCGGATGTAGATGTTGCGCCCCGAGAGCTCGAGCGGAGTGTAGGGACGAACGCCCTCCACCTTCTCGATCGTCGAATCGATCCAGAAGAGCGGAGCGATTTCGACGATTCCGCCGATCGTGACGGCCAGGAAGGCCAGCACGGAGAGCAGGGTGACGTTGCGCTCGATCCGGCCGTGGTCGAGGATCTTGGTGGCCATTGTTGCTTTCCTATTCGGCGGCGATCGGCTGCAGGCCGGGTCGGTTGGCGGGGAAGGCGTGGCGCGCGGGCAGCGGCCGGTCCTTGTCGGGATCGTGGAGCGTCTCCGTCATTGGCTTCTCGTCGCGGATGCGGCCGCGGGCGGTCTGGAAGACGTTCCAGATCATGATCAGGAAGCCGCCGAGATAGAGGGCGCCTCCCGCGGCCCGGATCACGTACATCGGGAACATGGCCGCGACGACTTCGGCGAAGGAGTAGACGAGGTAGCCGTCGGCCCCATATTCGCGCCACATCAGGCCCTGCATGATGCCCGCGACCCACATGGCGGAGGCGTAAAGGACGATTCCGAGCGTCGCCGTCCAGAAGTGCCAGTTGACCATTCGAAGCGAGTAGAGGCGGGGGCGGCCCCAGAGGCGCGGTACCAGGTAATAGAGCGCCGCGAAGGTGATCAGGCCGTTCCAGCCCAGCGCCCCGGCGTGAACATGGCCGATCGTCCAGTCGGTGTAATGGGAAAGGGAATTGACCGCCTTGATCGACAGCATCGGCCCTTCGAACGTCGCCATTCCGTAGAAGGCGAGCGCCATCACCATCATCCGGATGATCGGGTCGGTGCGCATCTTGTCCCACGCGCCGTTGAGCGTCATCAGCCCGTTGATCATGCCGCCCCAGCTCGGCATCCACAGCATGATCGAGAAGACCATTCCGAGCGTCTGTGCCCAGTCGGGCAGGGCGGTGTAATGGAGGTGGTGCGGGCCCGCCCAGATGTAGAGGAAGATGAGCGACCAGAAGTGGATGATCGACAGCCGGTAGGAATAGATCGGCCGCTCGGCCTGCTTCGGCACGAAATAATACATCATGGCGAGGAAGCCGGCGGTCAGGAAGAACCCGACCGCGTTGTGGCCGTACCACCATTGGGTAAGGGCGTCCTGGACGCCCGCGAAGGCGGAATAGCTCTTGGAGCCCATCAGGCTGACGGGGACGCTGAGGTTGTTGACGATGTGAAGCATCGCGATGGTCAGGATGAAGCTGAGGTAGAACCAGTTGGCGACGTAGATGTGCGGCTCTTTGCGCTTCACGATCGTGGCGATGAAGACCATTGCGTAGGCGACCCAGACGACGGTCAGCCAGAGATCGACATACCATTCGGGCTCGGCATATTCGCGCGCCTCGGTGATCCCGAGGAGGTAGCCGGTGGCGGCCAGCACGATGAACAGCTGGTAGCCCCAGAAGACGAAGCGGGCGAGCGTGGGGAAGGCCAAGCGGGCCCGGCAGGTGCGCTGGACGACGTAGAAGCTGGTCGCGATCAGCGCGTTGCCGCCGAAAGCGAAGATCACCGCCGAGGTGTGAAGCGGCCGCACTCGGCCGAAGCTGAAATACTCGCCGAGATTGAGCGTCGGCCAGGCGAGCTGGAGCGCAATGAAGAGGCCCGCGGCGAAGCCGGCCACGCCCCAGAAGAGCGTTGCGATCACGCCCCAGCGGACGATCTCGTCATCATATCGCCCCTGGTCGACGGGCTCGCGCCTCAGGCCTTGGGCGAGAGCGCCGTAATCGGCCTTCTTCAGGGTCACGAGCAGACAGGCAAAGGCGGCGGCGGCGATGATGCCGAGGTGCACAGTGAAGCCGAAATCGGCCGAGGCCGCCATTGCCAGGCAGGCGATAAAGGCGATGAGCAGCCACGCGCCGCTCTTCATTACCAGGCCGTCCATGTTTCCCCCGCGTCCCTCGCTACCGCTTCGGCTCGGGATAAAGGGCCGTGGCCGGGCCGATGATACGGGATGTTACCTAGGTACCGGGCGAGCCGCGCTTCCCGAGCCTCGAAGCCGTCAGGTGACCGGCGCGGCCGGGGAGCGCAGCTCTTCGAAGGCGTCGAACTGCGCGAGGAAGATTCGGCCGGTGAGCTCCTTCAGCAGGTCGGACCGCCGCAGGCGGTCCATGACCGGACCCTTGACCTCGGAGAGGTGCAGCTTCACCCCGGCGTCCGCCAGACGGTGATTGATCGCCTCCAGGCTCTCCAGCGCCGAGGCGTCGATCTCGTTCACCGCAGAGCACATCAGCACGAGATGCTGGAGCTCCGGGCGCTCGGCGACCAGCTGCAGGACATGCTCTTCGAGCCAGCGGGCGTTGATGAATGTCAGGCTCTCGTCGATTCGAAGGGTCAGCAGATTGGGGGCGGTCTCCACCTCGTGGCGGAGAATGTTCCGGAAATGCTGAGTTCCGGGCACGAGGCCGACGATCGCGGCGTGCGGCCTCGACGCCCGCCACAGGTAGAGCGCCAGCGACACCCCCACGCCGGTGATGACGCCTGCCTCTACGCCCATGAGCAGGGTGACGAGGATCGTCCCGGCCATCGCGGCGAAATCGCTTTTCGAGTAACGCCAGACCTCGGCGGCATTGCCGAAGCTCACCAGGCTGAGCACCGCCACGATGATCGTCGCGGCGAGCACTGCGATCGGAAGAAAGTAGAGGAGCGGCGTCAGGAACAAGGACGCCGCGGCGATTCCGACCGCCGTATAGGCTCCGGCCGCGGGCGTCTCGGCCCCCGCGTCGAAATTGACGACGGAGCGGGCGAAGCCGCCGGTGACGGGATAGCCCCCCGAAAGCGCGGCGCCGATATTCGCCGCTCCGAGGCCGACCAGCTCCTGGTCGGGCTCGATCCGCTGGCGGCGCTTGGCGGCGAGGGTCTGGGCGATCGAAACCGATTCGACGAAGCCGATGACGCTGATGAGAATGGCCGGCACCAGCAAAGCCGACCAGAGCTCCGGATCGAACAGCGGGGGCGTGAGCGGCGGCAGCCCGGTCGGGATGGGGCCGACGACGGCGACGCCCCTTGCCTCGAGGCCGAAGCCGACCACCGCCAGGATCGAGACCGCGACGGCGAAGACCGGTCCCGCCTTGGCGAGCAGGTCGGCCGGACGCGGCTTCAGGCCCAGGCGCAGCAACAGGGGACGCAGCCCCTTCCGGACCCAGAACAGGAAAGCCAGGGCCGATGCTCCGACGATGAGGGTCGGCATATTGAGACCGCTCATGGTCCCGGCCATGGTCGTCAGCATCTCCGGGAGGGCCTCGCCGGAGGCGCGGATCCCCAGGATGTGCTTAAGCTGGCTGACCGCGATGATGATCCCCGAGGCGGTGATGAAGCCCGAGACCACGGGATGGGAGAGGAGGTTCGCCAGGAAGCCGAGCCTCAGGAGCCCCATGGCGAGCAGGATCGATCCCGAGAGGATCGCCAGGATCAGCGCCGCCGCGACATATTCGGCCGATCCCTGCGCCGCGACTCCGGCGGCGGCGGTCGCGGTCATCAGGGAGATGACGGCCACCGGCCCCACGGCGAGGGTGCGGCTGGTTCCGAACACCGCATAGGCGATCAGGGGCACGATCGAGGCATAGAGCCCGACCTGCGCCGGAAGGCCCGCCAGCAGCGCATAGGCGAGGCTCTGCGGGATCAGCATGATCGTGACGATGAGGGCGGCGACGAGATCGCTCGTCAGGGTCCCGCGGTCATAGGACCGGCCCCACTCCAGGATCGGGAGGTAGCGACGAAGCACGCTCATTCGAGACCGGGACGCATCGCTCAGGAGCCCTGCTGCGCCATCTTCCAGAGACCGGTCGAGCGGTTGCCCGTCCGGCAAAAGGCCAATACGGGCCCGCCCGCCTCGCCGACGGCCTTCGCGAATGCCCGCGCGTCCCGCTCGGTCGCCTGACCGGGAATGACGGGAATGTGCCAGTAAGCGAGCCCGTGCCGCCCCGCTTCGGCCTCGATTTCGCTGGAGCTCGGCTGGTCCGGCGCTTCGCCGTCAGGGCGGTTGTTGATGATGCCCTTGAAACCGGCGGCGGCCAGCCCGGCCACCTCGCCGGGGAGAAGCTGGGGACTTACGGAAAGATTCGGTGCAAGCTGGGTCGGGTTCATGACATTGCCTTATCGGGGAGGGACCGGCGGGCGAGCGCCGGGCGGGGGGCGGCGGCGAGGCGGTGGAGGAACATGCCTACCAACATCGCCGTCGTGAACAGCCAGACCTGCCAGGCGCCGAACAGGAGGCCGGCGAGGGCCGGGCCGGGGCAGAGTCCGACGAGGCCCCAGCCCGCGCCGAAGAGGGCGGCGCCGGCGAGGAGGTTGCGGTCGAGCGTGCGGTTTTGCGGGATGCAGAATTCCTCGGCCATGACCGGCCGCCGCATGCGCCGGACGATCGCGTAGCCCAGCGCCGAGGGGAGCAAGGCGCCGCCCATGACGAAGGCGAGGGTCGGGTCCCAATCCCCGGCGATGTCGAGGAAGGCGAGCACGCGCGCCGGATTGATCATGTCGCTGAGCGCGAGGCCTGCTCCGAACAGGAGGCCGACGATCAGTCCGGGCAGGATCTGGCGCATCAGGCGGCTCCGAGCAGGTGGCGGGCGACGAAGACGGTGGCGAAGCCGGCCGCCATGAATGCGGCGGTCGCGGCGACCGAGCGCGGCGACAGGCGCGCCATTCCGCAGACGCCGTGGCCGCTGGTGCAGCCGTTGCCGAGGCGAGTGCCGAAGCCGACCAGCAGTCCGGCCGCGATCAGGAGCGGGACGGAGGACGTGATGAGGATGTCGGGCCGGCGACAGAAGGTCGCGATCAGCAGCGCCCCCGTCGGAAGGCCGGCGACGAAGGCCGCGGCCTGCCGCCAGGGCGGCCCTCGATCGGCGATCCGGACGGCCGCGGCGGCCATGCCGCTGACCCCGGCGATCCGGCCCGACAGGACCAGAAGCAGGGCCGCCGCCGTTCCGATCAGCGCTCCGCCGGCGAGAGGATAGACGAAGGGGAGGGGCTCCATTCCATCAGCTCCTCAAAGGGCGTTGAGCGGCAGCTTGAGGTAACGCGTGCCATTCCCTTCGGGTTCGGGGAGGTGGCCCGCCCGCATGTTGACCTGCACCGAGGGCAGGATCAGCCTGGGCATGGCGAGGGTCGCGTCGCGCCTGGTGCGCATGTCGACGAACTCGTCCTCGGTGACGCCTTCATGGACGTGGACGTTGGCGGTCTTCTCGTCGCCGATCGTCGTCTCCCACACGAACTCCTCGCGATTGGGCGCCTTGTAATCGTGACAAAGGAAGACGCGGGTCTCGCCGGGCAGCTGCATCAGCCGTCGGATCGAGCGGAATAGCTGGCGCGCATCGCCGCCCGGAAAGTCGGCGCGGGCGGTGCCGTAATCGGGCATGAACATGGTGTCGCCGACGAAGGCGGAGTCGCCGATCAGATACGCCATGTCCGCCGGCGTGTGTCCCGGCACATGAAGCGCGATGACCGGAATGCCGCCGAGGCTGAAGCTGTCACCGTCGGCGAACAGACGGTCGAACTGGGAGCCGTCGCGGGCGAAGGCGGTGCCTTCGTTGAAGATCTTGCCGAAGACGTCCTGGACGGTGAGGATCTCGCGGCCGATCGCGATCCTGCCCCCGAGCCTTTCCTGAAGATAGGGGGCGGCCGAAAGGTGGTCGGCATGGGCATGGGTCTCGAGCAGCCACTCGACCCTCAGCCCCTCCTGCATCACATAGGCGACGATCGCGTCGGCGCCTTCGCTGGACGTGCGTCCGGACGGCTGGTCGAAATCGAGGACGCTGTCGACGATCGCGGTCGCCCCGGTGACCGGATCGGAGACGACGTAGGAGGCGGTGAAGGTCGGCTCGTCGAAGAAGGCCTTTACCCGGGGCGCCTTGAGCTCTCCTCGAAGGACGGCCTCGACCTGCTGCGAGGCGCGGTCGATGACGCTGTCTGCTTGCATTTCCAATTCTCCTTTAGTCCTTCCGCTTCACGGTCGCAGCCGGCGCCGCGGCGGTCGATAGGGGTTTGCCCTTAGGGTTGGCGGCAGGCCCGAGGTCCGGGCAGAAGATGTCCCTGAGCAGCTCCAGAACCTGGCCGGCCCGGGGATCGGCGATCCGGTAGATCAGGGTCTGGGCTTCGCGCCGGTAGGTCACGAGGCCTTCCTCCCGGAGCTTCGCCAGATGCTGCGACAGCGCGGACTGGCCGAGGCCGACCCGCTCGACCATCGCACCGACGCTGAGCTCGCCCTCGGACACGAGATGGCAGAGCAGCAGAAGGCGGTTCTCGTTGGAGAGCGCCTTCAGGAGAGCCGCGGCTTCACCCGCTTTCTTCTCCATCTCCGCGATCGGCAGGTTCAGCATGTTATCCATGAGGGACCTCTACATTAGACAAAGCTAATTTAGGTATATCTAAAGGAGGTTCAAGAGACCGTATCCGGTGATTCTCTCATGGCCTGCGGCAACGGCCGGGCCGAGAATCGAATGGCGGCAACGGCCGCCTGGCCGATCGTGGTCGGCGCCGCCCAGGGCGCGTCCTGCTTCGGCACCGCCTGTGAGTTCGCGATCATCCTCGACACCGAGCTCCGGCTGCAGGCGAGGCGTCAGTAGATTTGCGTAATGACGCTGGAGCATTCCCGGACGAGCCTGCGAGACATCATTTGGGAGATTTCGGTGTGACCCAGCAACTTCGCAAAGTAGCGCTCGTGACCGGGGCCGCGTCGGGCATCGGCAGGGCGACCGCCTACGCCTTCGCTCGCGAAGGATATGCGACCGTCATCGCCGACATAGACGAGGAGGCCGGCCAGAGGGTTCTTGCGGAGATGCGGGCGGAGGAGCATCCGGCGCTGTTCGTGCGCTGCGACGTCTCCAGCGAGCCGGAGGTCACGAACCTTATCGACCGAATCGTCGCCGAATATGGTCAACTCGACATCGCCTTCAACAATGCCGGTATCGAGGGCGAACCCGCCAGTACCGCCGACTGCACCGCCGCGAATTTCGACCGTGTGATCGGGACCAACCTGCGCGGAGTGTGGCTGTGCATGCGGGCCGAGATCCGCCAGATGACGAAGCAGCCCGACGGCGGGTCGATCGTCAATTGCTCATCGGTCGCGGGCCTGGTCGGCCTGCCCAACATGCCGGCCTATGAGGCTTCCAAGCATGGCGTGATCGGGCTCACGAAGACGGCGGCGCTGGAGACTGCGCTGCAGAAGATCCGGGTGAACGCGGTCTGCCCGGGGGCAATCGAAACCCCCATGCTGCAGCGGTTCATGCTCAACGACGAGGCCCGGAAGCGGGTGGCCGAAAGCGAACCGGTCGGCCGCATCGGCACTGCCGACGAGATCGCCAGCGCCGTCCTGTGGATGGCGGGCGGCGGCGCCTCCTTCGTCACGGGCCAGGCGCTCGCCGTCGACGGCGGCTGGACGGCGAGGTGAGCGACATGAAATCCATCCTCCTCCACGTCTACGACGATACCGGCCTCGAAAGCCGGATGCAGGCGGCGTTCGACCTCGCCCGCGCCTTCGGAGGGCATGTCACCTGCCTCCATTCGACTCCGTTCGAGGATTATCTGCGGAACGACCCGTTCATGGCGACGCGCCTCCCGGTCGAGGTCTCGAGAAAGATGGAGCGCCTGCGCGAGGAATTGCAATCGCGAGTGGAAAAGAGGCTGCTCGTCGAGGGCGTGAGCTGGGACTGGGTACATCGCGACGATCTGCCGAGCTCCAACCTCGCCCGCTTCTCGATCCTGTCCGACATCGTTGTGGTCAGCCATGCCGGGCCGGCCATGTTCAGGGACGAGCCGCGGCCACTCGCCGCGAGTGTGGCGACGCAGGGACAGGCTCCAGTCCTCGCCGTCCCCGAGACGCTGGACCGGCTGAATCTCCACGCTCCGATCCTCATCGCCTGGAACGGCTCGCCCGAAGCGGCCGCGGCGATGCGCTCTTCGCTCCCGCTTCTGAAGCTCGCCTCCGAGGTGCAGCTGCTCGAGGTCGAGGAGAAGATCGCCGTCTACCCGCGCGACATGGCCGCCCGCTACCTCGCCCGGCACGGTCTTGAGGCGGAGATCGTCCAGCGCCGGCCGGTCGCCGAGACGGTCGCCGAGACGATCGAGCGCGCGGCGGGCGCGCTGGGTGCGGGCATAATCGTCATGGGAGCCTACGGCCATTCCCGCCTTCGGGAGTTCCTGCTCGGCGGAGTCACGCGCCATCTGCTCGGCGAGTGCGGCCTGCCCTTGCTCCTCGCCCATTGATCGGCGGCTCAGGCCATGCATCTCGGCACCCAGCTCGTCGCCGGCTCGATCCTGGTCGTTCTCATGATCATCGTGCACGGCCTCGGCGTCGTCGGAGTCACCAAGATGTTGCGGCTGGAGGATGAGGCTCTGAGGGCGCACCAGCTCAACGGCCGCGCCTTCGGACTGCTGACCTCGATGGCGCTCGCCATATTCACGATCCACGCGCTCGAAATCTGGATCTACGCCGCTTTCTACCTGGCCGTCGGCGCGATCGGAGGGCTGGAGACGGCCCTCTATTTCTCGGCATCGGCTTACACGACGCTGGGCCACCCGGATGTCGACTTCCCGATCGAGTGGCGGCTGGTCGGCGCCTTCGAGGGTCTGACCGGCTTCCTGCTCATCGGCTGGTCGATCGCGGTATTCGTCACCGACATGAACAAGCTGCTGCGAAAGTAAGGACCGCAGCATGATTAAGGGCATTTACGGATCGCGGGCCACCTCCGCTTCCCCAATGCTCCCCTCATGGCCCGCACCAATCATCGCATAGAGAGGCTCGCCGAGCATTTCCTTTCCGAGCCGCTCGAGAACCTCAACCCTCGCCAGCTGAAGGCGATCGAGCGGGCGCTGCGCCGGCAGACGGGCGCGCCCTCGGCGCTGTCCTTCCTCGAGGACGATCTCAAATGGCATCAGCGCCTCGCCGACCAGGTGGCCGTCGTAGGAGGCTCGTGGACCTTCATCTGCATCTTCGCTTTCGCGCTTCTCGCCTGGGCGGCGTTGAACTCGCTGGCGCTGACCCGGCCCTTCGATCCCTATCCCTACATCTTCCTCAACCTGCTCCTGTCGACCCTGGCGGCGGTGCAGGCGCCGGTGATCATGATGAGCCAGAACCGGATGGCCGCGCACGACCGCCTGCAGGCGACGCGCGATTTCGAGGTGAATCTGAAGGCCGAGCTGGAGATATTGGCGCTGCACGAAAAGCTCGATCGCCTTCTGGAGGCGGGCGGCGGCGCTCCGGTCGAACCGTCGGCGTGACCCGGCCGCGTACCCCCGATGAACCCGCCGGCGCGGCGACCGTGGCTCCGGCGCGCCCGCTGGACCCGCGTTCGCGGGCCGTGGTCGCAACGGTGCCACTCAAGGCCCACACGTTCGAGCTGCATCTGGAATGCGGCCATGTCGTGCGCCGGAGAGTGGCTTTCTGCGCTCCGGCGCGAGTCATCTGCACCAGCTGCCCCCGGCCCGGGCCCGGCGGGCGGCCGGCGCATCCGTATAGTTCCTGATAGTGGCGGGTCCTTCGTCTCCTTATCCAAGGTGAACGGCCTGGACCCGGCATGGAGGCGGACATGAAGAATATCCTGCTGCTGATTCACGAGGATTCCGGCCAGGAGGCGCGGCTTCAGGCGGCGCTGGACGTCACTCGGGCGGTCAACGGCCATTTGCACTGCCTCGACGTCAGCGTCGTGGTTCCGATGGTCGGAGCGAATATCGGCGCCGCCGGAGGCGCGATGCTGATCGAGCTCGAGAAGGAGAACGAAGCGGACAATCGCGCCCGCACTTATCCGCGGCTCGAGAAGGAGGACGTCTCCTGGAGCTGGGCCGACACCACCGATTATATCGAGCCCGCTCTGGAGGCGGCCTCCGGCCTCGCCGACCTGATCGTCGTCAACCGGGCGCTCCACGCTTTCCCCCTGCCTGACATGAGGGCCCTGGCCGCGGGGCTGGTGGTGAAGTCGGGAAAGCCGATCCTGGCGGTCCCGGAGACCGCCACCGGCTTCAAGGCGGGCGGCAACGCCCTCGTCGCCTGGGACGGCTCGCGCGAAGCCTCGTCAGCCCTGAGCGCCGCGGTACCGCTGCTCCAGCTGGCCGGCTCGGTGACGATCGTCGAGATCGAGGACGGCTCGGTGACGACCGGCGCCGAGGACGCTGCATCCTATCTGTCGCGCCACGGCATTCACGCCACGATCGACCGTGAGGCGGCCAACGGCTCCGATGCGGGATCGGTGCTCCTGGCCAAAGCCAATAGCGAGTGCTTCGACTATGTGGTAATGGGAGGGTTCAGCCATTCGCGCCTTTTCGAGACGGTGTTCGGCGGTGTTAGCCGTCAACTTCTGACTTATAGTCAGATTCCTCTCTTAATGGCTCATTGAGGGATGTCGTTGCACGCTCTTATAATTGAAGACGACGTATCGATGGTGGACAGTGTGGAGCAAGCACTGCGCGGTGCTGGTTATTACTCGTTCGACATCGCGTTTTCTGCTTCTGAGGCAATCGCGGCTGCCTATCGGAGATGTCCCGACATCATCACCGCGAACCTTCGGCTGGTGGATGGTAGCGGAGTCGATGTCGTGCTTGAAATCTGCTCAGGGCAAGCGATTCCAGTCATCTTCATTACCTCCCTGCGTTCCGAGATAGATAAGCACATCCGGGGCGCGATCATTGTAGAGAAACCATTTGTAGCCGATGACATTGCGGCGGCCTGCGCACTTGCCGTGGCAACGCCATTTTCCAGTCCTGCCGCTTACTGAAAGCAGGGGGAGCCCGCTAGGAGCGTGATCGCGGGCTCGGGCGGTCTTCAGTCCAGGGCACTTCGGATTCACGCTCGAAGTTTTCTTCCGACGTCCACGTGACGACCCAGGCGCCGTCGGGCCATTGGACGAGCACCTGCGCTTCGTGGCCGTTCGCGGCCGAGGCGCGGGCGGCGGCGATCGACGCGCGGATCGCGGAAGTGAGCGTTTCGTGGCCGTAATCGCGCTCCTCGAACCGGACGATCCAGCCGTCCTCCCCGCGCATCAGGTAATAGATTGCGAGCGCCATTGCTCCCTCTTCTCTAACCGGGCGTTTACCAGCCCTGAGAACCATATGTTGCAGCCTGTGGATGCATGGCGGCTCCGTATCGACGGAGAACGACCATGCTGCCCAGGATCGCCTTTACCGCTATCGCGGCTTCCGCTCTGGTTTCGACCGCGGCGAGCGCCACTCCTTCCTTCACCCTCGAGCTGACCGGCCAGGTGCCGACCCTCTGCTACGCGGAGGTCCGGCTGAACGCCGGCAGGTCCGGTACCATCGACGAGTTCTGCAACGACTCCAACGGCTATGAAGTCTTCGCCGAACACTCGCCCGAGCTTGCCGGCGCGATGCTCGTCGTCGACGGAGTCGAGGTCGCCCTGTCGACCGAGGGTCCGACCCGCATATCCGGCTCCGACCGCGCCGATATCGCCACCCGCTCGCTGGAGCTTCGACTGCCCGACGGCCGCACCGCGCCCGGCGGCAGCCTCTCCTTCCGGGTCGTTGCCCTCTAGGGAGCGGGCAGGACGACGGCGGGGCAATCGACCCCGACCGGTCCCACCGCCAGCGGCGACACGGTGACCGTGATGACGTCCTTGTAATCGGGCGAGAGCTGCTTGCCGTCGCCGCCCTCCAGAAGGGTGGCGCGGATCGGCAGCAGGTCGGCCTGAGCGGCAGGGACGCCGGCCCGGGCGCAGGTCACCGCGGCGAAGGCAGGCGAGCCGTTGAACACGGTCTGGCCGAGGAACAGGGCCTTGTAATTGAGCCTCTGCACGGCGGTTCCAGGATTGCCGCCCGGAAAGGTGAGACGGAAAGCGTTCTGCGAGGCCATCTCGACCTTGTAGGGACCGGAGCTCAGGACCCGGACGTGGTTGCCGGACGGCGGCGTCGAATAGGTGCCCGGAGCGAGCAGCACGTCCGCCGTCGTCTTGTCGCCGACTTCGCCGAAATCGAGAGCGGTTCCGACATAGCTGGCCTGAAGCGCGCTCAGCACCTTGATCGAGAGGGTGAAGGCGTTGGTCGCGGTCGCCCGTTCGGAGAAGGGCGGGCCGCCGCCGGTGCCGTTGCAGCCGTATTCGATGTCGAAGATGAGATTGCTGGAGGCGGTAAGGTCGAGATTGGGAGGAAGGATCACGTTGAATGTGACCGTGAAGATGTCGGAGGCGGCGTTGTTGCCCGAATAATCCCAGCGCAGCACGCCGGCGACCGGTGTGTTCGGGAGAGGAACGGTGATGTTCGGCACCGCGCCGGGCGTATTGTAGAAGATATTCTGGTTGAGCCCCGTCGCCGAGCCGGCGCCGACGACGCTGATCGGGATCAGTTGCGTCCCGTTGGCGGCGGAGGTCTGAGCCTTGACGTACATGTCGATGGTCGAGGGCTTGGCCCCCCCTGGCCCGTTGGTGCGGGTGAAGGTGATCGAGACGTTGTTGATGGTGAGCGCTGCCGGATTGAACGGGTCGTAATTGGCCACCGCCGGGGTGCTCTGGGCGGCTACCAGGCATTGGCGGACCTGTGCCTCGGCCGGGGAAGGAAGCAGGAGCGCGGCGCCCGCAATGCCTGCGAATGCGGCGATGAGCTTACTGATCTTCATTTCAATCACCATTTTCTGACGGCGTGAGATCGCCGAGCCTGAGGACCCCTTCGGCTTTTTCCGGAACGACTATCGTGAAGCTGCTCTTCTGCGGATCGAGCATGGTGATCCGCCACCTGCCCGGCGCCAGTCCCGGCGCTCCGAAGCGGCCCACTCGGTTGGTGAAGACCGGCACCGGCGCGCTGTCCGGTTTGGCGAGTTCGATGGCGGTGCCGGTCACCAGGGCGACGGGCTCGCCGTCGCGGTTGAGCAGGCGGCCGAGCACGGTCACCGTGTAGGCGGAGCCGACGGTGAGCGCGTAACCGCTGCGATAGGGCGGGAACAGCCGGAACGAGCCCTGGCCGAGGTCGACCCCGGCCGGCGCCGTCGGAGCGTCGACCGAGATCGTCCGCTCCGAATAGGAGCTGAGGCTTGGATGGGTGGCGGAGCCGAGCATGCCGGTGGTCGCCGTGAAGCCGAAGGGCGAGGGCTCGATGAGCACTTCCGCGCCCTTGAGCCCGGGGTGGCCGCGAACGACCGCGAAGCTGTCGTAGATCGGGCGCCCGATCGAAACGTGGCCGTCGGCGATCGCCAACGAGCTGGCGAAGCGGAGCGAGCTGCGCTGGCTGGTCGAATCGCCGAAATCGTTCCGGAAGGTGCCGAAATGGCTGAGCCCCAGCTCGGCCCGGTTGGCGAAATAATTGCCGTTGACGTTGACCCCCGACCCCAGATTGCTTCGCTCGATGTCGGCGGTGACGTTATAGGCGCCGACCCCCTGGCCGTGGAGCGTCTGGTAGGAGAGCCGCGCCCGGTCGAAGCGGGTGTCGTAATCGGCGCGCACGCTCGAATAGCGGCCGAGCCGCAGGGTCAGCGACAGCAGGGCGCCGATGCGCGAGCCGAGATTGTCGCGCTCGTAGCGGGCGTCGGCCGTCATGCTGAGGGCCGGGTTGATCCGCCAGCCCATCGTCGCCCGGTAGCTCTGGGTGTCCCGCTGGAGTCCTCGGCCCTTCGAGAAGCGTCCGTCGAGGCCGCCGTAGAGATAGTCGGTAAAGGCGTGGCTGTAGCCGCCTCCGATTTCATATCTGAACGGATTGTTGGGGACGACCGTCCCGATCGGCCCGAAATCGCGGCTTCGAGCCTCGACCGAGAGGTTGATCGAATCGGCCCGGCCGCCGTTGCGCTGGATCAACCGCTGGAAGGTTGCGATTCCGCCCCATCCGCTGCCGACGCCGTCTATGTCGGAAAGCGAGAAATTGCCGCCGAACGTGCCGATCGAGGTGCCCAGCACGCCCTCGATCCCGCCCATCCGCGTGTTCCTGTCCGCCTGGGCGTTGGCTCCGAGGGTGAGGAAGTCGCTGACTCCGCGACGGTAGAAGCCGGTGAAGGCGAAATTGTCGGTATAATAGGGACCGCGCCGGCGCAAAGGCGACATGACCCCGGCATAGAGTCCGAACTCGCTCAGCCCCTTGGCGAGCTGCGACTGGTCCAGGAAGACGTTGAAGCGCAGAAGCTCGGAACGGCCGCTGTCGTCGAGCACCGACAGACGGATGTCGTTGGCGCCCTGGGTGAAGGGGAAGTCGCGAAGGTCGTAGGTGCCCGGCGCAAGCTGGAGCCGTCGGACGATCTGGCCGTTGACCTGGACCTCGACGGTCGACGGCCGCTCGAGCCGGAAGCTGCGGTCGCCGCGCGGGCGGATGATCGTCTGGGGCTGGAGAACGCTGTAGCTTCGGAATATCGAGAGGCCGGCGATGTCCGGCGCCGACTGGAAGCCGCGCGCGATCGTCTGGAGATCGCCCGCCGTCCAGCGGATGAGATTCCGCTGGTCGTCGTAGACGGCCCTGGAGCCGATTCGCTGGAAATCGGGATTGTTGTCGGCGCCGGGCGACCAGGCCGCTTCGGATTCGAGGACGATTCCGCCGAAGCGCGTGGCCCCGTCCATGAAGAAGACCGGGGACTGGAGGCCGTCGTTGGTCCCCTGGTAGAGATAGTCGAGCGAGCCGCGGACGTTGACGTAGGCGCTGAAGCCCGCCGGCTGGACGAAATTGCCGATCCGGGCGCGGTCGAGCGGGCTGACCTGGACGGTACGCGATGCGCGCCGCTCGCTGGCGATTTCCAGGTCCAGCTCGAGCGTCTGCGGATTGTAGCGTATCCGGATCCCGGACGCCTCGAAATCGGCGGGGCTGAGGGTCGTCTTGCCGGCGAAGCTTCCCCGCAAGGTCCGCATGACGTCCGGATCGAGGACGTTGGCCAGAAGATCGAGGAGCCGCTCGGCGGAGAATTCCACGCGGTCTTCCGGGCTGACGTTGAGGACGATGTCGCCGAGATTGCGGGGGCCGTCCTTGGTCGGGACGGTAAGGGTAATCGTCCGCCCGGTCGTGTTCAGCCGGGTCGACCCGTCGGGCATCAACTGCCGGCCGTCGATGACGATTCGCCTCTCCTGGGCCTGGGTCGTCGCACCCGGCTGAACGGCGTCCGAGGCGAGTGCCGCCGACGCCGTCGCCGAAGCGACAAGCCCGCAAGTGCCCAGCAGCGCGAGACGCAGCCGGCGTCGCGAGTGCGGCCCCTCAGCCACCGGGAGTGAACTGGGCCTCGACCCTGCCCCCGTCCTGAGGCAAAGCGATTGGGATCTGGACCTTGCGGGTCTGGCCCGCTCCGACCAGGCCGAAGCCCACCGTTTGCTGGATTTCCGGCCCGGAGAGGGTGCGCCGGAAGACTTCCTTGCCCGCCAAATCGTGCTGTACGATCCGGAGCCGCCCCTGCGACAGATAGCCATGGGCATTCGACGCATTGCTCAAGGTGACGATCGGCACCGGCTTGCCGTCCTTGTCGCGGCCGACGGAGGCGGCCGACACCTTGAGGTCGGGCTTCGCTCCCTGTGGCGAGACGCTGACCAGGACCTGGAAATTGTAGAGAATCTGGATCGCCGACTGACCTTGCGGCAGCTGCACCGGAAGCTGGGCCACGGTCGCGTAGAAATGCTTGGATTTGGCGAGATCGGGATCGCCGACATATTGCATCCGGAACGTCTGGGTCTGGCCGGGCTGGATCATCGCCTGCACCGGGAAGACGAGCAGATCGCCGCTATCCTGGCCGGTGCCCTTGACCCCGTCCGATTCGAGGCTGAGCTCCTCGACCCGGATCTCGACTGGCAGCGGATTGGCGAAGGTGTTCTCGACCGTCACTACCTGGGTCATCCCCCGGCCCGAGGTGGACAGGTTGACCACGATGGGCTGCACCGTCATCGCCACGACCGAACCGGAGAGCCCGACCGCCGCGATCAAGGCGGCAAGCCGAACCAGGCCCTTTGCAATTGCTTGTTTCAACGCACTTCTCCCCCCGGGCCCGACCGCCCGTGAACTCAATCCGCGACCCGGAACTCCACGATCACGGAATCGCGATAATCCCCGGCCGCCAGCCGGGTCCCTTCCGGCACGATCACTCCCACCGAAAGCTGGCCGGAGCCGCCTCGATTGGATTGCATCACCAGCGGCCCAGAACCGTTGCTGAGCGACGAGGCGTCCTGGCCGAGCCAGGCCGCCCGAAATTCGTAGGGCAGGAATTCCGCGAAGGGGCCCACCGACGCGCCCGCGCGGCCGCCGTTGCGGAGCATCCCGCCATTCTCGCTCCTCAGCACCAGCCGGTGCGGCGAATTGCAGACCACCGTCAAAGCGAGGTCCACGGTGGCGCCGCGCGAGAGCGATTGCGGCGAGCTCACCATCTCGGTGATCCGAAGCTGGCCGCCGGAAGGACCGGTGGCGAGGTAGCTGGCGTTGGTCGCGCTTGCGGTCGCCGGCCCGCGAACGACGCAGGCGCTCGCGGCCTCGCCGACGATCTCCAGCCGGCCCTGGCCCGTCTGCGGCGTCTGCGCGGCCAGGGCCGCGGGCGCCAGGATCAGGATCGCGAAGGCGGCGGAACGGATCATCATTGCGGCTCCAGCGTGATTCGAAGCGTGTCGCCGTAGAAGCCGGCGAGCACGGGCGCGTTGGCCTGGACGTTCGAGGCGCCGGCCTCGATCTCGAGCCGAAGCTTGATCTCGCCGCTGGTCGGGCGGCTGATCGTGATCGACCGCTCCGCGATCCGGCGCACCTTGGCGTCGGCGTCGAGGCGGCCGTGCTCCAGGCCCCAGTCGACGGTCGCGCTATAGGGTATCGCATAAGCGAAGCCCGGAGGCGGGGCGGGGGAGCGTTCCGACGTCTGCCAAAGCCCGTTATTCTGGGTCTCGACCTTGATCCGGTGCGGGTAATTGCAGACGGCGTCGAACTCGACGTTGGCCGAGGCGCCGGCGGTGCCGAGCGTCGCCGGATCGACCAGCTGATCGATCTGCAGCGTGTTGCCGTTGATCCCCTTGAAATTGATCTGGCCGCCGGCCGCCAGGGTCGGCTCCTGGATCGAGCAGACCGCCGGCACGTTGGCGGTCACCGGTACCGAGCGGGTGACCGGCGCGACGACTTGCGCCGCCGCGGCCGCGGGCAGAAATCCCGCGGCCAGGATCGGGAAGACGGGGATCGGGAAGCGGAGCGCCATCGGCTCAGCTCGCCGCCGCGAGGGTGACGGTGACGGCGCCCTGGTAGAGCGGGTCCTCGACCAGCCGCAGGGCGGGCCCTCCGCCCGTCGTGAAGCTGCCGATGCTGACGGTTATGTCGCCGGTGAAGCCGGTGTCGCGGGTCTGGACCGCATTGGGATTGGTCGCCGCTCCGGTCGTGAAGGTCGCCGCGTTCGGAGTCCAGCCCGCCGCGGTGGCGGTGAAGTTCACGATCCTGGAGAAGCCGGCCGGAGGAGTCGCCGTGAAGGCCTGTGCGACCAGAGGGCTCGCCGAGACCGTGATGGTGCTGCGCGAGGAGCAGAAGGTCCCCTGGAGAATCTTCGGCGGCGCCGAAAGGTCGGTTCTCAGCAAGCCGGTGGAGAGATCGACCAGGACGCCGACGGCGAAGACTCCATTGTCGCTGGAAAGGGTGCCGGCGGTGCACAGGACGGGCACGTTGCCGGTGACCGGGAACGGGCCCGAAGTGGCCGTCGTCGACTGCGCCGAGGCCGCTCCGGATCCGGCGGCGAGCAAGGCGGCGAGGCCGAGATGGGCGATCTTCATGTTCATTCTCCTGTGCCCGGCGACGTTTCGGTCGCGGCGGGGCCGAGGGTGATGGTGACCTGGCCGGAATAATTGCCAGCGATCAGCAGGGCGTCGGACGGGACCGTGAAGGCGGAGAGAGCGAGGGTGAGGTCGGTGAGCTTGGCCGCCGGCTCGGTGCCTCCGGACCCTTCCGCGATCGGCGTGGCCCCGCTGGCGCTGGCGGCGGTGGTGACCTGCGGCGCCGTGGCCGCCCAGGTCGTGACCGTCGACGTATAGTTGACCGCACGGGCGAAGCCGGCGGGCAGGACGGAGGCATCGGGCTGGATCATGGCCTCGGCGCGCACCGTCACCTTGGTCCCGCCGAAATTGCAGAAGGATCCGGGCAAAGTGATGGTTTGCTCCGGCAAGGCCGCGATCCGGCCTACCCGGGGGCCGGAGGTGGCCGACATCTGCCCGAGGTCGATCGATGCGCGCGACGGCGGGCCGAGCTTGCAGACCCCGTCCACGGTCGCCTCGACCCCGACGTGGCCGACGGCGCTCAGGTCTCCCGGCGAGCTTTGCTGCGCGCCGACGGCGCCGGCCGAGGCCAGCAGCATCATCGCGCCTGCAAGATACGACAACCTCATCACGAGTCCTTCTTCCAGAACCGCCCGGGACGCTCGCCGCCCCGGGCCGCCATCGTCAGGCGTCGCCCGGCGATTCTTCACCGCCGAAGCTGGTGTTCGGAGTGAGAGTCACGACGATGCTTCCGACATAGTCGCCGGCGACCATCAGCCGGTCGTTTGGCGAGGCGGAGGCGGAGATGTCGACGACGATCTCGCCGCTGAACAGGCCGAGGGAGGCGTCGGCGCCGGCGCCGGCATCGTCCGAATCGTCGAACGGCGCCGCCGGGCCAGCCGTCGCTGTCGCCCGATAGTCGACCCGATTGTCGAAGCTGGCCGAGCCGGCCGCGCTGTTGAGCAACGGGTGGGCCTCGACCTTGATGGTGGCGGCCGAGCCGTTGCACCAGCCGTTCAGATTGGCCGTTCCGGCGTCGACCGCGGCTTCGTCCAGCTTGCCGTCGCCGTCCGAAATCTCGCCGAGGTTGATCACGGCATTGTCCACGGTGAACTGGCAGCGATCGTCGACGAAACCGTTTACGTCTACTTGCCCGGTAACCTGGGCGGCGGCCGGCGCGGCGGCCACGACGGCCAACGCCGCGCATCCTGACAGCACAATCCTGTTCATGTTCAATCCTCCAGAAACGCGTTCGTCGGGGGGATCAGGATGCAGGCCTGATCCCCCGTATATTAATTGGCCGGCGCAACGGTGATCTGGATGTTGCCGTTGTAGGTGCCGGCAAGCATCACGTCGCTGGCGCCGGGCGTGCGGAAGGAATCCGCCGTGACGCTGACGTTGTTGGCGCCGGTCGCCAGCCTGGCCGTGTAGGTCTGGGTTGCCCCCGCCGGAACGAGCAGGGTGTCGTTGGACAGCGTCTGGTTGCCGCCGACCAGCGAGAGCTGGACGTTTGCATTATAGTGGACGGTGTTGGCATAGCCGGTTGTCACGACTGCGCCGGTGGTCAGTTCGTTCGCATTGACGGTGAGTTGCGTATTCGGAGTCGTGCAGACGATCCGATAGGTCAGATTGGCCGCACCGGCGGCGGAGAAGGCCGACGCCAGGACCGACGAATCCTTGAGCGTGCCGTCGGTATCGTCGAGCTGCCCCAGGTCCACCGAGCCCCCGAAGGAGCCGGAGGGGGGCGTGCCGTCGTCGGTGACGATGCACTTGTCGGCAACGTTACCGGTGATGTCGACCACTCCGCTCACCGACTGGGCGGCGGCGGGCGAGGCGAGCGCCAGGGTCGAAGCGGCGGCCAGGGCGGTCAGAAGGATCTTGTTCATGTCTTGCTCCCATGTCGGCCGGACGATTCCGGCTCCCCAATTGAATCTCCGGCTCCGCCGACTGCGGCGCCGGTACGCGAAACTAAGGCGACGCGCTCAGCGTGACGGTGAGCGTGTCGGCATATTCTCCGGCGAGGAGGGTCGGCCCGACCACCTGGTCGTAGGCGGAGGCGGCGACCCGCAGGTAAGAGCCGGTCTGGTTGGTCGAGGGCGCGCCGATTCGCAGGCCCTGGGCGGTGCTCGCCGGCCCGAGGAAGTCGGCGCAGGTGCCGGTGCCGGCGATCAGGGTCGCGGCGGCGCAGGTGGCGTCGGCGGTCAGCGGCGTGTTGCTGACCAGGTGAAGCGAGACGTCGTAGGGCGCAAGCACCGCATAGCCCGGCTGCGCGGCGCCCCCGGTCTTGAGGCCGCCGTTGCTCGATACCACGCCGACCCGGGCCGGGCCGGTGCAGTTCAGCGAGAAAAGGAAATCGTGGCTGAAGCCGGTGACGTCGAAATTGCGCTGGTCGAACGACCCGCTCGGAGTCCCGAGCTCGGCGAACCCGCACCGGCCGCCGACCGAGGCCTTGACCTCGATCGTCAAGGCCGCGCTGTTCGGGGCTCCGTCGCCGGGCGCGTAGACGGTCGTCTGGGCGGATGCCGGGGTCGCGAAAGCGGCGGTCGCGGCGAAGAGCATCAACGCGACGGCACTCCGCGACTCGCGCCGCGACTCGGGCCGCCGGAGCGCGAGTCGCGCGATTCCAGCCTGGCCGGGGGCCGTGGCCACCCGATGCAACCAGCTGAAATCAGCGACTTTCCCGCGCATTTGCGTCCCTCTCACCGGGTTCGGTTGATCGGCTAGCCCCCCGGCCGATTGGTGAACGCAAAGTTAAGCCTACGTATTTCTACGAGCATCCCCAACATTGGTGAGAGGCTCGAATCATCGCTCCATTAACCCTTTCTGCCTGCGCCATTTTGGAACATCGCCTCGCGCCCGGCTGCTGTGGATAAGTATAGTTCCGGATTGTGCCGGGCGCCGGCAAAGCTTGCGTCGCATCCCAATTGGTTTCACAGAAAAACTGAAAAGGGGTTCGGGAGCATCATGGCTGAAGGACGCCTCGAATTTCGGGACCAGGCCGCGCACGACTCGAGCGATGCGGGAGAGCTGGCGCTGGCGTGGATCGAACACGACCTGATGCCTCGCCTGATCGTCGCGGACAATCTCGCGATCGCGTGGAGCAATGTCGCCGCCCGATCCCTCCTGGCCGCTCGACGGGACGTCGAGGAGCGGGCAGGCATCTTCACGACGGTCGACCGCTCGCTCCAAGCCCCCCTCCTCCGCTTCGTCACGGCAAGCGAGGTCGCCGTCTCGAGCTGGGCGTTTCCACGCAGCGACGGTGACGGGCATATGCTGTTCCGCGCGCAGCGGATCGATTGGCGCGGCGACGGCATGTTCGGGATCGCCTTTTACGGCAGCGGCTCGGAATTCCAGGCCCGCTATGCCGACCTCGACAAGGTCTTCGGTCTGACCGGAGCCGAGCATCGGGTTCTGCTCGACATGCTCGAGGGCTTCAAAGCGGACCATCTCTCGGAGATCCACTCGGTGTCGATCGAGACGATCCGGACCCATATTCGCAACATCTACGCCAAGCTGCAGGTCCGCTCGCGGGAAGAGCTCTTCCACCGTCTGCGGCCGTACCGGATATAACCGCATTGAACCTTAACCGCGTTGCGGACGTTCCTTTGAACTCTCGCGTGGGGGGTGCCGCGATTCGCCGCGACCGGAGTGAAACGTGTCCGAAGAAAGCGACTGCCAATATTATCGCCGCCGTGCCGCCGAGGAGCTCGCCAAGGCGCGCGACGCTCTCGATCCGGGCCTGGCGGCCAAGCACAGACAGCTGTCCACGATCTATACGTCCCGAGCCCTCCAGGCCGAGAGGGATGAGGAGTCCGAGCGTCGCCGCCGCCATGGAGGGGAGGGGGAGCACGCGTAGCTGAACCGCATTCGCATAGATCGGGCCTGCTCCGCCGAGTCTCGCCGTGGCAGGCATGCCGGCGATGACGTGGATGCCGGGCGATCCGTTCCCGCATCATTACCCCCCGTCATTCGATATATGTGGTAGGCCTGAGACTCGGGAGGCGACGAAATGACCGGCGGGACGGGGGACACGGACGGGCCGTCGCCTGAAGGAACGTGGCCGGCCGTCGAACCTTATTTCGCATCCGTCGCCGCCGTGGCGGTCGCCTACGCGTTGCGAACTGCCCTGACTCCGCTGCTCGACGACCGGACTCCGTTTCTAATCTTCGTTGCGCCCGTCGTGTTTGCGATGCTCCATGGGGGCCGCGGCCCGGCGCTCCTCGCTGGACTTCTCTCCCTGGCCGCCGGTCTCAGCTTCTCGCTCGGGGACTCCGGCGACTATGGGGCCGACGTCGTGGCCGCGCTGCTGTTCGTTCTGGTTTGCTGGGGGATCGGGGCCGTGGGAAGCCGCCTTGCACGCCAGCAGCAGGCGGCGGAGATCGAGGCCGAGCGCGCAAGGGCCGTGGGAGAGGAACTAGGCCTGCTCCTCGAGGGCGCCACTCGCTACGCGATATTCATGATCGATGCCGAGGGCCGCGTGACGACGTGGAATAAAGGGGCGCAGCGATTGCTCGGCTGGACAGAGAGCGATGTGACGGGAATCCACTGCGCCCGCTTCTACCCGCCCGAAGAGGTTGCAGGCGGCAAACCGGAAGCCGATCTCGACCGGGCGCTGAGGGACGGCCGTTTCAACGAAGAATCCTGGCAGATCCGCAAGGACGGATCCGAATTCCTCGCCGACGTCACGATTACGCCGCTGGAGGGCCCAGGTGGAAAGAGGCGCGGCTTCGCCAAGGTCATCCATGACGTCACGGAGCGGCGGGCCGGAGAGCGGGCTCTGGAGAAGCGCGAGCGCCACCTCCAGTCCATCCTCGCCACCGTGCCCGACGCGATGGTGGTCATTGACGAGCAGGGCACGATGATCTCGTTCAGCGCGGCGGCCGAGCGGCTGTTCGGCTATCGGGAGGACGAGGTGCTCGGGAAGAACGTCAGCATGCTGATGCCGAACCCGGACCGGGACAAGCATGATTCCTACCTGCATCGCTATCTCGAAACGGGGGTGCCGCGGATCATCGGCACCGGCCGGATCGTCACCGGACTGAGAGAGGACGGAAGCACTTTCCCGATGAAGCTGTCGGTAGGAGAGGCGCTGACCGACGAGCAACGGCTGTTCACCGGCTTCGTCCAGGACCTGACCGAACGGAACGACTTCGAGGCTCGGCTCGAGCAGATGAAATCCGAGCTGATCCATGTGTCGCGCCTGAGCGCGATGGGCACGATGGCTTCGACGCTCGCCCATGAGCTCAACCAGCCGCTGACCGCGATCGCCAATTACGCCGAGGCGGCGGGCACGATCCTGGAAGAGCCGGGGCAGGAGCAGCGCGAACTGTTGCGGGAAATCTTCGGAGAGATGTCAGCCCAGTCGCTGAGGGCCGGCTCGATCGTGCGGCGGCTGCGGGACTTCGTCTCTCGGGGCGAGACCACCAAGACGGTGGAGGATCTCCCCAAGCTGATCAACGAGGCCAGCGCCCTTGCCCTGGTCGGAAGCCGGGAGCGGGGAGTCACCGTCCAGTTCGCCTTTGCCCCCGAGGCCACGCCGGCGCTGGTCGACCGGGTCCAGATTCAGCAGGTCCTGATCAACCTGATGCGCAATGCCATGGAAGCGATGGAGGGGTGCCCCGAGCGCAGGCTTTCGGTCAGGACGGCCCTGGTCGACGCCGACACCATCCAGGTCACCGTCGCCGACACCGGGGCCGGCATCGCTCCCGAAATGAGCGAGCGGCTGTTCGAGGCGTTTGCGAGCACCAAGAGCAGCGGCATGGGGCTGGGTCTCTCCATCTGCCGGACCATCGTCGAGGCGCATGGCGGCCGGATCCGGGCAAGGCCGGCGAAAGGTGGGGGCACCGAGTTCGAGTTCACGCTGGTCCGGCCTCCGGACGAGGAGGCCTGATGGCGAAGCGCACGGTCCATGTCGTCGACGACGAGGAGCCGGTTCGCCGGTCCCTGGCGCTGATGCTGAAAGTGAGCGGCTACGCCGTCTCCACGTTCGATTCCGGAGCGGCGTTGCTCGACGCAGCGGAGGCGCTGGTTCCGGGAGCGCTGCTCCTCGACGTCCGGATGCCCGATATCGACGGGATCGAGGTTCAGAAGCACCTGGCGAGCCGCGGAGTCAGGCTTCCGGTGGTGGTGATGACCGGGCACGGCGATTTGTCGATCGCTGCGGCGGCGCTGCAGGCGGGCGCCGTCGCCTTCCTCGAAAAGCCGTTCGCCAAGACCGCGCTCATCGATGCTCTCGAGACCGCCTTCCTCGAACTCGAGGATTCCGAGGCTTATGATAGACGGAGGTCGGCAGCCGCAGCCTCTGTTCACGCGCTGAGCGAGACGGATCGCACACTTCTGACCTGCCTTTCTGCCGGACGCTCCAGCGAAGGGATCGCCGCGACGCTCGGCATCAGCGTGGCGTCCGTGGAAGTGCGTCGAGCCCGCTTGCTGGCCGAGCTCGGCGCGGAAAGCATCAACGAGGCGCTGAGCATGGCCTTCGCCGCAGGCCTTCAGCCCGGCGACTGATACGCGACATTACCTAAAGACGCGGGGGTACGAGTCGTCAATCATGTGACGGCAACTCCGCCTTTTCAACAGAGTAGCGTCCATGTCGTCCCCGAACGCAGGTGCCCCCGACCGTCCACGCGTTCTTCTCGTCGAAGACGATGCTGCCGTGCGCCGGTCTCTCCAGCTCCTCCTTTCCGGCCATGGCTACGATGTCCGCGCATACCCGAGCGGAGCGGGTCTCGCGCAGGATCCGGAGGCCTTGGGCGCGGATTGCCTGATTGCCGATCTGGTCATTCAGGATGGAAATGCGGTGACGCTCCTGGGCGACCTGCGCGATGCCGGTTGGACGGGGCCGGCGATTCTCATCAGCGGACATTTGACGAATGAATGGACCGAAAGGGCGCTCGCGCACGGCTATGCCGCCGCCTTCGCCAAGCCGATCGGCGACGCGGTGCTCACCAAGTGCCTGGCGCGACTGCTACCGGCGGAAGAGTCGAGGGGCCGACCGGACTAAGGGAAATTCGGTATCGCGGGCGCGCCACGGCGCCGACGGCGCGGGTCGAAGCTTCAACCGAATGAGAAATGTTCCGCTGGAGAACCTGTCGAAATCGGCGGCGAGCGCGCCCTCGAGGCTCGATCCCCTCGTGGGTCACGCCGCCCAGGGTCGCGTCGGAGAGGCGGCCGTCCGCATGCGAGGGCCTGCCTAGCCGAGCTGCCTGCGGAGCAGCACCAGCGTGGCATCGCCCGGGTAGGATGAGGCGGTGAAGCCCATTTCCTGCTCCAGCCCGATCGCCTCGCGATTGTCGCGGGCCTCGATAGACTCAATCGCCACGATGCCTCTTGCCTTGGCATAATCGGCGACCAGCTGGAGCAGGCTCCAGCCCACGCCCTTATGCTTGAAGTCCGCGCGCACGGCGATCGCGACCTCGGCCCGCTCGAGGGAAGGATCGGCGGCGATCATGGCCGTCGCGACGAGGGTTTCGCCGTCGTCGGCGAAGGCGAGGAAATTCTCGGCGGTCGTATGATCGACGTCGACGAGCGGAGCGACCAGGTCGTGGCCCGGCTTCTTTACGGGCGAGAGGAAGCGGAAGCGCAGGTCGTCGGACGTGACCTGGCCGAAGAAGGTCTCGAGCAGCGCTTCGTCTTCCGGCGCCGCGGGACGGACGTCGAGGCGCACGCCTGAGCGCGTGGTGATCCGGTTGCTCCATTCACCGAGGAGGAGTTGGGGCGGGTTCGCTTCGTGCATCTCGTTTCCCTTCGGTCGGTCGTGTGTCGTCACCGCCTTCGGTGCGCTCCGGCCCGACCGAAGCCCATCCGTAATTGCACCTATCCGCGGTTCAGCGGAGCGGCCGCCCGTTCGAACGGTCGGGGTAGGTATCCTTGGGTATCGCGGTCACGAGGAGCGGCAGCCTATTCCACCCTCAACGAGCGATGGAGGCCGCGATGATGGAGATCCTGGAAACCGAGCCCGGCACGATCGCCGTGAAGTTCAACGGCCGGATGCGAGGCGAGGAGATCGACGAAGTCACCACATTGGTCGAGCGCTCGCTCGATGAACACGAGCGCACGCATATCTACGTCGAGATCCACGACAATTTCAGCGTCGACGTCGCCGCCATCGCAGCCAACGCCCCGCGCGGCGCGGCGATGCTGACGAAGCTCGATCGTTTCGGCCGGATTGCGGTCGTCACCGAAAAACGCTGGGTCCGGTGGGCGACGAAGATCGAAAGCGCGATCCTGCCGGGAATCGGCTATGAGACGTTCGACCTTGCCGATCACGTTCAGGCGCTGGCCTGGGTGGAAGGCAAAAGAGCGCTGCCTCACGCCCCGTCGATCATGATCATGGAAACCGACAAGCCCGAAGTGATCGGCTTCGAGATCGACGGCCGGATCAGCGCGGTGGAGGCGGATGCGGTGGTCGACTATTTCAATGCGGCCCTTGAAGGCGATCGGCCTCTCCGTCTGCTGGGGAAGGTGAAGCACCTCGACGGTGCCGAGCTCGACGCCTTCTTCGACCGCGGCTTCCTGAAGATGAAATACGACCTTCTGGGGCGGCTGGACCGGTACGCGATCGTCGGGGGACCGGCCTGGCTGCGGGCGTGGGTGACGGTGCTGGACAAGCTGACCAAGGCGGAAATCCGCCATTTCAAGGCGAGCGACGAGCCTGTGGCCTGGCAGTGGCTCGGCGCTCAGCCCAGGCGGCGCCGTCCGCTGGTGGCTTGAGCCTCGGCGGCCTTGTCATCCTTGGCCGGGGAGTGCTTAACCTCGATCCATGGCTGAACCGAACCGGACCATCCACCTGGTCGACGATGACGAGGCGATCCGTCGCTCGGGGAGCTTCCTGCTGCGCACCTCCGGCTATATCGTGAAAACCTACGCCTCCGGGATCGAGCTGCTCGCTTTGGCGAAAGACATCGTTCCGGGCTGCATCCTGCTCGACATCCGAATGCCCGAGATGGACGGGCTCGAGGTGCAGCGGACTCTGAAGGACCGGGGCGTCCTGCTCCCCGTCATCATCATCACCGGCCATGCCGACGTCGATCTGGCCGTGCAGGCGATGAAGGCCGGCGCCGTCGACTTCATCGAGAAGCCGTTCGAAAAGTCGGTGCTCATCGGCGCGATCGACGAGGGTTTCGCCCGGATCGACCAGTCCGGCCGACGCCACGCGCGAGCCGACGAGGCGAAGGTTCGGCTGGAGGCTCTGACGCCACGCGAACATGACGTGCTTCGGGGCCTCGTCCGCGGCCATCCGAACAAGACGATCGCCTATGATCTCGGCATCAGCCCCCGCACGGTGGAGATCCACCGCGCCAATCTGATGGGCAAGCTGCACGTTTCCAGCCTGTCCGAGGCGCTGCGAATCGCCTTCGCCGCCGGTCTCGGGAGCGACGAGGACGGCGCCCTGTCCTGAGCTTCCCCGCGGGTCCGTACTTTTCCTTAGTTACCGGCCTCCGGCGCGCTCCTAGCCTCGCGGTGGATGGAGCGGCGCTCCGTCACCCGAGCGGAGGTCGTCATGAAATCCATATTGCTCCACGCCAATGAGGATTCCGGCCTGGAATCGCGGCTGCAGGCGGCGCTCGACCTTGTCCGTCTCTTGGACGGCCGTCTCACCTGTCTCCACACGACGCCCTACGAAGCCTTCATCACCGGCGACCCGTTCGGAGGAGTCTATGCGCTGCCGGTGGTCGTGGACCAGCTCAAGCGGCTCGAGGCCGAGCAGCGCGCCCGGCTGGACGAGAAGCTCTCCACCGAGGGCGTGGCCTGGGACTGGCTCCAGATCGACGGGCCTTCGGTCCAGGCGATCCTGGACAGGTCGCGTCTCGCCGACCTGTTGGTCCTGAGCCTCGCCGCCAAGGGCGACGACGAACCGGCCCTGTCCCTGGCCGCCAGCGTCGCCGTCCACTGCCGAGCACCGGTCATCGCCGTGCCGCAGACGATCAAGGCCTTGGACGCCAGGGGACCGGCCATGGTCGCCTGGAACGGCTCACCCGAGGTCGCGCATGCCCTTCGCTTCGCACTGCCGATGCTGAGGCGGGCTTCGGAGGTTCACGTCGTGACGGTCGCCGAGGAGGATTGCCATCAATTCCCCCCAACCGACGGCTGCCGCTATCTGGCCCTCCACGGGGTGAAGGCCGAGCTGCATGAAGCCTCCCGGGACGACCGCCCGATCGCCGAGCTTTTGCTCGTCGCGGCAGCCAGGCTGGACGCCCGCTATATCGTCATGGGGGCCTATGGGCACAGCCGGCTGCGCGAGGCGGTGCTCGGGGGCGTGACCCGGCAAATGATGAAGGAGAGCCGGGTGCCCCTCCTGCTCGGTCATTAGGAGGCGATCATGAAAAGAGCGATCGCGGCGGGCGGCCTCTACTTCTTGCCGATCTTCCTGCTTGGCACGGTCCTGGGAACGATCCGGACCCTCCTGCTCGAGCCGCGCCTCGGAGCCGTGCCGTCGGTCCTCCTCGAGCTGCCTTTCATGCTCGCCGCCTCGTGGTTCGTCTGCGGCCGGCTGATCCGCCGTCTTTCAGTGCCCGCCGCCCTGTCGAGCCGTGCGGCTATGGGTGGCCTGGCTTTCCTGCTGCTCATGGCCGCCGAGCTGGGCCTGAGCCTTTTCGCCGTCGACGGAAGCGTCCGCGAGCATTTCGCCAGGTACGGCCAGGCCGCCGCTCTGATCGGGCTGATCGGGCAGATCGTCTTCGCGGCCTTTCCGCTGTTGAGGGGCAGGCGGTCTCTCACCCGGGTGACTGTCGACGCATAGGCATTCAGCGTGCCGTACTAGCTCGAGAACTGAAGCCGACCGCGTCGAGTCCCTTCAATCGGGCGATTTCGTGCCGCACCCGCTCAAGCTGCCCCCGAACGATACTTAGGGATTGTGGGGAGGCGCCTTTGGTTTCCAACGCTTTCAGCCAATCCTGGAGCGTGTCTCGCTCGGCGCATTTCGCTTCCAGACTGATCAACATGTGAGTTCCTGACTTCGCGTTGGAGTGAGCCTTGCCGGTCAGTCCGCGGGCCGGCGCTTGTTTCGATGGTCGGCATATTGATCGATTACGTCGCGCATCCGGGCCAGGGCTTCGGCGCGCCGACGGTCGGACGTGATCTGCTGCAGCTCGCGCTTCAGATTGACGACCATGTCGGCATAATCGTTCTGCCAGTCGCGGCTCAGAGCGTCGCGAAGATCGGCCCTGCCCGTGGCCAGCCGCTTCGCCGGCGCGCCCGCAGGCAGCTCGTAGCGCTCGCCGATCTCGGGAATGAGGATCGAGGGGTGACCGCTTTCGAGGTCGCGCTTCAGCGCCTCCAGCGCCTGCTCCTCGCCGTGGGTGAGGAACAGGCTGCCCTCGACCGGCTTGCGGGCCTCGATCCAGGCGATCAGTTCGCTCCGGTCGGCATGGGCCGAATAGCTGTCGATCCGGCGGATCCGGGCCCGCACCGCAACGTCGCGGCCGGACATACGGACCCGGCCGGCGCCGTCGAGAATGGTGCGGCCGAGTGTTCCCCTGGTCTGAAAGCCGACGAAGAGGATGGTCGAGTCGCTCCTGGGCAGGTTGTAGCGCAGGTGGTGGCGAATTCGCCCGGCCTCGCACATTCCGGAGGCCGAGAGGATGATGGCGCCCGACATCGAATTGAGCCGCATCGACTGCTCGACGGATTCGGTGAAGTGGAAGGACGGATGGCGGAAAATCTCGCCGTCGCCCATGTCCTCGAGGTCGCGCTGGTGGCGCCGGAAGATCTCCGTGGCGCGGCTGGCGAGCGGGGAATCGATGAAGACCTGGGCGCGAAGGCGTCCCGAATTTATTAGCCGGGCGAGGTCCAGAAGCAGCTCCTGAGTCCGTTCCAGGGCGAAAACCGGGATGGTCAGGTTGCCGCCGCGGGCAAGCGCAGCCTTCACCTCTTTCTCGAGGACCGAACGGCGCTGCTCGATGGTGGCGGCGTCCCGCTCCCGGTCGCCATAGGTGGATTCGCAGAACAGATGGTCGACGCCGTGCGGCCCCTTCGGGTCCAGGTGGAACGCCTTCTGGTCCGGACCGAGATCGCCCGAGAAGAGCATCCGCGTCCCGCCGGCGACGAGCTCGATCGAGGCGGAGCCGAGGATGTGGCCGGCATTCCAGTATCGCGCCTGGAAGCCCGGGGCCGGCTCGAACTGAGTCTCGAGCTCGATGTCCCGCGCCTGATCGATCGCCCGTTCGGCGTCCGCCAGCGAGTAGAGCGGCTCGATCGGCGGCTCGTCGGCCCGGTCGGCGCGGCGATTCCGCCGCTCCGCTTCCTGCTCCTGGATCTTGGCGGCGTCGGGCAGCATGATGTGGAGGAGGTCGCGGGTAGCGCGGGTGCACCAGATCGGCCCCCGGAAACCTTCGGCGACCAGCCGCGGCAGCAGGCCGCTATGGTCTAGATGGGCGTGGGTGAGAAGCACCGCGTCGATCGCCTTCGCGTCGAAGGCGAACGGCTCGC
>JBAWCC010000052.1:0-14495 GCA_049590095.1 Allosphingosinicella sp. | reverse complement strand
GCTTATCCAGTCGGGCAGGAGGCCTTCGGCGACGGTGGCCCGGGGAGCGGCCTTGGTGAAAAATTCCGGATCGCCGATCCGGCGGGCGCGGCCCCAGTGCGGATCCTCCTCCCACTCGGCGCCGAGGCCGAGCAGAGCGGAATCGAGCGCGGTCCACCAGCTCGCCATCGGCGGCCCCTTGCGGTCGGCGGGGCCGAGCGAACCGCCGATGTAGAGACGTTCCTCGGCCCGGGTCAAAGCGACGTAGAGGAGGCGCCAATGCTCCTCGCGCTCGCGGCGGTCCAGAGCGGCGAGCTGGGAGGCGATGGGTTCGGCGAGCTCGTCCCTGCGGGGGCGGAAAATGGGGATGGAGGGGCCTTCGGGGGTGAGCGAGATTTCGGCGAAGGCGGCTCCGAAACCGCCTCCCCTGCGGTCCGGGTCGGCGCAGGCGTCGGCGAGGATAACCACCGGAGATTGCAGGCCTTTCGAGCCGTGAACGGTCATCACCCGGACCGCGTCGAGCGGGGCCGAGGGGTCGCGGACGATCTCCACTTCGCCGCGGGCGAACCAGTCGAGGAACCGCTGAAGCGAGTGCGCCGGATTCGACTCGAAATCGAGGGCCGAGGAGAGCAGTTCTTCAATCGGATCGCGCGCCTCGTTTCCAAGCCTTTCCAGCAACTTGCGACGGCCTTTTAAGTCTCCGCTCAAGATCGCCTCGAAGAAAGCATGGGGGGTGGCGTAGTCGGCCATCGCGAGCAGTTCGTGAAGGCCGTCGAGGGTGGTTTTCAAAAGTTGGGGATTCGCCTCGAATCGCAACTTGTCGCCACGGATGTGGAGCCAGAGCGGGCCTTCGCGCCGGAAGGACGCTGCGAAGAGCTCGTCCTGGGTCCAGCCGAATAGCGGCGAGACCAGGAGCGCCCCGAGGTTGAGATCGTCGAGCGGCTGGATCGCGAAGCGGGCCGCGGCGAGCAGGTCTCGGACGGCGAGCGGCGCCGACAGAGCGAGCCGGTCGACCCCGGCCACGGGCACCTTCTCGGCATGGAGCCGGGCGACGATCAGCGAGGCGAGATCGCCGCGGCGGCGGACGAGGATCAATATGTCCTCGGGCCGGACCGGCCGCCGCTTCGAGCCCGAGCCGAGCATGAACGGGTTCCGGATCCAGTGGGCGACCTGGGCGGCGAGGCGGCGGGCGTAGTCGCGCACGATCTCGCTCACCCAGCCTTCCTCGCCGCTTTCCTCCCCGCCGCCGTCATTGTCGTCGCTGTGCGGGAGCCAGAGGGTGACCGAGCCGGGGCGCCCGACATGGTGGCTCTCGTGCGGGTTGGGCGCCCGGGGCAGGCCCAGCGCCTCATAGCCCAAATCCTCGATCAGCCTGTCGACCGCGGCGAGAATGGGCGGCGAGGAGCGGAAGCTCCGGTCCACCGACAGATCGAGGAAGTCCGGCGGAATTTCGCGGGACGGAAGGTTCATCTCGATCGCGGCCTGCCGGACCAGCTTCGCCTTGGCCTGGAACCAGGCCCGGGCCCGCTCGAACTCGCTCGGGTCGGTGCCCTGGAAGCCGAAGATCGCCTGCTTGTAGTCTCCGACGGTGAACAAGGTGCGATGCCGCCGCCCCGCCCCCTGCCCCGCGAAATACTCCTCCACCAAGGCGCTGACGATATTCCATTGCGCGACATTGGTGTCCTGGGCCTCGTCGACGAGGATATGGTCGGTATTCTGGTCGAGCTTGAAGCGCACCCATTCGCCCATTCCGGGAGCGAGCAGGAGCCGCTCGGCGAGCCGGATGAGATCGTCGAAATCGAGCACGGCATGGGCGCGCTTGGCGGCGGTCCAGGCCTGCGCATAGACCTGCCCGGCGCGGAGGCCGGCGGCGAGGCAGGCGATGAGGGCGGCGAGCCTGCGCATGGTCAGGAGGCGCGAGCAGCATTCGAAGGCGGCGGTGGCGAGCTCGATATAATTCTCAACTTGCGGCGCTTGCCCCTTGGCGAAGCTTCGGATTTCTCCGTCCGCCTTGGCCCAGACACCATGAAGCTTGTCGAGCAGCGCCGAACGCTCCGCCGGTCCAGCCGACGCCCATTGCTCGCACAGGCTCGCGCGCTCGAGCCCGCTCTTCGTCCCCCACTGGCTGTTGAGAAGGCCGATCCGGCGAAGCGCGTCGACGTCGAAGACCCCGTCGCAGCATTGGCCGGCGATCGCCACGTCGATGTCGCCGAGCGGAAGGCCGAAGGCGCGGCGAAGGCGATCCTCGACCAGCTCGGGCGGCCCCAGCGACGCCATGGCGTCGGGCGAGCGGGCGCAGCGGCGGACGAAGGCTTCGGCGCCCCCCTCCCCAAGCCTGTGGCTGATCGCCTGGATGTCGCGGATCAGTCCGCCGTCCCCGCCCTCCTCCGCCCGAACCAGCATTCCGGCCAGGGTCTGGCGCGCCAGCAATTGCTCCTCCCGCCCTTCGAGCGGCCGGAAGCCGGGGACCAGCCCCGCCTCGGCCGGAAAGGCGGCGAGCAGGCCCTGGGCGAAAGCGTGGATGGTCTGGATCCTGAGGCCCCCGCCGGCGGAGTCGAGCACCCGGGCGAACAGCCGACGGGCGCGGGCCCGGGCCTCGCGGTCGTAATCCTCCCCCAGCGCCTTCAATTCCCCGGCGAGATCCGACTCCTTCAGCCTCACCCAATAAGCGAGCCGGCGATGAATCCGATCCGCCATCTCGGCCGCGCCGGCCTTGGTGAAGGTGAGGCAAAGGATGGAGGAGGGATCGACCCCGGCGAGAAGAAGGCGGAGGACCCGGGCGGTGAGGACGTGGGTCTTGCCGGTCCCGGCGGAGGCGGACAGCGCGGCGTGATCGCCCGGCGCGGAGGCGGAGAGCTGCTCGGCTTCGAGGAGTGCGAGGGGGCGGAGGCGGCGGGACATTGGGGGACCGAGGTTATAGACTTGCTCTTGCCGCGCCTAGGTGTCCGTCGCTTCGAGGCTTGGAAAACCTCCTGCGGGCATTATGCGCGGGTAAGGAGGCAGCACCCCGCCGGCACAGACGAGGCGAAGGGCCCTCCGCCTTCCCCTCCAAGGATCAGTCCCGGGAGATGAGGCGCCCTCGGCGAGATTGGGCAACCTCCGCATCGGAGCCCGCTTTCGTCAGGAGCTGGCGCATCAAGGCACTCCTTCGCACAAAGGTTCTGCCAGGCATCACCCCCCCCGATCCTGACCAGCCGCAGCGGCCTCCCGCGAAAGGCAATGCTGGGACCGCCAAGCTTCGCAATCCGCGCGAGAGGCCGGACCGAAGACCCGCCGGTAAACCATCGGAAAGATCGCATTTTCGTGCAGGACCCGGCAGCCGATCGGATAGTTTTCGTGGCCGTCGGCAACGAGGGCGATAACGATGAACTGGCAGGCGAAATGCTGCGGGTTGAAGCCCGGATCAATGTCGCCGCCCTCTGCGAGACGGAATTCGTTGACGGGAACGGTGATGCTGAATTCCTGTTCCTCGAACTCGGCGATAACCTCCAGCTTGTCGTGATAATCGTCCGGGATCTCACGGCTGTCCTCCCAGTCGCGGATGACCTCCTGGCACGGCCCGTCACGCCGTTTGAAGCGAACGAAGACCTGCGCCGAGCCGGGATCGACGACGTACTGGATGTTGCCGCCCGGATAAATGTCGGTGATCTCCGCCTCGTGGCAGCCGTCCGGCAAGGTCGCGTAAGTTGTGGCGGTGATGGTGCCGCCAAAGCGGAACGCGGATGCAGCAAGATTGAATAGCTCTGCCATCTAAATTCTCCTTCCGGACCGGGACGCCTGCCGGTCAGGCGCCGCCAGCTGAACCTGAGCGCAGTTAACAAAGATCAGACCGAGTTTCCGTGACCTGCGTCACGCTTCGCCCGCTTGAGGAGGGGTATTCCCACTACAGTCAGACACCGGCTGGAGGCGGACATGAGGGGCGATTGGCAGTTGAGATTGGGAGCGGCGCTGCTGGCGCTGACCGGAACAGCGGCGCAGGTCCAGGCGAAGGACCCGCCGAAGAAGTCCGAGATCGAGGCGGCCATCGAGGCTCAGCAGGCAGAAATTGCGAAGCTGGGCTCCGAATGGGCCGTCGCAGCCGCCGCTGCGGAAAATGCCGACAAGCGCGCAGCGCGGACCAAAAGCCAGCTCGATCGACATCTGCTTTTGTCGCCGAAAGTCGATCCGGCCTACGACCCGACGCGAGATCCATTCGCGATCGACCTGCAGACGCGCCTCGACAGCGAAAAAGCCGAGGCCGCCAAGCTCCGGTTGGGCGCGTCCGACAAGAAGACCTGGTTCGATCGATCCCGCGACGTACTGGCCCGGCAACGCGTTCTGGTTCCTTCGCCGCAACCGAAGGTGAATTACACATCCGCAAGCTCGCCCCCCGCGGCAGGGGAGTGCGCAATCGATACCTCGGAGCAGCGACTGATGCTTGATCCGAACGACTGCTCGCTGGCTGCCCAAGGCGCCACCCGATTTGGGGTGGGCGGCCGGGTACTAGATCGGCGCGGCGTCACCATCCAGCTAAGCGCTTCCGGAAGCTCGACTGAGGCGACGATCCAGCTTGCAGACAAAGCAAACTACCGCCGGATTCGGACGGTCGAAGTCGACGGAGTCGAGGGGAAGCGGGTTCTCGAATCCCAGCGGCCCTGGCAACTTGGCTATAAGATCGGCATTAAGGCCGCCAATAGCGGCCGGGTGTTCGGAGTCGGAGAGCGAGACAGCAATCGCCGGGTCGGCGATCTTGATCGTCTCGACGAAAAGGTCACTCTGGTAGGAGGCCTTTCCTTCGGTGTTTTCCCCCGCGAGCCGGCTTCGAAGTTCGAAGGGCGGGCGACGGAAATGTACGAAGCGGCCAAACGCGCCTGCTTGGCGGAGCAGGCATCCGGGTCAGCCGAGTATCCCTCCACTTGCGTAGGCGACGATCTTCCCAAGTGGATTTTCGAGTCCAAGAACGGAAGCTACGCGCATGCCGAGCATGTGGAAGCGTTCAACAAAGTCTATTGGGGCTCGGCCCAGGCGGTGCCCAGCTACGGCGCCGGATATCAACTGGAACTCGGCCTTCCCCAATATAGTTATTTCCCCTTTAGCCTCACCAGCGTTCCGAACCTATTCGGCGGCGGGCAGGCCGCCACGGTCGCGGACGTCCGCAACCTTCCCGCACGCTTCCTCGACGGCGATCCGATCCGGGAACGGCACCTGACCTGGGCGCAGTCGGTGTATACTTTCTGGCACCGCCCGGGAGACGAGAAAGGCTGGAACCTGGGAACGACGGTCGTCCTATCGGGCACGCACAAACGATCTTATGAATTCCCGTCGGGAACCAAGGACGTCACGGTGTGCCCGACGAACGACTTGGCCCTGCCGGCCTTCACCACGCAATTGTGCCAAACGGTTAACATAGCCGACGTCAGGCGGGTCCAGGACGTCATCGGTGGAATCGAGCTCAGGCAGCACATCCGGGGAATACCCGCCATTCCCGAGTTCGGTATCCTCCCGAAATTTACGCACGAATTTGATCGCGGCCGGAACGCTATCGACGTCCCGATTTATTTCACCTTCGACGACAAGAGGAAACTCAATGGAGGGATCCGACTGGCGCATGAGTGGGGGGGAGTCACGATTGATGGGACTGATCGCAAGAGTAAATCGGAGGTGTCCATCTTCCTGGGTACGACGTTCGATCTCTCGCCCAATCAGTGATTTCCGAGGCGAAGCTGCTCGCGGAGGGCATCCTTCACCCCCCTCCCCCGCCGCCACCCCGCTCGCCCAGGCCCATTGGAAATTGTAGCCGCCGAGCTAGCCGGTGACGTCGACCGCCTCGCTGATGTAGCGTCTCGACCGGGGGGCCGGTCCTGCTACCCGCGCCAATGCTCTTTGCGGCTTTTGCGTGAGTCAAATTCGAAATCGGCGCCTGTACAGCCTCAGAGATGAGAAATTCTCACGCAAAGCCGCAAAGCCGCAAAGAAGGATTTGGTTCGCTCCGCGAGGTGTGAGGCTAAACCGCCTCGCCCGCCGCGACCCCGCTCGCCCAGGCCCATTGGAAATTGTAGCCGCCGAGCCAGCCGGTGACATCGACCGCCTCGCCTATGGCGTAGAGGCCCGGCACCTTGCGGGCCTCCATGGTTCGCGACGACAGGCCCTGGGTGGCTATGCCGCCGACCGTGACTTCGGCCTTGGCGAAGCCTTCGGTGCCGTTCGGGGTGAAAAGCCATTGCGCCAGGCGGCGCTCGGCTTCGTCGAGCTTGCGGTCGGGGAGGTTGGCGAGCTCGGCGGTCAAAGCGAGGCGATCGGCCAAGGCTTCCGCCAGGCGTTCGGGGAGTTGGCGGGCGATCGTCGTCTTCAGGCCCGCTTTCGGACTGGAGCGCTTCGCCTCGCGAAGCCAGCCGGGCTTGGAGTCGGGGAGGAAATCGATTCCGATCGACTCGCCCGGACGCCAGTAGCTCGAAATCTGCAGGATCGCCGGTCCGGAGAGGCCGCGGTGGGTGAACAAGGCGGCTTCGCGAAAGCTTGCCTTGCCGGCGCTGGCGACGACTTCGGTCGAGACTCCCGACAAGGCCTGGAACAGGGCCTCGTCGCGGCTCAGGGTCAAAGGCACCAGGGCCGGGCGGGGCTCGACCACCTTGAGGCCGAAGCGGCGGGCTAGATCGTAGGCGAAGCCGGTGGCGCCCAGCTTGGGGATCGAGGGGCCGCCGGTGGCGATGACGAGGGCCGGGGCCTCGGCAATTCGGTCGCCGAACGTCACCCGGAAGCGGCCGTCGCCATGGCCGACGTCGCGGACGGGATGGGCCAAGGCGAGCTCGACCCCGCCTTTGTCGCATTCGTCCATCAGCATCGCGACGATCTGGCGGGCGGAGCCGTCGCAGAAGAGCTGGCCGAGGGTCTTTTCGTGCCAGGCTATGCCGTGGCGCTCGACGAGGCCGAGAAAGTCCGCGGGCGTGTAGCGGGCGAGGGCCGAGACGGCGAAACGGGGGTTGGCGGAGAGGAACCGGTCCGGAGCGGCGTGGAGGTTGGTGAAGTTGCAGCGGCCGCCGCCCGAAATCAGGATCTTCTTTCCGGGCGCATCGGCATGGTCGACGAGGAGGACCCGCTTTCCCATCCCGCCAGCCACGGCGGCGCACATCATCCCGGCCCCGCCGGCGCCGAGGATTATCGCGTCATAGGCCTGTGCCCTCATCCGCGCCGGCTTACGGTCCGCACTCGATACCGGCAACGGCGATGATCGCCCGGGGCGCGGGACCGGCGGGCCCGTTCATCGGGCGGTCAGGAAAATGGCGGCAGATTTCGGGGCGGGCCGGAAAAAGGCGTTCGAAGCGACCTTCCGGCGCGCCCGGATCCCGACGTTCCAAGGAGCTTGCCAGTGATCAAGCAAATCGCCCTCGCCTTCGCCGCTTCGGCCACGGCGCTCGTCGCCCTCCCCGCCGAGGCCGACGCCCGCCACCGCCAGCATCGAAGCCGGATCGTCGTCCATGTCGCTCCCGCGCCCGTCTATCCCGGCGGCTATTACGACCCTTATTACGCCCCTTACCATGCGCGCCGCTATCCGGTGCGCCGCTATTACGGACCCGGCCATTACCGCGGCGGCTATCGCGACGGTTACGATTGCCGGCGGCGCGGCGGAGGCACGGCCGGAGCCATCGTCGGCGGGGCGGTCGGCGCCCTGCTGGGCCGCGAGATCGGGCGCGGCGGCTCCCGAGGCTATTATCGCCATCGCCGCGACGGCGGGGGCGCGGCCGGGGCGATCGTCGGCGGCGCCGCCGGGGCCCTGATCGGCCGCGAGATCGCGCGGAGCTGCTGAGGATTGGGGACAGTTACTGCAACTGTCCCCTGTCACCTGTCCCCTTTCACCGGCAAGCCCTTGTTCCCCGGCGGATGCCGGGGTCCAGCGGCGCAAGCGGTACGACTGGGTCCCGGCCTTCGCCGGGAAACAGATCCATCTGGACCGGAGAGGCTCTAGCTGGCGCGGTCGTGGGCGGTGTCGAGGTCGATCGCGGCCTCGCTTCGATCGCGGCCGACGGCCCGGGGCTCTTCGTCTTTCGCTTCTTCCCTGCCGGCCGGTCCTTCAGGGTCGCGACGGCGAACCTCCTCGTCCGGCTTCGAAACTCCGCCCGGGTCGGCCGTCGGGCCGTCTTCCTTCTCGGTCATGGCCTGCTCCTTTACGAGCGGCCAACGCTCGGCGGCGGCGGCGTTTCCTAGAAAACGATCGCTCCGGCGACGAAGGCGACGAAGGCGATGGTCCAGTCCCTGGGCTGCATTCGGCGGAAGAAATCCATGTCGAGGCTCCTTGCTGTATTACTTATGTAAGACAGCGATCGAGCCAGTCAAGACCCCGTCAGATTTTCACCTGGCTGCCCATCTCGACGACCCGGTTGGGAGGGAGGCCGAAGAATTCCATCGGGCTTTCGGCGTTGCGCATCATCCAGGCGAAGAGCTTCTCGCGCCAGATCGCCATTCCGTGGACGGTCGAGATGAGCGGGGTCTGGCGGGAGAGGAAGAAGCTCGTCTCCATCATCCTGAACGGAAGCCCGCAGCGGTCGATCGCCGCCAGCGCCTCGGGCACGTTCATGTCCTGCATGAAGCCGAAATGGAGGACGATCTTGTAGAAGCCCTCGCCGAGCTCCTCGACCTCGACCCGGCGTTCCTCGTCGACCCAGGGCACGTCCTCGATCGCCACCTTGAGGAAGATCGAGCGCTCGTGGAGCACCTTGTTGTGCTTGAGGTTGTGGAGGAGGGCGTGGGGGACTCCGTCCGCCTGGCTGGTCATGAAGATGGCCGTGCCGGGGACCCGGGAGGCCGACCCGCAGGCGGACTTGATGAACAGCGGGATCGGGATGTCGCCCTGCTTGAGCTGGCGGTGGAGAAGCTTGCGGCCCTTCGCCCAGGTGGTGAGCAGGGTGAAGATGATGAGGCCGACGGCGAGCGGAAACCAGCCGCCGCTCGGCACCTTGAGCAGATTGGCCGCGAAATAGGCCGTGTCGACGAGGAAGAAGAGGGCGAGCAGCCCGCCCGCCAGCCATTTGTTCCATCCCCACAAGGCGAACAGGACGACGGCGAGCAGGCAGGTGTCGATGAACATCGCTCCGGTGACGGCGATTCCATAGGCGGCGGTGAGGTTGGACGAAGTCTGGAAGACGAGGACGAGGAGGATCACCATCACCATCAGCGCCCAGTTGACCGCGGGAATGTAGATCTGGCTCGCCGCGGCCGCGCTGGTGTGGGTGATCTTGATGCGCGGGATGTAGCCGAGATGGATCGCCTGCTGGGTGACCGAGAAGGCGCCGGAGATCACCGCCTGGCTTGCGATCACCGTCGCCGCCGTGGCGATGAAGACGAGCGGCAGCCGGAACCATTCGGGCGCGAGCAGGAAGAAGGGATTGTGGATCGCCTCCGGGCTGGCGATCAGAAGGGCCCCCTGCCCCAGATAGTTGATCATCAGCGCCGGCAGGACGAAATAGACCCAGGCGGTGCGGATGGGGCGGCGGCCGAAATGTCCCATGTCGGCGTAGAGCGCCTCGGCCCCTGTGACCGCCAGGACCACCGAGCCGAGGGCCACGAAGGCGAGAAACTTCTCCTCCAGGAAGAATTGAAACGCCCACCAGGGGTTGAGGGCGAGGATCACCTCCGGATTGCCGGCAATGGATATGCCGCCCAGGATCGTGAGGGTGATGAAATAGACGCTGACCACCGGGCCGAAAAGGGCGCCGACGGCGGCGGTGCCGCGCTGCTGGATCATGAACAGGCAGACCAGGATGACGACCGCGATCGGCACCACCCAGGGCTGCAGCCCCGCCTCGACCACCACCAGCCCCTCGACCGCCGAGAGCACGGAAACGGCCGGAGTGATCATCGAATCGCCGTAGAAGAGGGCGCAGGCGAAGACTCCGAGCAGAACGATCGCGGCGCCCCAGCGCGCGGCTTCCGTCTTTCGCGAGATCAAGGCGAGGAGGGCCAGGCTGCCCCCCTCCCCCTTGTTGTCGGCGCGCATCAGGACGGTGACGTATTTCAGAGTCACCACGATCATCATCGACCAGAAAATGAGGCTGAGGACGCCGAAGACGTGGAGCCGGTCGACCGGCAGCGGATGATGGCCGGCGAAGGTTTCGCGGAAGGCGTAAAGCGGCGAGGTGCCGATGTCGCCGAAGACGATCCCGATCGCTCCGACGGTGAGCCTGAGCAGTCCCGCATGATGATGGCCGGACTCCGGGTCGCGAACGTCCGGAAGTGGGGTCGGGGCGGCCGAGGCTTCGCTCATCCTTGGTCCCCTGGCATCCCCGGCGCGAATTAACCGATCGGCCCGATCCGGACCGCCGCGCCCGCTACGCCTTCAGGGGGCGGGGGGCAAGGGGTTGCGTCGCTATTCCGCGAGGGTGGCCGCGGCGTCCTTCTCGGCGGCCTGCTTGGCCCGGAAGACGTCGCTCCGGTGGGCCCTCGCGGCCATGGCTTCCCAGGCGCCGGCGGCGCGGAGGCAGCGGTCGCGGACATTGTCGAGGGTGGCCTTGTCGGCGTCGGCGCGCGCCTCGGCGGCGCGGGCGGAATAGAAATCATGCTGTGCGGACATAGGCGGTTCTTTCTTCCCCCTTGCGATTGAAGCAAGGCGGGACGGGGACACTAGCGCCCCCGCCCCTCTCGGCGAGTTTGGGGACAGTTACCGTAACTGTCCCCCTTTTTCGTATTTGGGGGGCAGTCACGGCAACTGTCCCCACTGACGTCAGGCCGACTGGATGTTGACGGCGCTGGTCTTGCCGCGACGGTCGGTCTCGAGATCGTAGGAGACGCGCTGATCGCGGTCGAGAGTCTGCATTCCGGCGGCCTGGACGGCGCTGATATGCACGAAGGCGTCGTCGCCGCCGCCCTCGGGCTGGATGAAGCCATAACCCTTGTCGGCGTTGAAGAATTTCACGGTCCCGATGGTCATTGCGGTTTTCCCTTTTCGAATGGAGGCCGTTGATCGGACCGCCGGTGCTGCGAGAGGCGAGAAGGAAAAAGGAGCCGCAAAGCGCCAAAGACCGTTCATTTGCGACTGGTAGCGGCGCTCTATGTAGTCCCGGAGGGCGAAAAAAGCAATTGGGGGAGCGGGCGGGGCCCTCCCGCAATGCCCTATCGTGTGTCTTGCGCTGGGCGCGAATCCACGGAACACCCGCAACATGGCCACCACCGACCCCGCCCCCGCCCCCGCCCCGAGCAATGCCCGCCGCGACCGGCTCGTCATCGCCGCCTCGTCGCTCGGCACCGTCTTCGAATGGTATGATTTCTACCTTTACGGCCTGCTCGCGACGATCATCTCGAGCCAGTTCTTCTCGGGCGTCAACGAGACGACGGGCTTCATCTTCGCGCTCGGCGCCTTCGCCGCCGGCTTCGCGGTGCGGCCGTTCGGGGCGCTGGTGTTCGGGCGGATCGGCGACCTCGTCGGGCGCAAATATACCTTCCTCGTCACCATGGCGATCATGGGCCTGTCGACCTTCCTGGTCGGCCTCCTGCCGAGCTATGCGAGCGTCGGCGTGGCGGCGCCGGTCGCACTGGTGATCCTGCGCCTGCTGCAGGGCCTGGCGCTAGGCGGCGAATATGGCGGGGCGGCGACCTATGTCGCCGAGCACGCGCCTCCGGGGCGCCGGGGCTTCTATACGAGCTGGATCCAGACCACGGCGACGCTCGGCCTGTTCGCGGCGCTGCTGGTGGTGATCGGCACCCGAACCGCGCTCGGCGAGGAAGCCTTCGCCGACTGGGGCTGGCGGATCCCTTTCCTGCTCTCGATCCTTCTGCTCGCAATATCGCTGTGGATCCGGCTTCAGCTCGAAGAGAGCCCGGTCTTCCAGAAGATGAAGGCGGAAGGCACGACGTCCAGGGCGCCGCTTCGCGAGAGCTTCGCGCGCTGGGGAAATTTGCGGATCGTGCTCATCGCCTTGTTCGGAGCGGTCGCCGGCCAGGCGGTGGTCTGGTATACCGGGCAATTCTACGCCCTCTTCTTCCTCGAGAAGACCCTCAAGGTCGACGGCGCCACAGCCAACATATTGATCGCGATCGCCCTGGTGCTTGCGACGCCCTTCTTCGTCTTCTTCGGCTGGCTGTCGGACAGGATCGGACGAAAGCCGATCATCCTGACCGGCTGCGCCCTGGCGGCGCTGACCTATTTCCCTTTGTTCGAAGGGCTGACCCGGGCGGCCAATCCGGCGCTCTACGAAGCGCAGCAACAGGCCCCGGTGCAGGTGATGGCCGACAGCCGGTTCTGCTCGGTCCAGTTCGATCCGATCGGCAGGAAGAGCTTCGACCGGAACGGCTGCGACATCGCCAAGAGCCTGCTTGCCAAGGCCGGCATCGGCTATTCCTCGGTCGACACCGAGTTCGGAACGGGGGCGCGGCTCAAGATCGGCACTGCGTGGGTCGACATCGCCAAGGCGCCACCGGCCGACGAGCCGGAGGAACAGGCGCGATGGGCGGCGGCCGCCGAAGCCGAGATCAAGGCGGTTCTGACTCGTGCCGGCTATCCTGCCAGGGCCGATCCGGCGCGGGTGAACAAGCCGATGGTCGTCGCGATCCTGTTCCTGCTCGTCCTCTACGTGACCATGGTCTACGGCCCGATCGCGGCGCTTCTGGTCGAATTGTTCCCGAGCCGGATCCGCTACAGCTCGATGTCGCTGCCCTATCACATCGGCAACGGCTGGTTCGGAGGATTTCTCCCGACCACCGCCTTCGCCATGGTCGCCGCGACGGGGGATATCTATTACGGCCTCTGGTACCCGATCGGGATCGCGGTTCTGACTCTCGTCGTGGGGCTGTTCCTTCTGCCGGAGACCCGCGGACGAGAAGTGGAGTAACTCGTCACCCCAGCGAAGGCTGGGGTCCATACTGACTCAGCATGGATGCCAGCCTTCGCTGGCATGACGGCGAGGCGCCGGTCACCTCTTCCTTGCACCGTCCCCCGCATCCGTTAAGGCGGCGCAATGACCCTGCCCGCGATCCTCCGGCGCCTTCGCCTTCCGGCCATCGGAGCGCCGCTCTTCATCGTCTCCAACCCGGACCTCGTCATCGCCCAGTGCAAGGCGGGGATCGTCGGCTCCTTCCCGGCGCTCAATGCCCGGCCGCAGAGCCTGCTCGACGAATGGCTTCACCGGATCACCGAGGAGCTCGCCGCCTGGGACCGGGACAATCCGGACCGCCCGTCCGCGCCGTTCGCGGTCAACCAGATCGTCCACCGCTCCAACGACCGGCTCCAGCAGGACATGGCGACCTGCGCCAAATGGAAGGTGCCGATCGTCATCACCTCGCTGGGCGCGATCGTCGAGGTCAACCAGGGCGTTCACGGCTGGGGCGGGATCGCGCTCCACGACGTCATCAACGACCGTTTCGCCCGCAAGGCGGTGGAGAAGGGCGCGGACGGGGTGATCGCGGTCGCGGCCGGGGCCGGCGGCCATGCCGGCACCCTGTCGCCCTTCGCTCTGGTCCAGGAGATCAGGCAGTGGTTCGACGGGCCGCTGATCCTTTCCGGAGCCATCGCCACCGGCCGTGCCATCCTCGCGTCCCAGGCGATGGGGGCCGACCTCGGCTATATCGGCTCGCCCTTCATCGCTACCGCGGAGGCCAATGCCGCCGAGGCCTACAAGCAGGGGATATGCGACGGGCGGGCGGCCGACATCGTCTATTCGAGCCTGTTCACCGGGGTCCACGGCAATTATCTGCGCGCCTCGATCGCCGCCTCCGGGCTCGACCCGGACAATCTCCCCGCGGGCGATCTGAAGACGATGGATTTCGGCGGAGGCGAGAGCGCCAAGAAAGCCTGGCGCGACATCTGGGGCTCCGGCCAGGGCATCGGCGCCATCGACCGGGTGAGGCCGGCGGGAGACTATGTGGCGGAGCTGATCCGGCAGTATGAGGAGGCGAAAGCCGAGCTTTGCGGCCGCTGACCGTCATCCCGGCGAAGGCCGGGATCCATGAGCACGGGTGTAGGCGATCGTTCTAGAATTTCTGTGTTCATAGATTCCGGCCTTCGCCGGAATGACGGTATCTCTTAGAAAGACCGCTCCAGCCGGCTCATCAGGCTCCGCGCCGGGCTCGCCTGCGGCTCCGCACCGGGCGCGGGCGCATCGTCGAGCCTTTTCACCCGGGCATAGAGGTCGCGACTGGAGTGGATCAGGGCGACGGCGGCCTCCGGAAGCCGCATCAGCAGCGCTTCGTCGCTGGCCGGCGCCTCGCCGAGCCGGCGCGCCGGGCGGCGGGCCTGGCTTGCGCTCAATTCGCCGGCCTCGACGGCGCGCTGGGCGAGAAGCCAGGCGATGACGTGCATCAGCCGGGTCGTCACCTTCAGCGACTCGCAGGAAAAGCCGACCCGGTCGATCGGGTCGAGCGAGTCGCGATCGGCCCGGCCGCTCATGTCGAAATAGGACCGCGCCTCGTCGGCGAGCAGCATCGCCTCGGTATAGAGCGGGGCGACCAGCTTGGCGGTCAAGGGGAGGCGCGGCTCGGGCATCGGATTACCGTGCCACAGAGGCGGCCGGGGTGCCACGGGCAAAGAAGGTAAAGGGGGAAGGGTCCCGCTG
>JBAWCC010000051.1:0-2292 GCA_049590095.1 Allosphingosinicella sp. | reverse complement strand
CATTTCGGCCGAGCCTCCAGGACCAAGATCGGTCCGACCCCGGGAGCGATGACGCTCCCTCTACAGGCCCCCAGCGCATTTGGCCCTGGGCGTTGAAGGAAAACACGAATGTTCGACATGAAGAAAGTTGAGATCGAGTGGGGCGGCAAGACGCTCACTCTCGAAACGGGCCGCGTTGCCCGCCAGGCCGACGGCGCGGTGATCGCGACCCTTGGCGAAACCGTCGTCCTTTGCGCGGTGACCGCCGCGAAGAACGTCAAGCCGGGGCAGGATTTCTTCCCGCTGACCGTCCATTATCAGGAAAAATTCTCGGCCGCGGGGCGAATCCCCGGCGGCTTCTTCAAGCGCGAGCGGGGCGCCACGGAGAAGGAAACCCTCACCAGCCGTCTCATCGACCGGCCGATCCGGCCGCTGTTTCCGGAGGGGTTCTACAACGAGATCCTCGTGATCGCCCAGGTCATGTCCTATGACGGCGAGAACGAGCCCGACGTGGTGGCGATGGTCGCCGCTTCCGCCGCACTCACCCTCTCCGGCATCCCTTTCATGGGCCCGATCGCCGCCGCCCGAGTCGGCTATGCCGAGGGCGAATATATCCTCAACCCGACCCAGGACCAGATCAAGGAAGGCGAGCTCGACCTCGTCGTCGCCGGCACCCATAATGCGGTGATGATGGTCGAATCGGAGGCCAAGGAGCTTTCCGAGGACGTCATGCTCGGCGCCGTCATGTTCGCCCACCGCTCGATCCAGCCGGTCATCCAGGGCATCATCAGCCTCGCCGAAAAGGCCGCCAAGGACCCGTGGGAGCTCGAGGCTCCGGCCGACACCAAGGCGATCAAGGAGAAGCTTCGCGGCCTCATCGGCACCGACCTCGCCGCGGCCTACAAGCTCACCGACAAGCAGCAGCGCCAGACCGCGATCAACGAAGCCCGGACCAAGGCCCGCGAAGGCCTCGCCGACATGGAGGCCTCGGACCCCGCCGGCTATCTCGGTGCGCTCAAGCTGGTGAAGAAGCTGGAAGCTGAGATCGTCCGCGGCGCCATCCTCAAGGAAGGCGTGCGCATCGACGGCCGCGACACGAAGACGGTGCGCCCGATCGAGGCGATGGTCGGCTTCCTTCCCCGCACCCACGGCTCGGCGCTCTTCACCCGCGGCGAGACCCAGGCGATCTGCACGACCACGCTCGGCACCAAGGACGCCGAGCAGATGATCGACGGGCTGGAGGGTCTCTCTTACTCGCGCTTCATGCTCCACTATAACTTCCCGCCTTATTCGGTGGGCGAGGTCGGGCGCTTCGGGGCTCCCTCGAGACGCGAGACCGGCCACGGCAAGCTCGCCTGGCGGGCGCTCCACCCGGTGCTTCCGAGCCACGAGGACTTCCCCTACACGATCCGTATCCTCTCCGACATCACCGAGTCGAACGGCTCCTCGTCGATGGCGACGGTGTGCGGCGGCTGCCTCGCGCTGATGGACGCCGGAGTCCCGATCACCCGGCCGGTCTCCGGAATCGCAATGGGCCTGATCCTGGAAGGCAAGGATTTCGCGGTGATCAGCGACATCCTGGGCGACGAGGACCATCTCGGCGACATGGACTTCAAGGTCGCCGGAACGGAAGTGGGCATCACCTCGCTCCAGATGGACATCAAGATCGCCGGAATCACCGAGGAGATCATGCGCATCGCCCTCGACCAGGCCAGCGAAGGCCGCGCCCACATCCTCAGGGAGATGGCCAAGGCGATGGGCGAAGTGCGCGGCGAGCTCTCGGCTCACGCGCCCCGGATCGAGACGATGCAGGTCGACAAGGCCAAGATCCGCGACATCATCGGCACCGGCGGCAAGATCATCCGCGAGATCGTCGCCACCACCGGCGCCAAGGTCGACATCGACGACGAGGGGATCGTCAAGATCTCGTCCTCCGACGTCAACCAGATCGAGGCGGCCCGCCGCTGGATCCAGGGCATCGTCGAGGAGCCGGAGGTCGGCAAGGTCTATACCGGCAAGGTCGTCAACCTCGTCGATTTCGGCGCCTTCGTGAACTTCATGGGCGGCAAGGACGGCCTCGTCCACGTCTCCGAGATCCGCAACGAGCGGGTCGAGAAGGTGTCGGACGCGCTCAGCGAAGGCCAGGAAGTCAAGGTCAAGGTCCTCGAGATCGACCCGCGCGGCAAGGTCCGCCTGTCGATGCGAGTCGTCGACCAGGAGACCGGCGCCGAGCTGGAGGACACGCGGCCTCCGCGCGAGGAGCGCCCCCGCGGCGAGCGCAGCGACCGGGGCCCCAGGCGCGACGGCGAAGGC
>JBAWCC010000050.1:0-4334 GCA_049590095.1 Allosphingosinicella sp. | reverse complement strand
GGGGACCACCCGAAGGGTGGTGGAGGGGTAGCTGCCGTCGTCGGAGGATCGCGAGCGAACCTCAAGTCCCGGCGCCATCTACCCCTCCACCAGGCTTCGCCTGGTCCCCCTCCCCATCTTCGATGGGGAGGCAATTACCGCCCCGGCCGGTACGTCCGCTCCGTGCGCCCGTCGAGCTGCTCCGGGTAGAAATAGACCTCGCGCAAATCCCCCTTGGCGTAGCGCTCCGCCTGGTCGTTAAAATGCGGCGAGCCCGGATGGCCGCTCTCGCCGCCCGCGGTCACGGCCAGCGCCCGCACTTTCGGCCCGAACTCGACGACGGCGACGAAGCTGTTGCCGCTCGTCCCGTACCAGCGCTTCGAGCCGTTCCTCGGCGCCGCCCCGAAGGAGGCGAGCGAGCCCCAGCGACCGGAGGTGAAAGGGACCGGAAATCCCGGCGCGGAGTCCGAGAAGGGCTGGACGATGTCGCCCGTGAGGCGCTGAAACGTGTTCACCTCGGCCCAGCGCGTGTGGCAGCGGCCGAAATCGCGCTTCAATTGCGCCGTCACCGAAGCCAGGGCCTCGAGCTTGCGGCGCGCCGGCAGCGCGTCGATGAGGTCGATGGGAACCATGGGAGCCTGCCCGCCCTCGCGCACCTCGGCCCACAGGCGTTCGCCCCAGAACATCGCGAGCGTCGTTTCGATCGAGTCTGAGCTCCAACGATGATCCCAGGCTCTCAGCATCGCGATCTGCGCTCGCAGGCGGGCTTTGAGCGGCTCCGATTCGGGCGCCTTGTCCCAGGCGGCGACGAGGCCGGGAATCAGCCGGGCGAAGGCGGGCTGATAGGGATCGTAAGCGGCGTCCCGAAGGCCCTCGAGTGAGAATTTCCTCTTCTGCCCAAGCACCCGCACGGCCTGAAGCCCGCGCGGAGTTTCGCCGAAACTATCCATGTAGCGCGGGAAGTCCCCCGGCTTCGGGCTGTCCGGTCCCGCCGCCGAATAAGGCCAGTTGTTGGTGTTCTGGATCCAGCCGTTCGGCGGGTTCAGCACCCGCGGCGCATCCGACAAAGCGTGGAGGCCGCGCCAGTCGGTGCGCGGATCGCTGCCGTCCACCGGCTTCGTATAGTCGAAGCGATCGTCGCGCACCGGGATGAAGTGGGGATGGTGATAGGCGATATTGCCCTCGGCATCGGCGAAGACGGTGTTGTTCGACGAATTCGCCTTCAGCTCCGCCACCTTCAGGAACTCGTCATGGTCGCGGGCCTTGGTCCGAAGAAAGCTCTGCTGAAGCGCCTCGACCGGCTTGTGCATCATCGCGAAGGCGACCCACTTGCCGCCGGCCTCGCGGACGATCGGGCCGTGGTGGGTCCGGTAGGTTTCGAACGTGCGGCTCGCCATACTTCCGTCCGGCTGGCGGTAGGCGACGCTCACCGTCTTCGTCTCCACCGGCCTCAGTTCGTTGCCGTAGCGGTAGAAGAGGGCTCCGTCCTTCCGCTCGATCGTCTCCAGGAACTCGTCGACGACGTCGACCCCGCTCGACGTGTGCATCCAGCCGGCGCTCTCGTTGAAGCCCTGGTAGATGAAGAACTGGCCCCAGGTCGCGGCGCCATAGGCGTTGAGACCCTCGTCGCTCGCGACCTGTTGCTCGGAGCGGAAGAAGAAGCTGGTGTGGGGGTTGATCAGGAGGAGCGCATTGCCGTCGGCGGTGTTGGCGGGCGCGATGGCGAAACCGTTGGAGCCGCGGGGTTCGTTGTCATGACCGTCGCCCCAGCGAAGGCTGGGGCCCCGGTGGGTGAAGGAAGCGGCGCCCTTCACCCGCCGGGATCCCAGCCTTCGCTGGGATGACGGGCTGGTGTAGAACGCCTCCAGCGCCTTGAGGCCGATCCGCTCGATGTCGCCGCCGATGCTGCCTTCCGTGAAGCTCAAGGCCATCCAGGGCTCGAACCGGGTGATCGCGCGCGGGCGAACCTCGGGATGGGTCGCCAGATAATAGTTCAGCCCGTCCGCCCATGAATCCATCAGCCGCTTCAGCCAGGCCGGGCTCGACTCGTAACGGACGCGAAGATCGTCCGGATCCATGTAGAGCCGGGCGCGAAGATCCGCCCAGATCGCTTCCTCCCCTTCCGCCTCGGCCGCGCGACCGAGCGCGATGAGATAGTTGGTCTCGACCCGGTTGAAGTCGTCCTCGGCCTGCGCATAGATCATCCCGAACACGGCGTCCGCATCGGTCCTTCCCCGCACATGGGCGATCCCCCAATCGTCGCGAGCGATCGTCACCCTTTCCGCCTGCGCGCGCCAGCGTGAGATTTCGCCGTCTTGAGTGGGGGTGGTGGCGCAGGCGCCGGCGAGGAGCAGGAGCACGGGGAGGAGGAAGCGCATGACCCGGCGCTACGCCCCGCTTTCCCGCCCGGCAAGGGCTGGCTAAAGCTGCCCGGGCGAGGAGGCGATATGGCGGCACAGGAAAATAGCGAGGAATGGCAGCCGAGGAAGCTGCGCCGGGTGGTCGCGGCGAGCATGATCGGCACAACCATCGAATGGTACGATTTCTTCCTCTACGGCTCCGCCGCCGCGCTCGTCTTCAACAAGCTCTTCTTCCCCTCCTACGATCCGTTCGTCGGGACCCTGCTGGCCTTCGCCACTTATGCGGTGGGCTTCGTCGCCCGGCCGCTCGGCGGAATCGTCTTCGGCCATTATGGCGACCGGATCGGGCGCAAGCGCCTGCTCATGCTGAGCCTCGTCCTGATGGGAGTCGCCACGGTCCTGATCGGGCTGCTTCCTACCTACGCCCAGATCGGGATCTGGGCGCCCGCCGGGCTCATCCTGCTGCGCCTCGTGCAGGGCTTCGCGGTCGGCGGCGAGTGGGGCGGAGCGGTGCTGATGGCGGCCGAGCATGGCGACTCGGCCCGGCGCGGCTTCTGGGCGAGCTGGCCCCAGGCCGGAGTCGCGGCGGGCAGCCTGCTTTCGGCGGGCGTCCTGGCGCTGATCGCGGGGCTTCAGAGCGAGGCCGATTTCCTCGCCTGGGGCTGGCGGATCCCCTTCCTGCTGTCGGCGCTGCTGGTCGTCGTCGGCTGGTACATCCGCAACCGCGTGGAAGAGAGCCCGATGTTCGAGAAAGCGCTCGAAGAGGCGGAGATCCCGCCGAAGCTTCCCGCCATGGACGTGCTGCGCGAGAAGCCTCGGGCCATCGTGCTCGGCGCCGGGCTACGCGTCGGCGAGAACATCTCCTATTACATCCTCACCGTCTTCTCGCTGACCTTCCTTGTCGACGTCGCCGCGGAAAGCCGAAGCACGGCGCTGCAGGCCCTGCTCATCGGCGCCGGAGTCCAGTTCTTCGCCATCCCGCTCTTCGGGCGGCTGTCCGACCGGATCGGCCGGCGCCCGGTCTACGCCTTCGGAGGCCTCGGCCTCGCCGCCTTCAGCTTCGCCTTCTTCCCGATGCTGGCCAGCGGCGACGGCCTCCTGATCGTCCTCGCTCTGGTCGTCGGCCTCGTCCTCCACAGCGCCATGTACGGACCGCAGGCCGCCTTCATCACCGAGCTTTTCCCGACCCGGATCCGCTATTCGGGCGTGTCGATCGCCTACCAGCTCACCGCGATCCTGGCCGGCTCGCTTGCCCCGATCGTCGCGCTCTGGCTGTACAGGGAATATGATTCGGCCGTGCCGGTGGCGGTCTATGTCGGCGTGGCCTGCTTCGTCAGCGGCGTCACGGCGCTGCTGGCGAGGGAAACGAAAGGCGTGGAGCTGAGCGAGATTCGCTAGCGAGGTTAGCGGCTGTCCGGAACCGGACGAAGTGGACGGGAGCGATGCTCCCCGGCGAAGGCCGGGGTCCAGATCGGCGCAGGACCGGGTCCCGGCCTTTGCCGGGAAACGGGAAAGGGCAACGGGCGCGCGAAAGCCTCCGTTGCCGGATGAGGGAGAAAACGGCCGGCGCGTCCTTGCCACGGGCACCCGGGGCTGGACGACTTTTTGCTGCTTTCGTGTCTTACTCGAAAGCGTCCAGTCTTAAGTGAAGAGCCGCCGGGTCCTGTCGCCTTCGCTTTCGAGGCAGTGTGGCCCGACCTTCCGCCCGCTTTCGAAGGAGGAAGGCCGCCGCTCCGGTCCTTAAAGCCGGCCCGGGCGTTTCGATCCGTCCGGACACTCTGTCCCGGCCCGGATCCTCACCCCCGAACCGCCTCGTCCGGCCCCTTGCGGAAGGACAATCGCAGTCACGGACTCTTCAGGTGACGCGAGCTCATACGATCCCGGATGACTTCGCGCCGGCCGTTGGCCTCGGGGCGAACCCCTTGGCCCATTCCCGCCCTCGCCGGTTGATCGGGCCGACTCGGACAGCGTCTCATATAGCGACCGAATGAGAAC
>JBAWCC010000049.1:0-5375 GCA_049590095.1 Allosphingosinicella sp. | reverse complement strand
GAATCGCCCTCTACGTCCACTGGCCGTTCTGCGTCTCCAAATGCCCCTATTGCGACTTCAACAGCCATGTCCGCGAGTCGGTCGACCAGGCGGCCTGGCGGGAGGCGCTGCTCAGGGATCTCGCCTGGGAGGCCGAAGCCTGGCCGAGAGGTCCGGTCGCCTCGATCTTCTTCGGCGGCGGCACCCCCTCGCTGATGGAGCCGGCGACGGTTGCGGCGCTGATCGAGGCCGCGGATCGGCATTGGGGGCTGGCGCCGGACGTCGAGATCACTCTGGAGGCGAACCCTTCGTCGGTCGAGGCGGAGCGCTTCGCGGACCTCGCCTCGGCGGGCGTCAATCGGGTCTCGCTCGGCCTCCAGTCGCTCGACGACCGGGCGCTTCGCTTCCTGGGGCGGGCGCATGGCGTGGCGGAAGGCCTGGCCGCGCTGGAGACGGCGCAAGGCTGCTTCGAGCGGGTCAGCTTCGACCTCATCTACGCCTTGCCGGAGCAGAGCGAGGCAGCCTGGAAGTCAGAGCTCCGGCGGGCGCTCGGCTTCGGCACCGGCCACCTCTCGCTCTACCAGCTGACCATCGAACCGGGCACGCGCTTCGCCGCCCTGGCCGCCCGGGGCGAGCTGGAGGGGCACGATCCCGACGAGGCGGCGGCGCTCTACGAGCTGACCCAGGACATGACCGCCGGGGCCGGACTGCCCGCCTATGAGATTTCCAATCACGCCCGGCCCGGCGAGGAGAGCCGCCACAATCTCGCTTACTGGCGCTACCGGCCCTATCTGGGCGTCGGCCCGGGCGCGCACGGCCGGCGCGGCGGCAGCGCGACCCAGCGGCATCGCAAGCCGGAGAATTGGCTGTCGGCGCTGGAGCGCAACGGGCATGGAGTTTGCGAAGAGACGGTGCTGAGCCCGGAGGAGCAGGCGACCGAAGCGCTGCTGATGGGGTTGCGGCTCAGCGAGGGGGTGGAGCTGGGAGCGGTGGAGAGCCGGCTCGACCTGGGAGCGGTCGAGCGGCTGGAGGGCCATGGGCTTGTCGGGCGCGAGGATGGGCGGCTGGTCGTGCAGCCGGCGGGGCGGCTGCTGCTCGATGCCATTCTCGCGGAGATCGTCACTGTAAAACTCCTCTCCCTGTAGGGGAGAGGGGTTGCTCAGTCGAAGCCCCTCGGCGCCGGCGACACCACGATCGTCCCAGTCGCCGTGACCTCGCGCACCTCGAGCGAGCGCTCGGCGACTCCGGTCGAGGTGAAGCGGAAGGGGCCGTCGACGCCCGAAAAGCCGGTCGAATCGCGAAGCTCGCGTTCCGGGAAGGGGCGGCCGAGGCGCCAGTCCTTGGCGATCCGGACGGTCAGCAGCACCGCGTCGTAGCCGAGGCTGGCGAGCCGATAGGGCGCCGCGCCGTAGCGGCTGCGGTAGCGGGTTCGGAGCTGGTTGAACATCGAATCGCCGACGCTCGCATACCAGGCGCCGCGAAGTGCCGCGGTCCGGCCGAGGCCGGTCTCCGCCGCCCACAATTCCGTTCCCAGCAGCCGGACCCGGGCGTTCGAGCCGCCCTTCAGGATCGGAGCGGCCGCCGTGGCGCCGCGCCCGCCGTCGGCGATCAGGACCGCGTCGTAATCCCCTTGCGCGTAGAGCCTGGCGACGGCCGTCCTGACGGCGGCCGGTCCGCCGTCGTAGCTCTGCATGGAGACGAGGCGCCCGCCTTCGTCCTCGACCGCCCCGACCATCGCGTCCGAGGCGCGGCGGCCGTAGATCCCGACCGGCGCGAGCGCCCCGAAACGTTCGAGCCCGACGCTTCGGGCATGGCCGACGACCCGCTCGATCGACTGGCGGGGCGTGAAGCCCATCAGATAGACGCCGTTGCCGGCGACATTGCTGTCGTTGGAAAAGGCGATCACCGGAACGTCGGCGCGGCGGGCGACCGGAGCGACGGCCCGGACGTCTTCGGCGAGGAGCGGGCCGAGGAAGAGACCGTTGCCGTCGGCAAGCGCCTGGTTGGCGGCCGCCGCGGCCCCGCCCCGGGCGGTGTCGTAGACGGTGATCCGGATCCGCTCGCCGCCGGCGTCGAGCAGTGCGAGGTTGGCGGCGTTGGCGATCGACTGGCCGACCCCGGCATTGGCGCCCGAAGTCGGGACCAGAACGGCGACCCGATTGCGGGTCTCCTGCGGCGGCAGCACAGTGCCCGGCTCCTCGCCGCGCGGCTGCTCGACTTCCTCCGGATATTCCTCCGGAGGGAGATCGGGGCGAGGCTTGGGAACGAGCTGGCAGCCGGCGAGCGACATCGCCAGAAGGGCGGACCCGGCGAGGCCTAGAATATGGCGCCGCGCTTGCGACCCGGGGGATTGCTCTGCCATGACCCTGTTCCTCATGAACGCGCTGCCTCCAGGCCTCTATATCGTCGCGACCCCCATCGGCAATCTTTCCGATCTGAGCCCGCGCGCGTCCGAAGTGCTGGCCCGGGCCGATCTGATCGCGGTGGAGGACAGCCGGGTCACGGCCAAGCTCCTCCATCACATCGGCGTCAAGCGGCCGATGCTGCCCTATCACGATCACAATGCCGAGCGCGTTCGGCCGCAGCTGCTCGAACGGATGCGGCAGGGGGCGGTGGCCCTGGTCTCGGACGCCGGGACGCCGCTCATCTCCGATCCGGGCTACAAGCTGGTTCGGGACGCCCGGGCGGCCGGGATCCCGGTGACCACCCTCCCCGGCCCCTCGGCCGTCGTCGCGGCCCTCACCCTGGCCGGGCTTCCGACCGACCGCTTCCTGTTCCTCGGCTTCCTTCCGCCCAAGGGCGGCGCCAAGGCGGCGGCGATCGCGGAAGTGGCTTCGGTCCGGGCGACCCTGGTGCTCTACGAAAGCGGGCCGCGCCTCGCCTCGACCCTGCAGGCGCTTCAGGCCGGCCTCGGCGACCGCGAGGCCGCGGTGGCGCGCGAGATCAGCAAGAAGTTCGAGGAGACGGTGACCGGGACGCTGTCCGATCTGGCGGAGCGCTATGCCGTTTCGGGGCCGAAAGGGGAGATCGTCGTAATCGTCGCTCCTCCGGGCGAACCCGAGACCGCCGGCGAGGGGCAAGTGGACGAGGCGCTTCGCGAGGCGATGGGCCGGCTCTCCGCCTCGCGGGCGGCGGCCGAGGTGGCGGAGACTCTCGGAGTGCCAAGGCGTCTGGCCTACGAACGGGCGCTGAAGCTCAAATGAAGCGGCAGCGGGCGGAGCAAGGCGGCCGGCGGGCGGAAAGGCTCGCCTCGCTCTGGCTCCAGCTCAAGGGCTGGAAGATCCTGGGCCGGAGGGTCCGGACTCCGGTGGGCGAGGTCGACCTCGTCGCCAGGCGCGGCCGGACGGTGGCGTTCGTCGAGGTCAAGGCGCGGGCGACGGCCCGGGAGGCCGGAATGGCCCTCGACGAGTGGCGGCTTCGGCGGGTGGCGGCCGCGGCCGAGGCGCTCGCTCACCGCTATGCGCGCGCCGGCGACGACATCCGACTGGACGCGATCTTCATCGTACCGAGGCGACTGCCCAGGCACATGGCCAATATCTGGCATGGATGACAGCGGAGCCCCGCCCCGCTAAGCGCGCGCCATGAGCCTCAAAGTCGCCGTCCAAATGGATCCCCTGGAAGGGATCAACATCGAAGGCGATTCGACCTTCGCGATCATGCTGGGAGCGCAAAAGCGCGGCCACGCCTTGTGGCATTACCGGGCCGAGGACTTGAGCTTCACGGAGGGGCGGCTCCGGACGATGGCGCAGCCGGTGACGGTGCGGCCGGCCCAGGGCGACCATTTCACGCCCGGCGACCCGGTGCTGCTCGACCTCGGCCGCGACGTCGACGTCGTCCTGATGCGGCAGGACCCTCCCTTCGACCTCGGCTACATCACCGCAACCCACCTGCTGGAGCGGATCCGCGGTGAGACCCTCGTCGTCAACGATCCCGCCTCGGTCCGCGACGCCCCGGAGAAGATCTGGGTCCTCGATTTCGCCCGCTTCATGCCGCCGACCCTCCTCACCCGCTCCCTGGGAGCGGCCCGGAAATTCCTCGAGCGGCACGGCGAGATCGTGATCAAGCCGCTCCACGGAAATGCCGGCAAGGCCGTCTTCAAGGTCGGCCGCGACGGCGCCAATCTGTCCGCCCTGATGGAGGTGTTCAACACCGCCTATCGCGAGCCGCATGTCGTCCAGGCCTTCCTCCCGGAGATCGCCGAGGGCGACAAGAGGATCGTCCTCGTCGACGGCGAAATCGCCGGAGCGATCAACCGGATCCCGGGCGCGGGAGAGATTCGCTCGAACCTGGCGGTCGGAGGCTTGGCGGCGAAGACCGAGCTGACCGAGACGGAGCTGGAGATTTGCGCGGCGCTGGCGCCGGAGCTCAAGGCGCGCGGGCTCCTCTTCGTCGGAATCGACGTCATCGGCGGCAAGTGGCTGACCGAGATCAACGTCACCTCGCCGACCGGAATCGTCGCCATCGACCGGTTCAACGGCACCGACACGCCCGCTCTGATCTGGGACTCGATCGAAGCGAAGGTACGGAAATGAACCCGTCGTTCCCCGGCGAAGGCCGGGGCCAAGCTTCGCCGACGGAGTCCCTGGACTCCGGCCTTCGCCGGGGAACAGCCCGTGGGTGACTGGACGACCAACCTCATCGAGCAGACCGGCTATGTCGGCATCTTCCTGCTCATGTTCCTGGAGACGGTCTTCCCGCCGATCCCGTCCGAGGTGATCATGCCGCTCGCCGGCGTCCAGGCCGCCCGGGGCCAGCTTACGCTCTGGGGGGTGATCGCCAGCGGTACGGCGGGCGCGATGCTCGGCAATCTGTTCTGGTATGCGCTGGCTCGGGTGATCGGGATGAAGCGGTTCAAGCCCTTCATCGTCCGTTACGGCCGCTGGCTGACCCTGGAATGGGACGATGTCGAGAAGTCGGAGAGACTGTTCGGAAAATATGGCGGGTTCATCGTCTCGGGCGGCCGGATGCTCCCGACCATCCGCTCGGTCATCTCGATCCCGGCCGGGCTACTCAACATGCGGCTGAAGAGCTTCTTCCTCTGGTCGACGCTGGGCACCAGCATCTGGACGGCGGCGCTGGCCCGCGCCGGCTGGGGCCTCGGAATGGCGTTCCGCGACGTCGAGAAGATATTGGGGCCGCTGTCGACGGCGATCATCGTCCTGATCGTCGCCGGCTATGTCTGGCGCCAGCTGACCTGGCGGAAACGGCATCGGTAGTTCGTCATGCCAGCGAAGGCTGGCATCCCAGTGGGTGAAAGGTACCGGCGTTCTTCACTCGCCGGGGCCCCAGCCTTCGCGGGACGTTTGCATAACGCTTGCGAGGCGCGCGGGGCTAAAGCCCCTCCCCTTCAGGGGAGGGGTTGGGGGTGGGGAATGTGGGGCAGAATGTTCGCCGAC
>JBAWCC010000048.1:0-4127 GCA_049590095.1 Allosphingosinicella sp. | reverse complement strand
CCGTTCGACCTCGCCGACGAGCGGCGCGATCGCCTCCGCGGCCTCCCGGGCCCGGCCGGCCTGGCCTTCGACATTGGCGAGGGCCATTGGAAGCTCGTCGCGAAGCTCGGCGGAAATGCCAGCCAGCGCCGCGCCGAGGCTTCCGGCGCGTTCGGTCAGGCCCTCCGCCTGCGCCTGTCCGGTCCCGATTTCCTGGAGAAGCGACCCCAGCGACTGACGCACGGCCGCCACGGATTGGCCGAGCCGCTCGCTATGTTCCCCGCCGTTTCGGCCGAGCCGGTCGAACCAGCCGTCGAGCTCCGCCAGCTCCTTGCCGAGCCCCGTGACGAGCGCGTGGCTGGCCGCGTCCTGGGCCGAGATATGGCCTGCGAGAGTCTCGATCTTGCCGCTGATCGTCTCGATCCGCTGGGAGAGGCTTCGAGCCGAATCCTCGCCGGCCTTGTCGAGCGCCGCCCGGCTCTGCTCGATCGCCGCGAGGGTAGTCTGGCCCTGCAATTCCAGCGCCGAACGCGCGGCTTCGACCGCTTCCGCGGCACGGCCCATCGCCGAATCGACCGCCGCCGTCATCTTGGCCGAGGATTCGTCCATGCTCGAGGCGGCGGCGGCGCTTCCGCTCTCGATCCGGGCGACATGGGCGGACATCCGCTGGGCGGCCCCGCCGAGGACCTCGTCGGCGTCGCGGCCGCGGGCCGCGAGCGAGGCGAGCTGGGCCTCGAGCGCGCTCGCCTGGCCGTGGGCGCTTAGCCCCGCTTCCTTCATCGCCTCGGCGACGGCCCGCGCCTGCTCCTTGGCGCGGGGCAGATCGTGGAGAAGCACTCCGATGTCGACCTTGGCGGCGTTGGCGGCCGAATCGAGCGCCGCGGCCTTCTGGTCGAGGGTCGCGGTTTCCTTGGAGAGATAATAGGTCACCCGGCCGAGCCGGTCCGACGCCTCGTCGCCCAGCGACATCAGCCGCTCGGCCTCGCCGCGGAGCCGGGCGTGATTGTCCTCGATCCGGCCGGCGACGATCTCGAGCACGCTTTCCAGAGCCCGGCTCTCCGCCGTCATCTGCTCGACCGCTCGGGTGAAACGCTCGGCCTCGCGGCGCGAGGTCCTTCCGAAGATCAGCCAGAGCAAGGCGAGCAGCGCCAGGGGACCCGCCAGCATTGTCGTCCAGGCGATGGCGTTGCCGAGCGAGACCGGAGGGCGGGACTGCCAAAGCCAGAAACCGATTGCCGCGATCCAGGCGCAAGCGAGAAGGATGAGCAGGCCGGCGAGCGGTCTACCCCGCGCCGGGCGTTTCGCGGGGGTCGGCTCGGGTGCCGCTTCCGGCGCCTCCGCCCCGGTTTCGGCCGGGCCAAGCCAGTCGCCGTCGGTGTCAGCCGTGAAGCCCTGTTCGGGCTCCGCCTGTGCTCGTTCTGCCCCCGTCATAACGGTTCGTTTACCATGATTCGGCGGCCAAGGAAGCTCGGAAGGATACGGGGCGTTAACGCCGCGCGCCTAAAGGAGGCGGATGGCCTACGATCCCGGAACCCTGAACGCCTCGCTGGCCGCCGCGGTCGGAAGCGATCCCGAGCTGATGCGCGAGCTGCGCGCGGCCTTCCTCGAAAGTGCCACGCGCCAGACCGACCTGATGGGCCGGTCGCGCTGCGACGCCAATTGGTCGATCGCCGCGTCGAGGCTGAAGAGCGTCGCCGCCAGCTTCGGAGTGACCGGCCTCGTCGCCCTCGCCGACGAAGCCCTGGACGGCGCGCCCGGCGACCCGGTGGTGCTTAGGAAACTGAGCGCCGCCCTCGCGGATTTCGCGGGGTAGGGGCGCCTCTACGCTTTACGCATGACGCCTCGCGCCTCTATCCCCGCTCGATGGGGAGCGACGCGTGACTCTGGCCGCCTTGATTTCCGCCTATCACGAAGCGGACGACGGCGGCTTGCGCGCCACCCTTCAGGTCGCCGGGCGGACCCTGGTCGAGCGTCAGGTGCGCCTTGCCGTCGCTGCCGGCGCGGAGCCGGTCGTGGTCGTCGTCGAACGGGTGACCGCGGAGCTTGGCGCCGCTCTCGACGGGCTGAGGGCGGACGACGTTCCGATCGTCCTCGCGCGGAGCGCCGAAGAGGCGGCGGAGGCGGTCCACGCCAGCGACCGGGTGCTCCTCGTCGGCGACGGCCTCGTCGCTCCGGAGGCCGTGATCGCCCGCCTGGTCTCCCTCGACGGCCCGGCCATTCTCGTCGTGCCGGACCTGCGGGTCGACGACCGTTACGAGCGGATCGATGCCCAGAGCCGGTGGGCCGGCCTTGCGTTGATCGACGGCCAGATGCTGAAGCAGACCGCCTCGATGCTCCACGACTGGGACCTCCAGTCGACCCTGCTTCGACGCGCAGTGCAGGCGGGCGCCCGGCAGATCAGCGTCAGGGGGGAGGCGGAGGACGAGCTTCCGCTGGTCGCCGAGACTGCCGAGGATCTGGTCGAGCTCGAGGCGCAGATCGTCGCCGGCGCCCACGTTCGCCGCGGCGACTGGGTCTCGCGCTATCTGCTGGGGCCGGTCGAGCGGCTGGCGACGGGCGCTCTGATGCCGACCGGTGTCACTCCTACCGCGTTGGGGCTTGGCGCGACCCTGCTGATGGGGCTGGCCGGTCTCGCCTTCGGGAAGCATTGGCTGGGCCTCGGCCTCGCCTTCCTGCTGCTCGCAACGCCCTTCGACGGGATCGCCGAGCGACTCGGCTCCGTCCGTCTCCAGGGGATGAGGGGGCCGAGCTGGTGGGGCGCCCTGCTGCCGGCGATCTCGGCCGGGGTGCTCCTCATCCTCGCTTTCACATTGTCCGACACTCGCGGATGGGGCTGCGTCGCTCTGGCCGGCACCATCATCGCCTTCACGGTAGCGCTCCGGATCGAGGCGGACGGCCGGGAGATGCCGGGCCGGCACTGGCTCGCCGAGCCCAAGGGCATGACCTGGCTGATGCTTCCCTTCGCCATCGCCGACATGTGGGGGACGGGGCTGACCGCGCTCGCTTTCTATGCCGGAGCGAGCTTCTTCTGGGCACAGCGGCACGCCCACGCCCCGGCGCCGGCGCCTCCACAGGATTAGCGCGGCCTTAACCCTGACGGGCTTATGCACCGCCAATGTCCGAAGTGCGCGCGAACGGTGAACTGGACGGCGCGGCGCAGCTGCTTGCGTCGGCGCACGCGCGCGTGTCAGCGGCCATCGCCGACCTCGCCCTTCCGGAAGCCCTTCGGCTCAGCGACCGCCAGCGGATCACCATCTCCAATCTCCTTCGCCGGCTGGTCGGCGACATCGAGGACGAGCTTCGCTCCGACCTCGCCGCGCATTTCGCCCGGGACGAGGACGCGCCGCTCAGGGCCGCTTTGTCCTCGGCGAGCCTCGCCATCGCGATGCCGGTCCTGGAGGGCGGCGGGGCGCTCGCCGATCCGGACCTGATCGCCTTGCTCCTTCGCCGGACGGAGGAGCATCGGCTCGCGCGCGCCGCCTCCGAGCCGCGGCTCCTCACCGAGCTGGCTGGAGACGAAGACCCGGCGGTCGCGGCCGCCGCCGTCTCTCTTCTGATCGCCGAGAGCCGCCGCCTCGACGCCTTCCACGAGCCTCTCATCGCCGGCGGCGACCTTCCGGCGGAAGTCGCGCACGGCCTCGCCTGGACCGTCGCGGCCGCGCTTCGCACCTATTTGATCGCCCGCCATTCCGTGGCCCCGGCCGCCGCCGACGGCGCCGTCACGTCCGCGACCGCGGCGCTGCTGGGGCGCTACGACGAGGGTGCCGGGGCCGATTCCCTCGCGCGCCGGCTTGCCCTCCGTCTCGAGGAGCGGTCGCGGCTCGACGACGCCCTGCTCGTCCAGGCCGCGGCGGACGGCGCTCTGCCGCTCCTCCTGGCCGCTCTCTCCCTTCGAACCGGGCTCGATCCCCGGGCCTTGTGGGAGCTGCTCCCCGATTCGTCCGGCCGGGGCCCCGCCATCGTGCTTCGCGCCGCGCACATGGAGCGCGACTCCGCGGCTTCGGTCCTTCTCCATCTCGCCGGTCGCGAAGAGGCGGTCGCGACCCAGCTCGACGCCTTCGACGCGCTCGGTTCGGCTCAGGCCCGGCACCATATCCTACTCTGGAGCCTGGACCCGGCCTATCGTGCCGCAGTGGCGAGGCTCGCAT
>JBAWCC010000047.1:0-105015 GCA_049590095.1 Allosphingosinicella sp. | reverse complement strand
GCGACCGCCCCGAGCGCAACGACGGCCCCGAGCCCGAATTCGCCCCGGCGTTTTTGACCCGCGACGACGACTAGGGGTTCGTCTCCATCGGAGATGGAGCCGGTTCTAATGAAGAAGGCCTCGCGGGCGACCGCGGGGCCTTTTTCGAGAAGGAAGCTCCGGATGACGCGAGGCAAGAGCACCTTGATTTTTCGTCAACCTGGGCTATATGAGCTGGACAACTCCCCCGACTGGCTTCGGCCATCGGGCGCACGGCGGGCGAAAGCCCGCCGTTGCTCTTTGTAGGCTATCGCTATGGATACCCACGTCTATATCGACGGCTTCAATCTTTACTATGGCCTGCTGAAGGGCACTCCTCATAAGTGGCTCAACCTAGAGAGCTTTTGTGACCAGTTGCTCCCGAAAAACTCAGTAAAGAAGATCTACTATTTCACGGCCAAGGTGGACGCGCGGCCTCAGGATCCAGACCAGCCAACCCGCCAACTCGCTTACCTCCAAGCGCTCGGAACCCTGCCTCGGGTGGAGGTTCACCTCGGCACGTTCATGTCATCGGTCGTCAGTCAGGTGGTCGTCGACAGCGATGCGGTGACGGGGCGCCCGTTGCGCGTCGCAGGACAGCCGGTTCTGAAGACTGATGCGGCCGGCAATTTGGTCAAGGCGTGGGTGTACAAGAGCGAGGAGAAAGGCTCCGACGTCAATCTCGCGGCCCATCTTCTGCGCGACTCCTACTGCGGCGCGTGCAAGTGCGCAGTGGTTATCTCAAACGACTCCGACCTGCTGACGCCCATTCGCATGGCCAAGGCCGATTGCGGGCTTGTCCTGGGCTTGGTGCCGCCGCGTCCGAAGGGCAGCGTTCAGCTGAAGGCCCTCGCGGACTTCAAGCTCGACCCTCGTCCGCATTTGCTGGCGACTTCACAGTTGCCGGATCCGGTGCAAACTCCCACGGGCGCAGTTCACAAGCCTCAAAGCTGGTAGGATCAAGCGCGTCATGCGGGGGCCGGTGGTTCGCATAACGCGCCATCGCACTTCCAAGCGAAGGCTAAGGCCAAGTACGTACCCGGCACGGCGAGTGTCCGGAAAGCGACGCCGGCCCCTAGCCCGAATTCGCTCCTGCGTGCCTGACCCGCGACGACGACTGATCCGAGGCACCCCGGCAGAAGCCGGGGCCCAGGGACATGAGAGGCCCCGCAGCGATGCGGGGTCTTTTTCGTTTAACGCGAAGGCGCGAAGGCGCGAAGGCGCGAAGGCGCGAAGGCGCGAAGGGGGCTCCTTGCATCTGCCTGCGTGCCCAGCAGGATCGACCTCGCTTCCTTGCCGCTTTTCGTAATAGTTGATAAAAGAGACTCGAAGTCAGGGTCGGAGGCAGGGATGATCAGTGCGGACCTTGGACGGCAGCTCGAGACTTTCGTCGCCGAGCTGGTCGACACCGGCCGTTACAATAGCAAAAGCGAGGTCCTCCGCGAAGGCGTTCGGCTGATCCACGAGCGGGAGACGCGCCTGGCGGCGCTCGACGCCTCGATCGGCCGAGGCCTTGCCGACGCTGACGCGGGTCGTACGAAGCTCGCTGAGGACGTGTTCGACCGGCTAGAGAGCAAATATCGGGGCATGGTTCGGCCAGCCCGGTGATCGTCCGGCTCGCCGACGAAGCCGAGGCCGACCTCGAAGCTATCGGCGACAGGATAGCGCAGGACGATCCGGCGCGAGCGGCAAGCTTCGTCCGTGACCTGCGCGAGCGATGCATCGGCCTGGGTCGCTTCTCGAAGCGCTTTCCGTTGGTGCCACGCTACGAGCGGCACGGCGTCCGCCACTGCGTTCACGGCAGCTATCTGATCTTTTACCGGGCAGAAACGGACGCGGTCACCGTTGTTCATGTGCTGCATGGGGCGATGGATTATGCGCGGATCCTCTTTCCCTCGGAATAAGTGACGGCAGTGAGCGGCCCGCGCCGCGAGCGCAAAGGCAGCGACCGCCCCGAGCGCAACGACGGCCCCGAGCCCGAATTCGTCCCGGCCTTCCTGAAGGACGCGAAGGACGCGAAGAGCGCGAAGGGGCTGCGTCTCCTGCCTGTTCAGTGCCCCCTTCGACGGCGCTCAGGTAGGCTTCGCGTCTTCGCGGCTTTGCGTGAGACCAGCTTCCGAGTCTCGACCGGCCGGCAAGCCATCTAGGTCCGATCCGGACGCGCTCTTCTTTGTAGTGCCGGCCGCTTTTCCCTATCCTTCTCCACGACTTCCGTGGTGGAAGCGAGGAGACGGGAAATGTTGAAACGGATATTCTCCATTGCGGCCATGGCCGCGCTTTCGATGACCGCGCCCAATCCGGCGGCCGCCCAGACCCAGGTGTGGGACCTGTATTTCTACAGCGACGCCACCCACACTCAAATGGTTGGCTATGCGCAGTCCCGCTGCACCCGCGATTTCCAGGGCTCGATCCTGATCTGGGGCTATTCGACCCAATATAGGGTCGAGGACGGGCACCGGCCGTGCGGCCCCGGCTATTATGACGACCAATAAGGCCCGGGCGCCGGGGCGGTGGCCCGGCGCACCGTACTGAAGATCGAAGGGGCCCCGCAGAAATGCGGGGCCTTTGCTTGGGTTTACGCGAAGGATCCGGAGACGCGAAAGGACTCCGCGTCGCCAACCGATCAGGCAGCCTTCGCCGTCAGTTCGAGCCCCAGGGCCTTGAGCGTCCGGATCACCGAGGCGATATCGCTTGCGCGCTCAGTGCATCGTGAGGCAGGCCCTTGGCGCGCGCGACATTGTTCAGAGCGAGCGCGATCAGCTCGGGATCGCCGTCCTCGAACACGGCTTCGACATAGGCAAGAATGGCTTCGGGACTGTCGAGGAAGTCGGCCGTGTCCCAGCGGCTCGTTTCATTGCTCATGTTCGGGCTCCCATAGAGCGGCGATTTCACGCGCACGGAGATCGAAGTGGTGCCATGGCCCGCAGAATAGCCGGGGCTCAGACGTCCGCCAAAATCGGATACGCCCCGCAGTGATGCAGGGCCTTTTTTGGGTTCGCACAAAGCCCACGACGGCAGGAAGGGGCCGCATCTCCTGCCTACTCGGTGCCTTTGCAACTTCGCGGCTTTGCCTGGGCAACCTCCTCGAATGACGGAAGGTGATCAGACAGTGACACCGGAGGGCAGGCCGGGTTCGGAAGAATCCCGGCTACATACCAGCTACCTGCCTAGCACCGATCCCCCGGCCAACTCCTTGTCGTTGCACTGAATGAATCTGCCGGTGCGGCCTGAGGATGTCGCAGAAGATCTTGCTCTTCCGAACTTTTGTCGCGACGATGGTTGCCAGTAATTGGTGGGGGCGCTGATGGAATGGGCCATTTTTTGGGCAGCTGCCGGTGTCATTGCCACCGCTGTAGTGCCTCTGTTGATATGGTACCTCGATCGACGGAAAGATCGTGCTGCAGCAGGCGAGCTGTCCGCAGAGGACGCCGAGTGGGTTATAGAACGCGGAGGTGACTATAAAAGTCTCTTGCAATTACTCCTGAGCTTAGACCATGCGGCGCTTCCTGGTCTTAATGACCTTACCGCAGGCAATGCAGAAACTAAGGCTGCGGTATTCGAAAAGAGTACAGAAACTTGGTATCTTGTTGTATTTAGAGACTCACTAGTAGTGGGCTATTGGTCGTTATTTTCCCTTTCTGACAGGCTTGTTGAAAGACTGGAAAAAGGTGTCATGTATGACTATGAAATCACCGAGGCCGAGGTGCATTCCATACGTGAGTCGAGGGCTCATTCTCTGTACGTCGAGATGTTCGGTGTACATCCTGCTTTCGAGAAGTCCGGGCGAACGATATTTCGCATGCTCCTGAACTCTCTGCGCGAGTTCGGTGAGCGGGTGCAGAGCGGAGAGGTGCAGGTGAAGGCAATATATGCCACAGGTTTTTCCGATCATGGAGCCGCTTTGGCTCGAGCTTTCGGGCTTGAAGCACTCGTTCCATCCATTCAGGGTGGGCACGTTTATCGAACGTTAGACGTGGGAGTGCCGATGCGAAAACTTGAAACGCTGCGTCACCGTCGAGTTCATCGATAAGCTCGTGCCCGCGATTCGCAGATTCGTTCCAATAAACCGCTTCAACTAATGCTACGCCACCATCGCCGAGTACTTCTTGAGCGGATCGATGCCTGGCGCCGCGACCAGCCGGACCTGCCTTCCCGGCCGGAGGCGCTTAGGCGGCTGGCGGCGAAAGGGCTGGAGGGCCAAAGGCCAGATAGTGCGAGCTTTGATTCTTGAGTGTCTGCGCCGATCTTGAGCGGCACCTGCTCGCACTCAAATCTGCCATCGAGCGTGATCGGACGGATGCAACTCGCCACAGACTTTGGAGCCGCTTCATCAGGCTTCGGGACGGGAATCGCTGCGTCGTCTGCAGCGATCGGGGCAGGGCGGCTCACCATGTTCTGAGAAAGTCGGTGTTTCGTGCTGCCAGGTTTGAGACTGGAAACGGGGCCACCCTCTGCAAAGACTGTCATGACGAAGCGCATATCGGTTTTAACGGACGGGCTGACCTGAGCCTACCACTAGACTCAGAAGGCGGCGAAAAGCTTGAAGGCATGGCCGAGCTATTCCGATTTCTCGCCAAGGCTTATCTCGCCACCTATTCTGGGCATCCGGAATTTTACTTCCTCAGTGACAGAACGCTAGTGACCTCCAAACAGCTGCAGGGCTTCGATCCGTCGAAACCGCTCGCCGGCAGCCCGATTGAGCAGGCGTGGTATATTTGGGATTCTGCGCCAGTGCAGATGGTAGAAGCGCTTATCCGGGCAAACTTCCCAAGGAGCTAATCCAACCGCCTCAACAGCTCTACCGGGTCTACTCCCATCCCCCGGCACACCAGGATGAGGTCCGGCAAATCCAGTCGCCTCTGCGCCCGCTCGTAATTGGAAACAAAGCTCTGCGAGCGGCCGACGGCCTTGCCGAGCTGGGTCTGGTTCATTCCGGCGGCTTCGCGGGCTTCGATCAGGAGCTTGCACAGCTTGCGCTCCAGACGGTCGCGTTCGTCGTTGTAGCCCGCCATGGGCGACGACGTAGGGAGCGAGAAATTCTATTCAAACTTGGCATAGTTTTGGATCGATCAGAGCCTTCACTCCTCTCCCGTCCTTACGGGAGAGGAGGGGCCCACCGCGTAGCGGTGGGAGGTGAGGGTCTTTTCTGAGTCCGGTGTACAGACCCTCACCTCCCAAGCTTCGCTTGGGCCCCTCCTCTCCCGCGGAAAGCGGGAGAGGGAGAAGAAGTCAGACCACCGGCGCGCCGATTTCCATCGCCGCCGTCAGGTAGGCGCGGATTCGCTCGGCCGCGGGGGCGGTGAGGGTGACGAGGAGCTTGCGGCCGTCGCGGGGGTCCGGTTTCGTCGCGAAGAGGCCGGCTTCGACCAGGCGGCGGGTGGCCTGGAGGGCGGTGCTTTGGGGGACTCCGGCGGCCACCGAGAGGCCGGTCTGGTGGAGCTGGCGGCCTTCGAGGCGGGCGGCGTAGAGCTCCAGGATCAGGCTCCATTCGGGGTCGCCGACGTTGAAGCCGAGGAAATCGCGGCGGTGCCGGCGGGCGGCGATGATCGAGCGGACGGTCGCCGCAGTGACCGGCATCGGCGGATCGGTCGGGCGCCTGAGCGGCGGGTCCTCGGCCAGCGCCCAGTCGTGGAGCATCCGCGCCGTCTCCTCCAGCACCCGGCTGATCGCCAGCAGGCTCGCCTGCTCTGGCACATAGGCTTCCCGATCCTCGGTCACGTTTCGTCCATGCCCCACATGGTTGGACTCAACGATTAGCGTATTATGCCAACCTCGAATAGGCGCTTTTCGATGGGCGCGGGGAAATGCGGCCCGGCGGCTGCGCAAGACTGGATGGCGCCGAACGATTCCGTCGGGTTATAGGGCGGGGGGAGGCACGGTCGCCAACGCGTTCGTCCTCGTGCATTCGTGGGGCTGTCCCCCTTCGTTGGAGAGCAGATGTGAACGTCCACCTGGTCGTCTGGGTCATGAGCGAAGAGAAACCGGATTACGATTCGGCCTGGGCGGCGTTCGTCGAGCATCTCGATCGCTATGAGAGCGTCGGCGATCCGGACCTGGAATCGATCCGTTTCGTGTCGACTGACCTGTCGGCGGGGCAGGTGACCGCCGATCTTCGATCGAAGCTCGACGATTCCGACAAGCTGGTCGTCGCCCAGGTGAGGGAGGGCAGCTATTGCGGCTGGCTCAGCAAGAACGTGTGGGAATGGACCGAGGCTCGCGTCGTAGGCCGGCCAGAGCCGGAGCCCGACTCGCCCGGAGGTTGAAGGAGACCGACCTTCCGCCGCGCGATATCCTTCGACGCTTCCCATCGGGCAAAGGCGATGACGGCGAAAGTGAGCGAGGCGAAGCGGCGGGCCTTCCTGAAGGCTTATGCGCAATCGGGGAATCTGACCCTGTCGGCGGAGCAGGCGGGGGTATCGAAATCGTGGGTGTCGCTCGCCCGGCGCGGCGACCCGGCGTTCGACGCGGAGTGCCGGGCGGCCAAGGCGGCTTCGGCGGAGCGGCTTGCCGGGGGCGGGTGCAACCGGCCGCCCGGGGCGTGGAAGCGGCGCGGCGGAGTGGACCTCGCCGTCCAGCGGGCCGGCAAGCGGGCGCCGCAGGTGGTCCGGAGCCTTCGGCTGCGATGGACTCCGCGGGCGGAGGCGCGGTTTCTGGGCGAGCTTCGGCGGTGCAACAATATCCGGCTCGCCTGCGCCCGGGCGGGGATGACGGTCTCCTCCTACGAGGCGCATTGGCGGCGCTGGCCCGACTTTCGCCGGCGGGTGAGGGAGGCTCGGGCGTTCGCCGCGCTGTGGGTGAGCAGCCGGAGCGCGGCGGCGCCGGAAGAGGCGTTCGATTCCGCACTGGCCGATTCCGTCGAGGCCGAGGCGTCCATCGCCGAGCGGATCAACTACGCCCGGCGACACAAGGGGCATCGCTGAAGGAGCCTTCGGGAGGACCCGGACGACTTTCCCGGCCGGCGCCCGGGAGCCGGCGAGCGCTGCGATCGCGTATAGGCCGCGAAGCCGCTCCCGCGCTCAGCTTTGGGTCACCACGTCGAAGGCGATCGTGAGCCGCTCGCCTGCCCGGAAGGGGCGGGTGCCGTGGAAGACGTAGCTTGGAAAGAGAACCAGCCTTCCCGGCCGGGGCTCCACCGTCGCGATCGGGGGGAGATCGACCTTGAGCTCCGGGGGAGGGCGTCCGATTTCGAGCCAACCCTCCCGCGCGTCGTCCTCGCCGAGCCTTTCCGGAAGGCTGATGTAACAGGCGGAGCTCATCACCCCGCCGGGATGGACGTGAGAGACGTGGAAGCCGCCGTCGGCCAGCCGGACGGACCAGCTGCCTCCGAAGGAAAGGTTAGAGTTCCGGTGGCGAAGCAAAGGGTGGCCCGGATCCGCCGGAGGAAGGTTCGCGACATGGCTTCGGACGGCCTCGCCGAGCCGGCGGCCGAGCCTCGCGATCTCCGGCTCCGGCCGCGCCAGCAGATTTCCGCGAGTCTGGGTCCCGCCTCGAAGCGACTGACCGACCGGATGGAAACGGGCGTCGTGCAGCGTCCGCAGGACGCCGGCGAGGTCGGCAAGCTCGGCCGCGCCCAGTCCGAGATCGATGATGCTGTAGAGGCCGGGCTGCTCGCACAGCCAGGCGTGCCGGGGATCCCGGCAGAGCCGCCAGGCAAGGGCGAGCGAGGCCCAGATCATCAGGTTCGTCGGGTTGGCGAGCACCGCCGCCTCGAGGAACCTCTTCGCCTCGCTCGGCAGGCCGGCCTGGAGGCAATGCTGGCCCCGGGCGAGCTGGGCGTCGGGAAGGTCGTCGAGCCGGTCGAGAAGCGCCCCGGCGCGGTCGCCGAGGCCCTCATGGGTGGCGACGAACGCTTCCAGAAGCATGAAATCGCGGTCGTCTCCGAACAGGGCGCGCGCCGCCTCGATCGATTCCAGGGCCCGCTCGGGATGCCCGGCCCGGGCCAGGCTCATCGAATAGGACAGCCGAAGCGCCTTGTCCCGGGGATGCCTCCGCAAGGCCGCCACATAAGCGTCGGCGAAGGCCTCTCCCTCGCCGGCCTCGGCGCGCATCTCCGCCAGGCGCTCCTGCGCGGTCGTCGATTCCGGGTGGAGGATCACGAAGTCGTGGAGCAGGGGAATCGCCTCTTCGCCGAGCTCGACCGCGACCGCCAGGATCATCTGCAGCTGAAGCTCCGGGTCGCCGCTCCGCAAGTCCACGGCGCGGCGGCAATAAGCGGCGGCCTCCGGCTCCTTGCGCCGAAGAGCGATCCGGGCGCGGCCGTCCGCCGCCGCCCGGCTGCCCGGGTTCGACTCCAGGGTCGCGTCATAGGCCAGCGCCGCTTCGTCGAGACGCTGCTGCTCTTCGAGCCTCGCGCCGCGAAGCTCGCCCGGTTCATCCGTGGGCATGTCCGAGCGGCTCATCCTTCCTCCTCGTTCGCCCGCGCCCGCTCCGCTTCCCCCTGGCGGGTCTCCTGGCCGTCCGGCTCCTGGACGATGTCGGTCTTGAGCGGCGACAGCACCCACAGGGTCAGCAAGGTGATCAGCGACAGCACCACCGCGACGTCGTAGCTGCCCAGGCCGACCGCGGTTCCCATCGCGCCCGTCGCCCACAGGCTCGCCGCGGTCGCCGTGCCCTTGACGCTGTCCTTCAGGCGCAGGATCGCCCCGCCGCCGATGAACCCCATTCCGGTGATGATTCCCTCGACGATCCGGGCCATCGCCTCGGGCTGATCGGCGGTCAGCGTTTCCGAGGCCTGGACGAAGCCGCAGGCCGCAACCGCGACCAGGGGGAAGGTGCGAAGGCCGGCGCTTCGCTCCTCCTTCTCCCGGTTCCACCCGACCGGCAAGGCGAGCAGATAGGCGACGGCCATGGCCAGGACGTGGGGCAGGACCTCGAACGCGTTGGAGGAAAGGGCTTCGAGCATAAGACTCCTTCGTGAAAGAGTCGCGACAGTTAGCGGCAATCGCGCGCGTTGCCAGCCCGGGTTGGTCCTGCCCCTCTCCAGTCCTTACCGGAGGAGAGGGCCCATCGCGAAAGCGATGGGAGGAATCATTCCGCCCCCCAGGGCGGCGGAGGGGGCGCCACCGGCTTCGACAGGTCGAACTCCACCCGGAAGAAGCGCTCCGGCCGCCGCAGCTCGTAGGCGAAAGTTCGGCCGTCCGCCTCCATCGCCCAGACGTTCGTCGACGACACCGGAATATTCTCGCGGACGAACATCGCCCTGGAGAAAGCGTCGGCGGGGAATTCCTGCCGCCGCTCCGTTCCCTCCCCGAGCGTATCCCCGCCATATCGGGTGAGCTTGTCCTCGCTCCCGTCGGAGTGGCGATGATCGTGCTTGAGCCGGAGCCCGGCCCCGGTGCGGGACACGACCCAGGTCCGCGACCGGTCCTCTCCGACGTGAAAGGGGATCCGGATCTCGTCCTTCGCGCAGCTTCGGACATGCATCACCAGCCGCTTGCCGGCGAAGGCGGAATCGGCCTCGACCGGCGGGCTCGCGATCCGCCCCTCGAAGGCCTTGCCGCAAAGCGAGGCGAGGCCGGCGAAGAACCGGTCCCGCGGCGATTCCACCGCGCTCGGCGTGGTGCAGCCGGCAAGCAGGGCGGCAAGCAGGGCGGCAGGGAAGGGGGCAGCTATTCTCATGCCGCCAGGATAGCCTCGACGGCCGCCGGCCGCCAGCGGCTCCGGCTCAGCGGGCGCATAAGGCCGAATTCCGCCGCTTGGCGATTGCCCGCCGGGCGCCGCTCGGGCAAAGGCGAGGGCAACTCACGGGAGACGATCGATGCGCAGCCTGATCCCCCTTCTCCTCCTCGCCGCCTGCAACGGCGGCGGCGAAGCGGTCGAGAGCAATTCCGCCGCGGCGCCTCAGCCGGCCGCGGCGGCGCAGCCGGCCAACGGACGCCCCTTCGCGGTCGAAGAGATCGCCGCTTTCGACGAGCCCTGGGCGATGACCTTCCTGCCCGGCGCGGACGAGGCTCTCGTCACGGAGAAGAAGGGCAAGCTCAAACTGCTTTGGGCCGACGGCCGGATCGTCGACGTCGAGGGGGCGCCGAAGGTCGATTACGGCGGCCAGGGCGGCTTCGGCGACGTCGTCGCCCATCCCGGCTTCGCCCGGAACCGGCTGGTCTACCTGAGCTGGGTCGAGGCCGGCGAGGGCGGCAATCGCGGCGCCGTGGTCGGACGGGCCCGGCTTATCCTCGAAGGCGGGCCGAGGCTCGAGAACCTCCAGGCGATCTGGCGGCAGACCCCCAAGATGAGCGGCCGCGGCCATTACGGCCACCGGATCGCCTTCGGCCCCGACGGCAAGCTCTATATCTCCAACGGCGACCGCCAGGAATTCACCCCGGCCCAGGACATGAGCGGGACTCTCGGCAAGATCGTCCGCCTGAACGACGACGGCACGGTCCCCGCCGACAATCCCTTCGCGAGCCGCGGCGGCGCCACCGCCCAGATCTGGTCGCTGGGCCACCGCAACCCGCTCGGAATCGCTTTCGACGGCTCCGGCCGGCTCTGGGACGTCGAGATGGGCCCCAAGGGCGGCGACGAATTGAACCTGGTCGAGCGCGGAGCGAATTACGGCTATCCGATCGTCTCCAACGGCGATCATTATGACGGCAGGGACATTCCCGACCATTCGACCCGCCCGGAATTCTCGGCGCCCAAGGTCACCTGGACCCCGGTCATCTCGCCCGGCAACATGATCTTCTATTCGGGCTCGGCCTTCCCCGGCTGGCGCGGCGACATCCTGGTCGCGGGCCTGTCGAGCAAGGCCCTGATCCGGGTCGACGTCATCGGCACCAGCGCCCGCGAGGCCGAGCGCTGGGACATGGGCAAGCGAATCCGCGAAGTCGAGCAGGGTCCGGACGGCTCGGTCTGGCTGCTCGAGGACGGAGACGGCGGGAGGCTTCTCAAGCTCACTCCGGCGAGGTAAAGCCGGAACGCTTCGGCCCTCCTCCACCCCGCCATTCTCAACGCGTTTCAGAATCCAGGGTGGACCGCCGCGAAGCGGCGGCGGTTCATCGAGGTGCCGGCGGAAACCGGGATCGCCCGGCTCGCCGCCGCGGCGGCCGGGATGAGCGAGGAGTCCGCGCACCGGCTCGCCCGGCTTCCGCTTGGCCCGCGCATCGGTTACGCTCCCGCTTCGGGAGGAAGGCCGATGGAGGCGCCGAAGGGCCGGTACCGGGTCGAGGAGAAGGACGGGCGGCTGACGGTGATCGACACCGTCACCGGGGCGCCCGCTACCTCGATCACCCCGCCGCCGCGCGGGCCCGGAGCCGTCTCCAGCCCGCCTGGCCTCATCGACCGCTACGGCCGGCTGCTGCTCGGCCTCGTCGTCACGCGCCGGGACGAGGAGGGTCGGGCGATCCTGGCCTGGGAGTGGGAGCAGAACGGCCGCAAGCGGCACTGGGACGCTTCGCTCGGCCCGGCGGAGCAGAGGCGGCTCGGCCGGGCGCTGGTCGCGATCTCCGCTTTCCCGATCTTCGTCCTGTTCACGATCTTCGCGGGCTCCGGCCCGGTCTGGCTGCTGTTGCCCATCGCCTTGCCGGCGACCTTCTGGGGCGTCTGGTCCATCCTTCGGCTGCAGCGCGAGACCGGGACGAACGACGGGTCCGGCACCCCATAGCAGCCGCCGCGCCCACGAGTCGGCGCCGCAAGCTGAACCTCGACCAACGTGCCGTTCATGAAACCGCCGGGCGCCTCCGCCCGTTATTTGCTTCGAGCCCCCCGATTTCGGGCCCGATCCACAGGAGAGTAAGATGCGTAAACTCGTACTCGCGGCCGCAACGGCGGCCTGCGCCATGCCGGTCGCCTTCTCGGCGCCCGCCTTCGCCCAGCAGCGCTACCAGCAGGGTCCGGAGACCCGTCAGGAGCAGCGGGAATGCCGCCGCGAGCTTCGCAACGCCGACAATCGCCGCGAATATCGCAAGGAGCTGCGCGAGTGCCAGCGCGAGCTTCGCAAGGCCCAGAATCGCGATTGGCGTACCTACCGCAATTACGATTACAATCGCTACGAGCCGGGCAACAACGCTTATTATGCCGACCGCTATTATCGCGACGGCCGCTATTACGGCGAAACCCGGCTTCGCCAGAACGACCGAATCTATCGCGGCTCGGACGGCCGCTATTATTGCCGCCGCAGCGACGGAACCACCGGACTCATCATCGGCGGCGCCATCGGCGGACTGCTCGGCAACGCGATCGACAACGGCCGCTCGAGCATCCTCGGCACACTCATCGGCGCCGGCGCCGGAGCCGCTCTCGGCCGAGAGATCCAGCGCGGAAGCGTTCGCTGCCGCTGAGCTTGCGGGCAATGACCTGACGAGGGGAGGGGGACACGGGCTTCGTGTCCCCCTTTCTTCGCGCCCGCGCGGTCCGGGACGGGCGGCCTCTGGCGTCGCCGCCGCGCCCGCTATAGGTTCGCCGCGCATGCTTCGCCGTATCGCTCCCTTGCTCCTGGCCCCGCTGCTCGTTTCGTGCCAGCCGCCCGAGATCGTCGTCCGAGCCGGCTTCGTCGGCAAGGCGCTCGCCTTCGTCGCGGCCGATTCCGGGGATTCCGGCTCGAGCCTGTGCTGGAGCGAGGGGACGGTCGTCGACGACGCGCTCCGGCCGGTGTGGCGGTTCGCCGGGCCTCGCACCGGGCAATGCGGCGGGCTGTTCCCGATCTTCTACGGCCGGGCGCCAAGGGGCGCAGAGACCGTGACCGCGGCGTCGCCGCTCGAGCCCGGCCGGCTCTATCTTTTCATCGGCGACGCCACCGCCGGCGTTTCCGGCGCCTTCGCCTTCACTCGGGCGGGAAGCACCCGGATCGTCCACAATGTCGATCCGGATTCGCCGGCGGCGCAGGCGCTCCGGGAACGTTGGTGGCAGCAGCTGAGGTCCGGAGTCGACGGCACCCCGCCGCCGCCCCCCCAGGCCGGACGCTAGGCCATGGTCCGGCGGCTGCCGATCATCCTGGGCGCGGTCGCAGCGCTCGCCGCCCTGCTCACGGTCGGGCCGGTGGCGGTCGCCGTTGCGCTGCTTCGCTCCTCGTCCGACGCCCAGGGGCCGACGCTCGCCGCGCAGATCCTGATCGGAGCCCTGGTCCTCGCCGTCGTCTTCCTCGCCGGGGCGGCCGTCTGGGGCCTCACCCACCTGGTCCTGCGCCTGTTGCGCCGCGGCGGCTGAGGGATTGCCGAGCAGCGCCGGCGAGCCCATCTAGCCTCGATGAGAATCCTCGACGTCGACCAGTCGCCCGCCGCCGACGCGGCCGAGCTCACCGCCCATCTCGTCGCCGGGGAGACGGTCGACGCCGCCTTCGTCGCTCCGACCGGGGTCATATTGTTCACCGATCGCCGGATCCTCATCGCCCAGCGCGAACATCTGCTCGAGGCGCGGATCGAGACCAGCACCTATCCCTATCGGACGGTTCGGCATTTCTCGATCCAGGAGGGCGAGTCCGCCGGGAGCCGATCGACGGTTCGGATCTGGCTCGGCGACGAGCCCCAGCCGCTCCAGCTTCGCGCCAATCCCGGCACCGACCTTCGCCCGCTCCAGCAGCTCCTCGCCGAGCGGCTCGGCTGACCTCGGTCGCCCCGGCGCGGGATGGGGGACCCAAGGGGGGGTGAGATAGGCAAGTGCCTTTCACTCGCCGGGATGACGAAGGTTCAGCGCATCAGGCCGGCCTTGCGGAGCGCGTCCTCGATCACTTTCTGGGGTCCGCTCGCCTGGGGCAGAGACGGCTGGGGCAGAGACGGTTGGGGCAGTGCCCTGGCGGCGGGCTTGGCTCGGGCCGGAGCCGGGGCGCGACGGTCGGCTTGCGGGCGCTTCGCCGTCTCCGGCCCGATCCCGAAGAAGGCGGCGATCCGCTCCGTCGAGCTCAGTCCGACGTCGAGCATGTGCGCTCCCGCTTCGCCCAGAGCGTCCTCGCCTTTTCCGTCCAGCGGTATTCCGTGGGCCATTCCGGTGATCTCATATTGCTCGACCAGCGGCTCCCCCTTCGAATCCAGCCAGGCCTGGCGCGGATGGCCTTCGACCCGGTCGCTCCGGTCCGGCTTCGGGCCGACTCCGTGAAGATGGGTCCATTGCCGGACGATCGAATCGGCGTTGCTCGCGACGACGGTCCGGTCGGCGCTGCCCTGCCAGACCTGGACCCGCGGCCAGGGCCCCTCGTGCGGTGAAGCGCTCCGGACCCGGGCGCCGAGCGCCTCCGAGTCGCTGCGGGCACGGCCGCCCATGCAGTCGAACGCCTCGGTCACGTCGGCGGCGCAGCCATAAGCGACCCCCGCGATGATCGCCCCGGCCGCGAACGTCTCGGGATAGGTGGCGAGCATCACCGACGTCATGGCGCCGCCGGCGCTGAGCCCGGTGACGAAGATCCGTTCGGGATCAACCCCATGGGCCGTCTTCATCGCCTCGATCATCGAGCGGATCGAGGCCGCCTCGCCCATTCCCCGCCGGGTGTCGCCGCCGGAGAACCAGTTGAAGCAGAGCATCGGGTTGTTGGCCCGCTTCTGCTCGGGAAAGAGCAGGATGAAGCCGAGGCGGTCGGCGAGCGTCGACCAGCCCGAGCCGTGATCGTAGACCGCCGCATCCTGGGTGCAGCCGTGGAGCACGACGACGAGCGGCGCCGGGCCCTCGATTCCCTCCGGCACATAATAGCGGCCGTTGAGATTGCCGGGATTGTCGCCGGTCCAGTCCAGATCGGACAGCCGGTCGCGGGTCGCGGATGGCGCCGCGAAGGCGCTCAGTCCCTTGCGGCTCGCCCGAAGGCGCACGCGCGGTCGAATGGCAGGCATAAGCTTACTCTCCCGGGGGGCCCTCGGAGGAGGGCGCACCGCCTGAGAACTTATATGGGGGAGTTTTGTTGCAGTGCAACATAACAAGCCCGGTCCGGCGCTGCCGGAGATCCCGCTAAGCTCGCCCGGACGCGCCGGCTGTCCGGCCGCCGGCCCCCAAGTTGACGCTCCCACCGGGGGGTCCTATCCCCGCCGCGCACGCCCCATGGAGAGCTTCGAGTGACGGATCAGCGCAGCTTCGACGACCGCGACGGCTTCATCTGGCTTGACGGAGCTTTGGTGCCCTGGCGCGAGGCGAACGTCCACGTGCTCACCCACGCCCTCCATTACGCCTCCTCCGTCTTCGAGGGGCAGCGCGCTTATTCCGGCGAGGTCTTCAAGCTCAGCGACCATAGCCGGCGGCTTCGCAACAGCGCCAGGCTGCTCGGCTTCGAGATACCGTTCAGCGTCGAGCAGATCGACGAGGCCTGCCGCGAGGTGCTCAAGGCCAACAAGCTCGAGGACGCCTATATGCGGCCGCTCGCCTGGCGCGGCTCGGAGCAGATGGGGGTGTCGGCGCAGAATGCGAAGATCCACCTCGCCATCGCCGTCTGGCCCTGGCCGGCCTATTTCGGCGACGAGGCGATCGCCAAGGGCCTGCGCCTCGCAATCTCCAAATGGCGCCGGCCGGCGCCCTATACGGCGCCGACGGAATCGAAGGCGTCGGGCCTGTACATGATCTGCACGCTCGCCCGCCACCAGGCGCAGGCGGACGGATATGACGACGCCTTGATGTTCGACTGGCGCGGCCAGGTCGCCGAGGCGACGGGCGCGAACGCCTTCTTCGTGCGCGACGGGGCGCTCCATACGCCGACCCCCGATTGCTTCCTCGACGGGATTACCCGCCGGACGGTGATCGACCTCGCCCGCAAGCGCGGGATCGAGGTGGTCGAGCGCACGATCTGGCCGGAGGAGCTCGAGGGCTTCGAGCAATTCTTCCTCACCGGAAGCGCCGCCGAGGTGACCCCGGTCGCCTCCGCGGGCCCGTGGAGCTTCGAAGTGGGCGAGCTGACGATGCAGCTCAGGAAGGACTATCTCGACCTCGTCCACCGGCGAATCTCGAACGTCTGACGGGGGTTCCGCTAAACGCTCCGGCGGCTATAAGCCGCGGCGTTGCTGGGGCGTCGCCAAGTGGTAAGGCACCGGTTTTTGGTACCGGCATTCGCAGGTTCGAATCCTGCCGCCCCAGCCAAGCACAAGCTAAGTCGTTGATTTCGTTGGCTCCACCATAAGGGGCTGCGAACATTGCGCCCATCGATTGTGCAGGTCGATGTGCAATGCCGCCGCCCGGGGAGACCATCCTTGGCTTCGATCCAGCACGTCTACCGCCGCGGCCACATTTTCTGGTGGCGGCGAGTTCTCTGTATCCACGGAGAATCCGGCTGTGATATCCGTCTTTCCCTGGGGACCGCCGATCGGCGTCGAGCCCGTGAGCTCGGCGCCATGCTTACGGCGGCGAGTGAGGGCGTAACCATGTTAGTTGAAGAGCGGGCGAGAAGGCGGGCCGACGAGCGGCCGAGCGAGGCCGAACTCCAGGCGATCGCCAAGGCGGAGTTCCAGAACCAGCTCGCCCGCTACTGCGACATGCAGCGCCAGCACCCGCGCCACCGGGCGATGCACAGCGCGGCGAACCGCGCTTATGCCGATTACTACCAGCGAATGATCGACACTGGCGGCCGGCCTATATTTGCGACCGGGGAGGAGCAGGAGCTCCTGGCGGCCGGCTATCCGCTCGAGCGACTCGAGCGGCTCAAGGTCGTCATCGAGCAGCATCACAACGGCGGACAGCCGGCGATCAAGCCCGGCACCTGCGCCTTCCACCTTCGGCGCCTCGGGTTCGAACCGAGCCGCTTCTTGGACGCCATCGTCGAGCGCGCTCTCTACCCTGCTTATCGCGATGCTTGCCTCGAGGCGGAGGCGGCGCTTATGCCTCCACCCGCGCGTGAACCGCCGCCGCCGCGGGAGGAACCCGTCGTAGCCACGGCCGTCGAGACTCCCCCGACAGTGGCCGCTATGGGACCATCGCTGGGAGAGCTCGCCGCATTGGCCGCGAAGGACCTGCGCACCGACGGCCGCTGGGACGACAAGCTCTGCCGCCAAGTGAAGAGCACGGTCGCCGTGTTCGAGTTGCTGATGGGCGTGAAGCCGTTCGCCTCCCGCACCCAGGAAGACCTTGCGAGCTTCAAACGCAAGCTGCGGCTCGTCCCGAAACGCTATGACATGACGTCGGAGAAGAGCCGTCAGATCGTCCTGGCCGCCGCCGAGGGACGGCCGACCGGCTTGCCAGAGGCCGAGCTCGGGCTCGCGCCGCCGACGATCAACCGCCACATCACCGCCCTCCGCGTCATCCACAGGTGGGCTCGGACGGCAGGCGTCGCCGCTCCGACATGGTTATTCGATAACCTCCATATCGACGTTTCAAAGAAGAAGCGCGACCGCAACCAGCGCCCGGCAACGAGCTTGGACGACCTCCGTAAGCTCTTTGCCCTCCCAATCTTCACCGGCTGTCAGCCACACCGTGGCGGCACCGGCCAGGTGGTGCTGCGCGCCCGCTTCACCCCCGGCCCAGCCATCGTGCACGACGCATTCTACTGGGTGCCGCTCCTCACCTACTATGACGGCGCTCGCCGGGAGGAGAATTGCAAGCTTCGGCCAGACGACTTCCGTCAGCTCGACGGCATCCATTACATCCAGATCGACTACACGGAGACGGGCCGAATCAAGAACGAGGGCTCCATTCGCGCCGTGCCGCTCCACCGCGAGCTCATCCGGCTTGGCATTCTCGAATTCGTGGACGTGCGCCGCCGAGAAGGCCGGGACGTGTTGTTCCCCGAGCTGCGGCCGACGAACGAGACGCAGAAGTTCGGCGACGTCTTCTACAAGCGGTGCTGGGTCAATATACGCGCCAAGGGAGGTCTCTCGCCGCTGGCCGACATCCACGGCGCCCGCCACCGCTTCTCCACCGCGCTGAAGGATCAGCGCGTGGAGAGTGAGTTCCGCGCGGATTTGATGGGTCACTTGGGAAAAACGATTACGGAGGAGCGCTACAGCGATCCGGCCGAGCTGAAGCTTCTTCAGGCTATGGTGGATCAGCTGCCTTCCATTACTCACCATCTTGCGAAGGGCCCTTCGCTTCAGCCCTCGAGCCGTGGGCGACGATGAGGCGATAACTCCTCCGGAAGGGCCTCTTTGTCAGAAGTTATACACTCCCAAAGAGACGTCCTAAGGTCGAGCTGAGCGACAATCTGCGCGGACTCTCGACGACGTAGTCATGCCGGGAAGTGGCAGGAAGGGGCTTTTCAGCTGCTCCTGAATAGGGGTGGCGACGCGATAGATTCTCTCATCACCATGATTCAGTCCTGCCTAGAATCGTATAGCCACGAAAGCTGGTAGGGCCGGGTCAATCGGCCGAGCTTTGATGTCAGCAACCCGTCCCTTTACTGTCTCGAGGACTCGCTCGGTGGGCGTAGTCCCCCTTAATTTGGGGGTTGTGGCCTTGTGGAAACATAGCCGGGCTCCACCCCGCTTACAAGCGTGGCGACGGGCGCACGAATTGCGGGGCCCCACGATGCGCGTCGGCCAGGCGCGGTGGACGCTGAACGGCTTTGTGCGGCGCGCTGTCGCCGAACAGGGCGGCGGTCATCGCGACAAAGCGATCTCCGTTGAGATCCTCGGTCATGGAGTCATTCCCCAGATGCTTCGCTCTCCTCGTCGTAACTCGAGACGCGCCCAGATCATGGTCGTGCCCGCGAAGCCGCCATTCGATCTCGATGCCCGTTTGGCGAAGCAATTCCTTGACCGACGCCGGCACCGCGTTGCGGAGCTTGCGGTCGTGGCGAAGCAGCTCGCGGCACTGGTTGATCCAATAGGTCAGGTCCGGGGCGTCAGCCTGGCGAAGCATGGCGAAGTGCGAGACCTTGTTGCGGATCCGTGTCACGCGGGACCCCTCTTTCCAGACGCCAGTGAAATGCAGCGACAGGACGGATTCTGCGAAGGCCGAGAGCCTCGCCTTGCGAAGGGCCTCGATGATCTGGCCGCGGGCGAGGAAATAGAGGGCCTTGGAGCCGAGCGCTTCCCGCGGCGTCCGACCCTCAAGATGGATGAGAGCGAGGGTGACGAAATAGAGGTCGCGCTCCCAAAGTCCGGTGAAGTCGACAAGCCGGGACCATATCGCGACGAGCAGGCGGTGGAGGCGAATATGGTCGTTCAAGGTCACATGGGCCGCCAGATGGCGATAGCGGACGACCTGGCCGAGCACGACCCGATAGCGGTCGCGATGGGCGGCGGTGAAGCCGCGGCCCTGGCGCACCCAGATCTCGTGCAAGGCCTCGCGTTCCGCCTGGAGCCGAGCGATCGGGCTCGATCCGTCCGGGTCACGGCGGTTGGCGGCGAGGAACTCGCGCACGTCGCCGGTGCCGATCCACTGGTTCCGAAAGATCGAGCGGAGCGGCGCGACGTGACCGAAACGCATGACCTCCCTCAGGCCGCGGCGGCACAGGCGAAGCTCGTCCGGTCCCAGCACTGGGAAGATTCGATCAAAGTCTCCCTGACTTTCGAACAGGTCCCTGAAGGGCTCGACTTGCGAAAGGGCCGTGCTCCCTTCGAACTTCGAATCGTGCATGTCGCAATATAGCGCCAGGACGGCCAGCAGCTCGGTGGATGAACCGGCGGCAGAGCCGGAGCGGGGCGCATTCGAGGCCCAGCGCTGAACCTGGTGCATGAGGCGGGCGACATCGTCGACCGGCACGAGGTGGAGGAAGAAATAGAGCGCGACCTGCCAGTCTTCCGCCTCCGGGTCCGTGCTGGCCTCCGGCAAGGCGGTGGCGATGCTCGGACCGGCCACCGGGGCCGTGCCTGGGGTAAGGTTCGTCACGAAGCCGAAGCCGGCGCTCGCGAGAAACTCGCCGAAGGCGAGAGCGACTACATCCAGTTTCAGCTTCTCGATATAGTCGGCCTGGGCTCGCGCCGAAGCGCGATCGCTCTGATAGGCCCTCTGCACCCTGAACTCGGTGGCGGATTCCGCCGAGAGGCGGAAGAAGAAGTCGGAGACGGTCTCCCTTGGCTGCAGCCGCCCGAGCTTCGAGGCTCTCGAGACGATCGACGTCTCGCGCATGGAGTCGCCTTTGCCGTTGAGCGAGCGCGCGGTGGCGGTCGACCGGGCGACGGCGAAATCGATGAAGCCGTTCACATCGGCCGAGTCGCGGCTTGACAGCCAGTCCCGGAACGGGCCGTCGTAAAGAAGCTTCAGGGCTTCGAACCGGCAGAAGGTGGCGGGGTCGCGCAACCGGCTTCGACTGGGCATGTCGAGGCGACGGGCCTCGGCGTCGGTTCCGGCCAGGGCGTTTCCCGCGCGCTGCAGCACTCGGACGAGACGGGGCAGCGGCAGTGTCCCGACCCGCCGTCCGGCAGAGGCCTCAACGAGGCGGGCAATCTCCTCCGCACCAAAGAAGCGGTCGAATTGCGCCGCCCGGGCGATGGCGATTCCGAGCCGCGACCGGTCGGCGCGATCGAGAGCCCACAGGCTCCTGGCGGCCTCCAGCACGGGAGGAGCGGCGGCTCGGCAGCACTTGGCAAGGGCACGGGCGAACCCGCCGGAGCCGGTGAAGTGGAAAGCGGCGTTGCGCAGATCGTAAACGCCTCGGAGGGCGAAATTCAGAACGGCGCGCTGATCGGACTCGTCCGCGAAGCCGAAGACCGTCGCCCTCCCGCCGAACAGCAGGTCCAGCTTCCGGGCGTGGGGGTCCGGATCGAATTCATCCCCGAGCGCGCGTTCCCTCTGCTTCCTCATCAATATGTCACCGCCGATCGTGCCAGCAGGATCGGCCCAGTCGGTCAGGGTCCTTCCGGCCAAGCCCAGCACCCGCCGCCAAATCCGGACGAAGGCTTCGCTGCGCTTGATGTCGAGCTGGCCGTCGCTCGTCCAATAGCGGCTGGCCTCCAGATGGGCGGGCCATTTCGCGACGGCGGCTTCGGGAGTGTCGGGGTCGCTGCCGGCCGCTTCGTAGTGAATGACTTTTCCGAGACGGACGAGTGCGTTCAGGTCGCGGTTCGCGCCCTTCGCGTCGACTAGGGCGAAAAGCGCCTCCATAGTGTCCGGCAGAAGCGTCGACAGAGGTCGAGTCTGGGCGGAAAGCTCGGCGTTCCTCTCGGGCACGTAAATCCGGCGGGACAAGAGCCGCGAATAGCTGTCCTTGACCGCGCAATGCAGGTTGAACAGGCCCGGCGCCGCGACCCGCGACTCCGCGATCGTCAAGACCCGGCCGTCCGGCTCCCTGAAAAGCCGCCCATAATGGGCATAGAGGATCGGGCCCGCGACGTCGGGAGACACTCGACGAAGCTTCCGGGGGTCCTTGCCTTGCTCGCGGAGCTCGGCCGCTCGCCGGATCTGCAGCGCCACGTTGCCGGCGGCGGCATAGGATCGCTCATCCGCAAGGGTCCATCCATCTCCGCAGCCGCCGGCATAGGCCGGGCTGGGCGCGCTCGCGACATTGGCGACGATGCTCTGCGCCCGGGCGGCAATCAGGCCCTCGCGCCTCGCGGTCCCGGCGCCCGCGCCAAGCTCCACGCCGTGGAGATGCTCCTCGATCCCGCGGGCGATCGCGTCCGTATCGGCGGTGCTCACATCGTCGGCCGCGCCGCGGAAGCCATCGTACCAGCGTCCTTTAGCCGAGGCATGCGAAGGCCGGGAACCGCGCACTTCGCCGACCTCGTAAGGCGCGATCTTCCACCGCCACACGTCCCGTAACCGCTCCCGCTCCGCTGGATCCGCCGCCCCGGGCAGCCGCCCGCCGGCCAGGAGGCGGTCCCAGGCGGCTTCGCCAAGCTTTTCGCGAAAGGTCCTTTGCTCGTGAGAGGGGACCCGTCCGGCCGCAGGCTTCCGGGCGATTTTGTCTATCACCGAAATCCACTGGGCGATCACCAGCCGATCGTGGGTAGAGGCGAAGGTCTCCACATCTATTCGTGAGTTGGGGTCGGAGCGCAGGGTAAGGATACGCCTCCTTTTCCCGGCGGCATCCGCCTCGACATGGCTTCGCCCATAAGGCTTGATGATCTGCATGCGCCTCCCGATGACTGTCGCGAACCTAGCCATGAGCTGCCGCGCGCACCAGCATTCCAATGTGTATCCCTCGCGAGATCGACTTCCCGACGAAAGAGTCGGCTTCGGCGAACTTGAGCTTGACAATCGGAATGATCGAGGACCCCATGACGGCTTTACTGGCCGAGCTGCGACATGCCGAATTCATTGTGGACCCGAACGAACCGGGCCAATTGGGACGACCGGGCGAAGGCGCATATGCTGGGCGGCGGGGATTATTATGATCTGGCCGCCATGAAAGCGGGCGGTTCATCGCTGTTGCCGCTTGAATTGCAATTGGCCGGTGACGTCGAGAGATGCCGGCTCCTGCACCTGATGTGCCATATCGGCCTCGACAGTATTTCCTGGGCGCGAAGGGGCGCGAAGGTGACGGCGGTCGACCTGTCGGACGAGTCTATTGGCGCCGCCCGGGCACTGGCGACAGAGGTCGGCACCGAGGTCAATTTTCATCTTGCGGATGTCTACGCCCTGCCTGCGGCTTGCGCCGGCCCCTTCGACCTGGTCGTGATGACCTACGGCATACTCCCCTGGCTGAGTGATATTCCGGCGGTGATGCGAAGCGTCGCCGAGCGCCTTGGGCCGGGCGGCAGGTTCGTTCTGGTCGACGGCCATCCCCTTACGGTGCTTTGGCCGGACGCTTCCGCGGCCGACGGCTTTCGGCCTCAGAATGAGCGCTACTTCGCGAGTCCCTTGCCTCGGCTGCGAGAGCGGCCGAGATCCTATGGCGGCGGCGGGGAGTTGGCGAACCATTCCAGCTATCAATGGCAGCATTCTCTCGGGGAGATCGTCCAGGCCGTCATCGACGCCGGGCTGCAACTGAAAGTGCTGAGGGAGGAGCCTTACGGCTTCTATCGCCGCTACCCCGGAATGACCCGCCGCTCGGACGGCTATCTCGACCCTCCCGCCGGGATGCCCGACTTTCCGCTGTTGCTCGCCTTGCAGGCGGTCCGGGCGTGAACAAAAGCCGTCGCCGAACGGATCAGGCGCCCGAGGAAAGGGGAATTGTACTTAGATGCATGCCTGGCCGGATTCCCACTTCGGAAAGGGAGCGCCTGTCAGTCGAAGTGCCAAAGGCGAGATAGGCATAACGGCGCCCCATTTCGTCGAATATTTCGTTTGATGAAACGCTCTTCAGTATCCAGCTATGGCCATAGGTACGTGCGGGCATCTGCTCCATGAGATTGATCCAGACATCGTCAAGCATGGCGCTGACACTTCCAAATCTTTCATAAGGCACGACCCATGGCGGTGATTCCTCGCCGAGGATCTCGCGGAAGTCGAAGCTAAGAAAGCTGCTATTTCGGATATCTGCGACGGCTTGGTCAGCGGCGTGGTCAAGGCGGCCGCGCAGAGTTTCACGCGTATGGGCATCTATGGGAAGGCGTTCCAGCGCAGGTACGAAATCTTCTACGAATATGGTGCGAAGGGAGCGTTGTATGCTTTGGTCGAGGCTGATTTCATCCCTGCCGCGAATGTTCATCGCCTCGACATAGCGACCAACGTCTTGCCGGCCATATTCGCCGGGATGGTAGAGAACCCATGGTCGATACCAAAGCGTGATGAAGAATAAAGCGACGACACAGATTGCCAGGAAGATTGCGAAGGCCGTAAAAAGCAATTGGACAGAGCCGGTCGTCTGGGTCGCTGCAAAACTCATTGCGGCTTCGGTCATGGTCACAAAGAGTGCGATGACTGCGAGGGGTGTGAACAGGCGCCGTTGACTGGAACTTCGAGTCGTCACCATCGTCTCAGTCCCTTGCTTTCTAGTAAGGGCAGGACTTACCATTAACGAAGGCAGGCCGAACAGTGATAATTGATGCCCACGCGCACTTCTATGATCCGTCCGGGCCGCGGGTGTTGGCTTGGCCGCGCAAGAAGGACGGGGAGATCTATCGGCGGGCGCTCCCGAAGGACTATCGCGCCCGGGACGCAGCGAAACTTGGCTCAGGGGTCATCGCAATCGAGACCAGTTCCTCGATTGAGGACAATCAATGGGTGCTGGATCTTGCCGCGACGGATTCCCTGATCGTCGGCTTCGTCGGCAATCTGCCGCTTGGAACGGCGGATTTTCGCCGGCTTCTCGCGCGGTTCGCGGCCGACCCGCTTCTCTGCGGCATTCGCGTGAACCACCGCCGGCTGAAGGCCGGGCTTTGCAGCGCGGCCTGGATTTCCGATCTCGAATTGCTGGCCCGGAGCGACCTCGGGCTCGATGTCTACGGCGGACCCGAGCTTCTGGGCGACGTCGCCCGCCTTGCGGAGATCCTTCCGCAATTGCACATCGTCGTCGACCATCTCGCCAATGTGGAGATAGACGGGCGGGATGCGGCCGAGGCGTGGCGGGACGGTATGCGCGCGGCGGCGTCGCACGACCGCGTCTTCTGCAAGATCTCGGCGCTGGTCGAAGGGTCGAGCCGCAGAAACGCCCGCAGCCCCGCTGGCGGGGATTATTATCGTCCCGTTCTCGACGTCGCCTGGGAGGCATTCGGGGAGAACCGCCTGATGTTCGGAAGCAACTGGCCGGTCAGCGAGCGCCATGCTCCGCTCGCCGTCGTCCAGGGGATCGTGGCGGATTTCGTGGCCGAGAAGGGATCTTCCGCGACCGAGAAGGTGTTCCACGCCAATCCGGCAAGGATATACCGGCTGCCGACCTCACTCGACCATCGAATATAAGAGAGGCTGGACCTCGGCCGGCAAGGTGCTGAACTGCGCCGCCGACAGCGGCACGACGTAAGGATCGCTCCCTTCGCAACGGTCTACGATCATCTCCCTGTCCCGGCTGCCGCGGCGAAGCGGATTGAGGTTCAGCCACCAGGGCGCGTAGCGTGCGATGACGGCCACGCGCGGCCGCCGCGAAACATTGGGTGCCACGGCATGCCAGGTTCGGGCGTCGAGTAGAGCGACATCGCCCGCCCGGCCCAGGATATGCACCTCGTCGCGACCGCCGGCCCCGTCGCCGCCTGGCCGATGGCTTCCCGGCCGGACGATCGTCCCGCCATTCTGCGCGGTGAAGTCGGTCAGCATCCAGATCGTGACGAGGTGGACGAGCGAGTCGCCGAAGGGGCCGCGCATGCAGCTCGCGTCGCCGGCCTTGTGGGGCCAGTCGGCGTGAAGGTCGCCGCGCTCGACGCCGGGCTCGCTGACCACGCCGGCGACCGACGAAATGCGGCAATGCGGCCCAAACAGATAAGCACATATCTCGGCAACCACAGGATGGGCGAGGTAAGGGGCAATGTCCTGGTTTCTGGCCAGAAGACCGCCAACGTAGCGGAGCGGGCGCTCCGCCGTCGAGTGTCGCAGAGCTGTCGACGCAATACTGTCGCGCAGAGTATCGAGAATTTCCCCCGGTAGAACGCCTTTCAAAACGGTAAATCCGTCGCGAGCGAGACCGTCGATACATTTGTTCATCGGCATCCGCCTCTATATTACCTTGACTCCAAAGTTTTCAGTTTCCATGTCGGGTATGGAGCATTAGCTTGTCCGTAGATCGTGGGGATATTGGGCGTTCTGCCCGATCGGCGTCAAGAATCCCGGCACAGGACCTTGGCTCTCGTCCCGACGGGTGGGGGTAGGGCGCAATCGTGATTGCAGACAGCCAGCGGTCGGACGGCGTCGCCGAGGCCGCGACGAAAACCGGCGCGGTCCTCGGCCTTCCAGAGAAGACCGTCAGGCTGACGGATCACGATTCCGTCTGGCCCGAACTCTATCGAAGGGAGGAGGCCCTGCTCCGCCAGGTGGCGGGTGGCGTCCTCCTCGGCGTGCAGCATGTCGGCAGCACCTGCATTCCTGGCCTGAAAGCGAAACCGATCATCGACATCCTCGGCGGAGTTGAGACGCTTGCCCAAGGACAGGAACTTGCCCTTCTGTTGCGCCACGCGGGTTATCATTATCTGGGCGGCCACCTTGTTCCCGAACATCACGTTTACGGGAAAGGCGACAACAGGACGCATCTGCTTCACATCGTCGAATATAACGGTGCCGCATGGCGGAGGGTAATCGCCTTCAGGGACATATTGCTCAGATATCCGGATGTCGCCGCTCGCTACGAGACTCTGAAAATAGGGCTGAGCCGCCAGTTCCCTGACAACCGGCCGGCTTATGGCGAGGCCAAGACCGCCCATATCGACCGCATTCTGGCAGAGTTCGGCCCCGCGCTATGAAGATGCGGCCGGACCTTGTGCTTCGCGACGCCAGGCGGGAGGATCTGTCCGAGATCGTGGCCATCTACAACAGCGCCATCCCCGGCGGGACGGCGGTCGCCGATTCCGCGCCGGCCACGCTCGAGAGCCGCGCCGGATGGTTCGAGGAGCACGATCCTTCGACGCGGCCGCTGTGGGTCATGCAGAAGGGGGCCGCGATCATCGCGTGGGCAAGCCTGCAATCCTACAGTCCCCAACCGGCATTCCGAAGAACGGCCGAGGTGAGCTTGTACGTGGCCGAGGGCCACCGGGGGCAGGGCTACGGCACGATGCTCTTGTCGCGACTGGTCGAGCGCTGCCCCGACCTGGGGGTCGAGGTGCTGATGGGAGTCGCCTTCGGCCACAACGACGCGACGCTCAGGCTGAACAGGAAGATCGGGTTCGAGCAGTGGGGACGCCTTCCCAAAGTCGCGGATATGAACGGCGTCCTTCGCGATCTCGTCATCATGGGCATCGACCTTCGCGGGCATGGCGGGAGGCCCCGGTGACGGCGGAGCTTGTCGGCCGGGGTTGCGGCAGCCCGTCGACCGACGCCGTCGCGCGGCATTACGATTCGATCTTCGATCTCGAGGCGAAGCGGCTGCGCGCTCACTCCCCGATCGAGTTCGCGATCACCAAAAGAAATATCGAGCGATGGATCCCGGAGCGGAGCGTGGTCGCGGATGTCGGGATCGGCGTCGGGAATTATTCGGCGTTCCTCGCCGACCGGGATTGCCAGCTTCACCTCGTCGACATTTCGCAGCGCTTTCTGAGTGCCACCCGCGGCCGGCTCCGCGACGTCGGCCGCGAGCCCCAGATCCTGTCCGAGCGCAGAGCCTCGGCCGTCGACCTCGGGCACATTCCCGCGAGAAGCTGCGATGCAATCCTCTTGCTCGGGCCCCTCTATCATCTGATGGAGCGTGCGGAGCGGCAGGCGGCGGTTGCCGAAGCGGCGCGAATATTGAAGCCCGGCGGCGTCCTGATGGCCGCGGGCATCAATCGGCTCGCTTATTTCAGGGACCTGATCCGGCAGCATCCCGAGCGGGTTGCCGGCAGGGGCGATGTCCATCGCCGCTTTCTCGACAACGGCACTCTCGACCCCGCCCACGCGCCCATGATTGGCTTTGCGCACCTCACCACGATTTCAGAGTTTCTCGGACTGTTCGCCGTTGACTTTGCGCAAGTGGCATTCCTCGGGGTCGAATCGTTCGCTGGCGCCTGGCAGGAGGCGCTAAATGACCTTCCCGCAGATGCCGCCAAGGCTTGGCTCGATCTCGTCGAGGAGACCGCCCACACGCCCGAGGGGTGCGGTGCATCCGATCATTTCCTGTTCGTTGGGACCCGCCTTTAGAGCTAGAATCCCGCCGAGACAGTGCAGTCTCCACGCAGTTCATCCCTTACGTACGAAGGCTGAGTGCGATCTTATCTACGGCGCCCCTTCTTCGCCGCGCGCTCCAGAACGTGCGCGCCGGGAGGTGGCCGACGGGGGCGTCGGGGCCGAGACCACGAGGCGCAGGCGGGCATTGGCTCGCTAAGCATTTCGAATAATAGGCCACCCGTAATTGGCACTGCCTCTCGAAGCCGAACTTGGACGGACATACCCAAGGGCCAGCGGAGGCCGGAGTGTTCGCCTACAAGAGCGTGAAGGCGCTCATCATGGATGAAATAGTCGTCCTTAAGAGTAGAGACAGGCACGAGCCCGTCTGCCCCTGTCTCAGCTAGGCGGACGAACAGGCCGAAGCGCGTTACCCCGGTAATTCTCCCATTAAATTCCGCTCCCACACGATCCAGTAGGAAGGCAGCGATATAACGGGCCGTAGCATCGCGTTCGGCACCCATGGAACGCCGTTCGGCGAACGTAATGCTCTCGGCTATATCATCTAATCTCGCCATTTCGCTGTCAGTGAGCCCTTCCGCACCTAGGTGAAGGGCTCTGATCAACGCTCGATGGGCGATGAGGTCACCGTAACGTCGGATCGGGCTGGTGAAGCGAGGATATCGGGGCACGTTCAGGCCGAAGTGACCGATGTTGACTGAGCTGTAATGTGCCTGCATCTGAGTCCGAAGCACCACCTCATTGACAACCTCCCCATAGGGACCATCTCGAGTCTCGGCGAGCAACCGGTTAAACTGCTCGGTTCGCGGTACTGCGCCCTGCGTCCAAGAGATTCCAAAGCTGTGTAGGAAGTCGGCGAGATTCTGCAGCTTCTCGCGCGTGGGCGCTTCGTGCACGCGATAGATAAGTGGGGAACGTTTGCCCTCAAGCGTTTCAGCGGCCGACACATTGGCTTGTATCATCATCTCTTCGATCAACTGGTGAGCTTCCAATGAGACGTAGGGGCTGATCGACACGACTTCGCCTGCATCGTTGACGACGATCTTCCGCTCAGACGAGGCGATATTCAACGAGGACCTACGGCCGCTCTCCAGTGTAAGCACCTGATAAGCGGCCCATAGCGGTTCTAGGACGCCGTCTATAAGAGGAGTGGTTTTGGCGTCCAGAGTTCCGTCTGCGGCGCTCTGAACCTGCTCGTACGAGAGCTTTGCGACCGAACGCATCAAGCCGCGAACGAAACGATGTGCAATCTTCCGGCCGGTCTTATCGAACACCATGCGCACAGCGAGGCATGCGCGATCTTCGCCTTCGCGCAACGAGCACAGGCCGTTGGAAAGCCGCTCAGGTAACATGGGCTCCACTCGATCCGGGAAATAGACGCTATTGCCCTTTTCGAGCGCGACCCGATCTAGGGCAGACCCCGGCAGGACATAGGCAGCGACGTCCGCGATCGCTACCCATATGATCCATCCGTCCTCATTCTTCGGGTCCGAGTCCGTTTGTGCAAACACTGCGTCGTCATGATCGCGCGCGTCGACAGGGTCGATTGTCACGAACGGAATGTCCCGTAAGTCCTCGCGGTCGGCAATTGTCGACTCCGTCGCCCGGGAGGCCTCCTGCTCGGCGCCCGCGCTAAACCCGGTCGGGATCCCGTGAGCATGAATGGCGATGAGGGAGGCGGCACGTGGGTGATCCTCCCGTCCGATAACGTCGAGTACCTTGCCGCGCCTCGCACCATTCTTCGCCGTCGAAGTGCTGACCTGGGCAAGAATAAGGTCGCCGTCATTGAAAGCGTGCGCATCGGCACCCAGCAGGATCAAGCTGTGCTTCGACCGGCGATCAACTGGTTCCAGCTTTGCTTCGCGAGCGCCCTTTCTCAGGACACCGAGCATGTGTTGGCTGTTTTGACCGATCCTCCTCAAGGCCCGAGCCTCAATGTTACCGTCATCGAGCCTGTCGAAACGAACTAGGAGTCTCTCACCCGTCCCAATGGCGGTTTCGGGAAGGTCATTCACGTCGAGAACGAGGCGAACGGCCGGGAGGTCCTCGCCGCCCTCAGCAAGCCGGACGAGAACTTCCCCGTCAATGTTGCGATCGACCACATCAACCACGCCCACCGAGGGAAACTCGCGTGCGGGGGCCGAGCTTCGCCTTCCAATTTTCGTCAGCGCACCTTGCTCCTCGAGCTTCTTCAACATCTCCCTCAGGTTTCGCCGGTCCTGACCCTTCAATCCAAAGACCCGGGCAATATGCGATTTATCGACACGTCCTGCCTCGCGCACGAATTTGAGAAGGGTGTCGCTATCTGGCATGCCCTTGGGGAGCGCGTCGCGAACAATCTTCCTGGGGCGTTTCGAGGAGGGTCGGGACAAGCGCGGCCTAGTCATGGCCACTCCCATAGCCTCGAAGGATACTCGTGCGAAGGATAGATCACTAAAGAAGTGATTTCGTTGGAAGCTGTCGACCCGGCCAGCGCTGGCGCTTTTAACCGCGATCACTCATTACGTTACTGCGCGCGTCGTTGTGTACCGATCTTGCGAAAAACTGACACGCCCTGCAGGATTCGAACCTGCCACCCGAAGCGTAGAAGGCTTGTACAGGCTGGTGTGCTGTATCAAGCTCGTTAGGCTCCGGCGCGGATGGCGCCGCGGGGAGGGCAATGGCTGTTATCGATCCTGAGGCGGACGTTATCGTCCGGACGTTGAGAGAGACTGCGCTTTCCTGGCTGGGAGATGTTGCGGCAGAAGCGATTGCAGATCTGGAGGAGATGCCAAGGGATACGCGGGAGCAACGAGTGTACGCGGCAAAGCGGCAACTGGAGGAGGTCCGCAGGAGTCTCCTTAGCGTCGTGAAGCTGGAGCGCCAGTTTACCAGCGAGCTTGGATCCATTGCACCCCAACTCGGCATACGAAACGTGGTGTTCGAGAGTCCGGACGGAGAGCTGGTCGAGCTGACCTCACAGGAACGCACGGCGGCGTTGGACAGGTTCGCCAGTGTCCTGCAACTGGAGATCGAGGGATCTCTACGCGCAGCTCGCCTGCGGGAGGGCTATCCCGAGTGAAGGATGCCCTCAAGCAAGCGGCGGAGGCGCTCAGCATCGCCGTACCCGACCTCCAGACCGGCAAATCCTTCGAGGCGGTGGTGCTGTTCAAGGCGGCGCTGGCACTTGCTAATGGGTTCGAGGAGCTCGTGGTGCGGGATCATCGTGGTAAAGTGACCACGACATTCAGGCTTCGGGGCGGGCCCGGCCATGTGCCGTCGCAAACAGCTCCGGGTGACCAACCAAGCTATCTCGAGTTACGCGGATCAGACGCCAGACGCTCCTTCGAGCTCCACAATAGCCTCGAATTTGCGGGTGCGAGCGGAGCGGAGCACGAGATCGACGTCGCGCTCGTCTGGAAGCCGGCGATCGACGAGCTTCGGAACGCCGGTGGGGGCATCGTGCCTCACCCGCCGCTAGTCGGGATCGAACTGAAGGAATTCGACCCCACGAAGAGCCTCGACAAAAATCTCTTGCGGGCGTTCGTCGCGTGCGTCGTGGACCTCATGCCCTTGCGGCACCTGGCATCCTTCGAGGTTGGGCGTCAGTTCCCGCACAAGGAGGTGAGGATCGGTCACGGCGGGCATATGTTCTTGTACCTAACGACCGCGGATATCACTCCGCCGTCCTGTCGCTTGTGCGAATTCTTCGGTATCGAGCCGCACCCGAACGTCGATACGACGAAGCTAGATCAGATCCTGGGCGAACTCTATTTCAGACTGACCGTTTGGATGGCCGCTTCCCTGTGAGTAGCGCCAGCTGATGCACCCGCTTCACTGCTGTCAGCGGCTCCAATTTGGCCGGAGCTGGTTGCCTGAAGTGCATGCCTCAGGTCGTCGCAGTGGACGGAGGTGAACCTGATTGTGGCCTCCTCGCCCGCCAGCTCCGCCTTGAGCGACGGCCGCGCCGAATGCTCAAGAGCATGGATGAGATCGGCGTCGGACGTGCCGAGGGCGTGGCGCCACTTCGCAGAGCACGTCGGGCATAGAGCGAGAAAGTTCTCGATCAGCTCGACCAGCGCCGACGGGATGAAGGCGACGGCCTCGAAATAATATTCTCCGTCGGTCAGGCGGAAAGGCATTTCCTTCTGGCATGCCTGGCAGACCATCTGGCCCGCCTCGTTGGTATATTGATCGCGAAGGAAGATCCGCGCCTGTTCACTGACGTCGCCGTCGCTCGTCCGAACGCTGCGCTGGCGCGTCTCATAGGCTTTATCCGGCGCGGATTGCGCGCGATCGGTGATGCGCGCCGCTCGCTTCTGGGGGTTCTGCGACTCTCGTTGGGGGAATTCGGGGGGCGTAAAGTCCCCCTGTTCGATTCGCCGAAGCATCTCGCCCGCGAGCACGCCCCTTGCCTCGGCGCTGAGGGCGAGAAGGCGATCGGCAAGTTCGTGCGGGAGACCGATGGCTTCGGCGGCGCGCCGGCGCGCCTGGTGCTGCTCCGATTTCTGCCGGTCCTCGGCGCCGAAGCCCACGGCTTCAAGCCAGTGGATTGCAGGCTGGAGCGGAAATCCGGCTGGGAGGTCTTTCGCAGTGATCTCTCTCGGCCGGCGAAACTCTCCCTCCTTCGTGGAGATCCATTTCGTTGCCGCGAGCTTCGCGGCGAGCTGCGAGGGTACCACGTTCGGCTGGTACCGCTGGTTGGGAGACCAACGGGCCCGCATAACGTGCGAACCCATCGATGTCACGGTCGCCCACACCATCTTGGAGACCTCCGGGTCGCTCAGCGCGAGTATCGCCGCCAGTTGCGGAATGTCGAAGTCCTCTCGCACGCCCGTGTCCGTCGTGCGCGTCCCCCCAAAGCCCTTGTAGAGATCGTGCGCGCGCGGATTCCCGCTGGTGCTCACCCGAAATATCCAAAGCCGGTCCTCAACCCCTGCAGCGGCGAGCATGGCCCGAAATTCCTTTTGCTTGCCTATGCGTGCGTAGCCGGACCAGAGCGGCCGGCGGATCCTGCCGGGGACCCTGCCGCCGTAGATGCGGTCGAGACCGGATTTCGCGAAGGGCTCACCGAGATAGATGTCGGCGGCGCAGAAGTAGCCCTCCTCCCCCTCGGCCCGAAGGAACCGCACATTCTTCAGCAGCGACGCATCACCCGTCTGCGCATGATATGCGAGCAGGCGCCGTACGTGGCGAAGGTGATCGTCGGTTCGGGGAGGCGTGCCGTCAGAGCCGTAGGCCGCGAGCAGCACCGCTTGAAGATAGTCGCCTTCGGCAAAGTCGGTGACCCCGCACCGCCGTAGGAACTGGTCCACGTCCGGCCCGCGGCCGCGGCCGGGACGCACTAAGGCTGAGCGGACGAGAATATGTTCGAGTCCCGAGACGCTGGCCTCACCGACCTTTCCCCTGGGGGCAAGGCGAGCCTTGTCCGGTGTAACGGCGCGGCCGTTCTCGAGCCGAACGAAGGGCAATCGGCGGAGCGCTGGATGGCGCTGCGCGCGGCTTCCTCCGTCAACAACGAGGTAGAGCCGTTGCAGGCGATCGTCGGCAAGATCGTCGAACCATTTCAGGGCGGCCGACTGGCGTGGCTGCCATATCGAAAGCTCGAACGCCGATTGAAAGGCCGTGTACGCTTCCGCGGCACCGAACTCGGCGACGCCCGCGGAGGCAAGAAACGCATCGGCCCGGCCCCGCAGACCGGCAGCAGCCCATCGCCCGTTGGCCTTGCCGGCGAAGGCCTGCAGCCCATCGTCGCCGAAGGCCTCGCGAACGTCAGCCGGTCCACGGAATGCCTGAGCCGCACAGGCATGGCCTCCGTCTGCCGTCGGAATGAGCGGCTCCGTCCGGAAGGAACGGAGAACCTCATCTCGTACAGGTTCCCAGCCGTCCGCGAGCGGGTCGTTCCCGTTCGGCAGGACTTCGAGCAGCCCCCTCTTCAGCAGCCCCCTGTCCCGCAGCCCCGGCAGAGATTGCGCGACCAGCGCGGCGATCTCCGAGATCAGCTTCCCGTTCCAAGGATCGTCGCGCTTTGCATTGGCGCGGTTGTCGGTGAGCTGGAACGGACCATGGACGCGAAACTTCAACCCTGTCGGATCCTCGGTCTCGAAATAGACACAGAGCTTGGTGGGGAGAGGTTCGGCGACGACGTCACCTGCCGCGTTCAGCCTCAGCGCCGCCTTGACCGAATATTCCCGGTCCACGCCATCACGTGCGACGGGTCTCGAGAGGATGAGAAAGCGGGAAGAAGCCTGGGTCTCGCCGTCACGCTCGGGCCGCAGCGTTCGGACATCGCCTTGGTCTTGAACCTCGAAGGAGCCCACTGTCCCCGGCGCGGACCACCGAAGGCATCGCAGGGAATTGAGGAAAAGGAGGCTCTCGGCGCCGCGCTCGGCAAGCACCGTTTGAACCTGTTTCAACGTATCCTCAGAGCGCTCGGGAGAGAGCGGCAATCGGAATAGCGTCGTTTCGCTTGTGCTCGGCGACGCGATCAGCTCCGGCACCACCAGGTCGCGTATGGCGAAGCCGATCCTCTCCCCCTCGATCGTGCAATGGACTTCTGGGCGTTCGGTGACGACGTAAACGGATTTGAACCCGATGCCGAAGCAGCCGATCTTCTTCGGCTGGTCGAGCTTCGTCGTGTTGCCGATCCCGGTTATTCCCTCAATGTCGTCCCGCTCGAAGGGTCTGCCATCGTGTTCGAACTCGATGGCGTCGGCCAGGAGGCGAAAGCTCGCGGTCGTGGCGCCGGCGTCCTCGGCATTCTGCAGAAGTTCGAGCACGAAGTGCGACGGGTCGGCATATTTCTCGACCGTCGCGTTCCAGATGCCGCGCTTGAAATTATTCCGCTCGTTCGCCGTCACCCAAAGCTGCCGATCCTCCTGCAGCTGACGGAGCCATCCGTGGAAAGTCTCGTTCATTTCCTGCGCTCCACCCGCAGCAGCCCCACCGCGACGCGCCGCTGCAGGATATCTGCCCGGCCCTCGTCCCGGCCGATGCGGGCAAGCGCTTTCCGGTGGTCGGCGCGAGCACGATCAATTTGGCCGCTTCGCATGCGTCTTATGCGGTCTTCGCTGGCGCGTTGATATTGTTCGTCAAGGACAGCCATTCGGGCGCGGAAGCTCGCTTCGAGGCTGTCGCGCCTGAACGTTGCAATCTCGGCCGCTTCGGCCACGTGACGGGCCCGCCGCTGCTGCCAAAGGTCGTGGTGCCAGCTGTCGAGGGCGTCGAGCTGGTGCGGACCGGGAGAGTCAAGTTCCAGCGCGTCGCGGGCTGAAGCAAGGAGGTCCACAAACCCTTCCCGAACGCTCTCGTCGGCGACCACCGGGACCAGCATTGCATCTTCTTTGGGACCCGCGAGGCTCCACTGATAGATGGCGAACGGATGGTCTCCCGGGGACACTTCGTCATTCTCGACCGCTAGCAAGATCCGGACCGTCTCGTCGTTGGCAATCGCTCGAGCGGCGGCCTGGGTGAGCGGATGCACTGGCGTGATGAAGGCGAGCTTGCGATCGGCATTCGCGGCCTCCCGGTCAAACGTCAGAGACATCGTCGGCTGGTCGCCTTTCAGCCACGCTTCCCACTCCCGTTCGGCGGCGGTCGGCCGGACGCCCCTGGGCCGCGACGGCATCAGGCGGCGGCGGGCTTCCGCCGACAGGCGGAGAGTCTTCGTCACGCCGCTGCCGAGTATCGGGTTGCGTCCGATCTCGAGCACCCTTTCCAGGTGGTGGCCGACAAGGCGCTCGAGCGCGGTCGGCTCGATCCACCGGTTGGAGGCGCGCGAGATTTCGTCCTGAAGACGCTCGCTGTGGACCCTCACGCCGAATAGCTCCGCCTGGCGCTCTTCCAGCGCCTCGTTTTCCTGGACCACCCGGATCTCATTATCCGCCAGCTGCTGCAGCCGCTCACGACGCTCATCGTCCGTCAGTGAGAAATCCTCGGCCACCTCTTGCAGCCGGGTCGCGATCTCCCCGAGGATTGCCTCGCTCCCTCCGATCGAGCGCTCGAAGATACCGATCCGTTTCAAACACCTTTCGTGAATGTCGTAATCGACGGTGCCAGGCGTGACAAAATTGTAGATGGCTACGGTCTCGCTACGCTGTCCGTAGCGGTCGATGCGGCCGATCCGCTGCTCGATCCGCATCGGGTTCCACGGAATATCGTAATTGACCAGAGCATCGCAGAACTGGAAGTCGAGACCTTCCGAGCCCACCTCGGACGACAGCAACACGTCGACCGCCCCTGGATCTTCCGGTTCGAGAGCGAAACGCCGCCTCAGGTCCCGTCGTTCGTCGTCGCCGACGCCGCCGTGAATGACGCCTATGCGGATTCCGCGAGAGCGCATCGCCCCCTCGAGATAGGCCAGAGTATGGCGGAAGGCGCTGAAGAGAAGCAGTCGCCGGTTCTCCATCTCTCCTTTCTGGCGGACGATCTCTAACAGCCGCTCAAGCTTAGGGTCATGTGCAGAGAGGCTCCGCGCCTGGTCGAGAACCGCGGTGACTTCCTTCCGGATTGGCTCCGGGTCGAGCGGGTCCTCGGCTCCGCAATCATCGAATTCGACCTGCTCCGCCTCGGAAAGCCGCCGCGTCAGGATTTCCTCCAGAAATGGAACCAGCCCGTGAAGTGAACTTGCGGTCTGGCGCCTGATCGTGCTCATCAGGAATCCCAGCGGCCCCGTCCCATGGGTTCGGGCGTAGACGGCCTGCTGCGCCGCGAGAACCGCGTCGTGCACCTGCCGCTGTTCATCGGTGAAGGGCACCGGAACCGTTTGCGGACGCCGGCTTGTGAATGCGCCAATGTCCCGCCGGCGGGTACGACTGATCATCGATGCGAAGCTGTGAAGCCCCTCCGCGCGGTGGATTAGCTGCACGCGATCTTCATCGCCGTCGGCGGTGCGGATCGCCGCCATAACCGCCGCGAATTCGGGGGAAGGCCGGAGCATCGCCATCCCCCATTCCGTCGAGGCGGCGTCTTCGAGGCTGGTCGTCGCTGATCCTTGCCATCCCTCGGCGCCAGCACGGATCGCCGCCACCGCGGCGTTCACCGCGGCGTTCGGCCCCATCATGCGCTCGAAGGTCGGCCGGTCGATCACGAGGTCGGGGCGCAGCAGATTGAGGAGGGAAAACAGGTCGCCGGTGCCGAGTTGGACGGGGGTGGCGGTGATAAGAACGACGGCCTCTGCGTTTTCTGCCAGAAGGCTCAGGCCGTGGTGGAGATTGGTGTCGGGATTGCGCGCATTGTGTGCCTCGTCGACGATAAGCAGGTCCAGCCGAGGCGGTGCCTCCAAGGTAGCCAGACCTTTCGTGCGTCCACCTCCCCGCAACGGATAGCCGTTGATGAGACCGTCGTTGAACAAGGAGAAAGGGACGATCGCCCGGGCGTACCTATCGGGCCATTCGCCGTCGAGGTCCGTTTGCTCCAAGCAATAGCGCAGTTCAGGGCCGGCGAGGGTAACGAATTCCTCGTCGAAGCGGCGCATTTCCCGATGCCACTTCTCTTCGACGACCAGCGCCTTGGAGCACACGATCAGCACGGACCTCAGCGGCCGCCGCGCCTGAATTTCCCGAAGTAGGAGCCCAGCTTCGATCGTCTTGCCGACGCCGACTTCGTCCGCGACGAGGAGACGCGGGCGGTCCGCCCGTATGAACTTCATCACTGGACGGAACTGATAGGGGATGAAGTCGATGCGACCCGCTTGTAGGGAGTAGAGGTTTTCGATGCTCGGATGCGTCAACGCGAGCGCGGAAAGGCGCGCGTTGAGCTCGTCCAGAGAGGCGTCGACCACGCGCGCCGAGAGATCCGCCAGAGCGAGCTGGCTGGCGTAGAGAGTCTCGACCCGGACGTCGATGAAGACGGAGTAGCGCGTTTCCCGGTTCGTCGGGGTCACTCCGGTGACGACGCCGATGCGCGAGGGATCGGAGCGGAGCGCCACGGTGTCGCCGATCTTAAATCGCAATTCATCATATGCGTTCGCAGCAAGGCGTTCCGCGGCCATCCGCCGGACCTTCGCGGTCAGCGCGTTGGCGTCGACGCCGTGTCGTTCCGCCGCGAGGACGATGTCCTCGTCGCTCGCGTCGAGAATCCCTTCCGCAATCAGGGCCAGGGCACGGTCATCAATTTGATCGGTCATTCTCTTCTATCCATTCCGGCCCGAAGGACCGTAGCAGTTTTCTTATCATTCGCCGCCGCACGGTGTCGTAGTCCTGATCGGACATCCTGAGGGCCGCAGCGACCTCGCGACGAGGAAGGCCGGCCCGCAAGTTCGCGAATAAAGCTTGCGCCGGCGCATCGTCGGCAAGGTGTTCCTGCATCCGCTCCAGAAGGTCCGATACGTCCTGCGCGGCCGGCTGGAGGGTGCTTGGGTCGTCCTGCCACCCTTCGTCGTCCAGAAGTGGCTGGCGCGCGTCCTCGCAGGCCCAGTCGCTGACGATGCTTCTCATGACGCCGCTGAGGAAGTGGGGCAAGGGAAGGTCCACCGGCCAGGGCCTGCGCCCAACCAGCATACGGTCGAACGCCTCGTTGAGCAGGTCTTCGGCCGAGCGCCGCGGAGCGCGCCGGACCCAGTTCCGCGCCAGCTGCATCAGACGCAATGCCTCCGGCTTGCCGATCCGGCCCAACGCCCGTCGGATTTCGTCTTGGTCGTGGCATGGGCGGTCCGGCTTCATCCTGGTCCTTCTCGAATGGGGGTGCGGACGAGCGGCGGAAAACGGGAAGCGGACGGGAAACTTTTTTCCCCTGACCGACAGATGATGGGTCCGGAGCGGGTCACGAGCGGATCAGCGTAGCCGCGGTAGAAGTCCGGCCGGATGGGAGGCGAGCGGCGCGCTGCGTCGATGCCTGCGCACATCCCTATTCGAGCAGAGCGGCCGGCGTCTCGCCGTGCGTGACGAGACGTTCGTGAACGAGCCTCAGCCCCTCGTTGGTCAGATGCTCGAGCGCGCGGACGGGTGCGGCGATGCCGGGGTGCAGGGCGGCCATGATCGCCCTGAACTCGCCGGTCTTGTCGAAGCCGCCGATCGCCCAGCGCGTGTCGCTGCCGGGAGTGGTGCCGGGTTGGATCCCGGTCCGGATAGCGTAGGCGGCTGCGAAGCGGGCGGCGTCCTGGGCGTCGTCGAACCAGCCCTTGAGCTGGATTTCCTCGAGCTGCCTGATCGCGTCGGGTGTGAGGCCGATGGTGCTGCGATCCTGGTCCACCCTACTGAACCCTCCTGATGTTGGTGCGGCGACTGCTCACCCGCTCCAGTTCATATTCGGCCTTGAGACGGCCGCCGAGGAGGCGCCGCGCCCGGTCGCGGCCGACCTCAGACTCGTAGACGAGAAGGACCACCTGATCGGCCATCCGGTGAAGCGCCTGGACGACGTTGGAGGTATGCTCCTCGTCGAGGCGACCGAACGGCGAGTCCATGACGATCGGCCCCCTCAGCGGCGCATTCTTCTGGAGGGCGCCCATGAGCGCGAGCGCCACGACATGCTCGGCGCCGGCGGAACGGGCCTCCTCGACCTGGCCGTCGCGGTGGACGATGGTGAGGCCATAATCCTCGTTGATGCGAAGTCCAGCATAGTCGGTCCGCTCGGTCGTCATGGCGAGGAACAGCTCGGTCGCGCTGGCCTCGACGCGCGTCCTGAGATCGGCCTTGTAGGCCTCGATCGAGCGGTGGAAGACGTCCTCCGCCGCGCGCAGAAGCTCGATGCGACGCTCGATCGCGGCGAGGTCGCCGGGGCTGGTCTGCTTGAGCTTCTGGCGCAGGCGCTCGATCGCCGCATCCTGCTGAGCGACCTTGGCTCCTTCCTGCTCGATCGCCTGCTTGGCGAATCCGATCTGCTCCTGGACGTCGCTATAGTCCGCCTGGGTGCTCCTGATGGAGCCCGGGTCGGCGTCCTTGAGCGCGGCGTCGAGGTCCGCCGCCCGGTCACGGGCCGTCTTCTCCTCGACCGCCGCTTCCTCGTGCTGGCGGACGAGCTGGCGGATCTCGCCAGCATTGTCCGTCTCGACTAGGGCGGCGAGGTCGCGATGGCTTATCTTTCCCTGGGCCGGGGCGGCAGCAGACGCTCCGTCGGTCGATCCTTCGAGGTGAGCCTTCGCGTCGGGGCCGACCGGCTGGAGGCAGATCTCGCATTCGCCGGTCTCCAGCGCCTTGCTCCTGAGGCTGCTCCGAAGCTGCTGGAGTTCCGCCTCGAGCGCGGCCTGGGCCTCGGTGCGGGCGCGGCGGATCGGTTCCTTGAGGAGGGTCCGCCAGGCTTCCGCCATCGCGGTCCTGATCTCGGCCGCGAGCCGGTCCTTCCTGTCTTTCGCCGCGTCCGCCTGCCGAAGAGCCTCGTCGCGCCGCTCGAGGATCTCCGCGTAGCGCCGGTCGGCCGCGAGCTGCGCCTCGAGCTCGGTGCGGCGGCGCGTGAGCGCTTCCAACTCGTCCTGCTTGCGCTTCTGTTCCGCAAGATGGGCGGCGCGCTGGGCGATGCTCGTGTTGAGCGCGTTGCCGATGCCGACCGTCTCGGTATGCCGGCTCGCCTCGCGCGCCGCTTCCTGGTCCGCCTCCTGCGCCAGCTCGGCGAGGTGGCTGCGGGCGGCCTTGAGGATCGGGACGCCGAGGATGCGTTCGATCGCGGCGGAGATGTCCGGCCCGACCTCGCTTTCGGCGATGATCAGCTCCTCATATTCCTGGAGCAGTTCGCCGTCGAACAGGAAGAAGCGGGAGATCTCCTTCGGGAAAATGCGCGTCAGGGCCGCGTCCCGCTGGTCCGGCCCGAGGATGCGGTCCCCGCAGCGGAGCATCGCGTCCTGGCGGTAGTCGCCGTCGGTTTCCGGCTTGGCCACCTGGGGCAGGCATTCGCGTACCAGTTCGTAGCTCTCCCCGTCGAAATCGAAGGAGAGACTGACGCTGAAGCCATATTCGCCGCGGGCGGCCCGTTCGCGGTTCGAAAGGCTATGGAGCTTGCGCTCGCGCGAGCCGCGTCCGAGCGCATAGCCGAAGAAGGCGTAGCGGATCGCGTTCAGGAGGGTTGTCTTGCCGCGCATATTCTCGCCGTAGACGACGACAACGCCCGTCTCGGCCGGGAATATGATTTCCTGCGGCTCGGCGAACGGCCCGAACCCGTCGATCTGGAGGCGCGTCAGGCGAAGCATCAGACGGGATCCGTCTCCAGTGCATCGGCGACCGCGCGCCGGATCGCCTGGAGAGCCGCTCCGTGGTTTCCAGCCGCATCGGCCTCGGCCTGGAGCACGGCGCTGACGAAGCGCTGGTCGATCTCGGGATGGGCCTCGCCGCGAATGCGGGCGACGACAGTCGCCAATTCGCTCAGTTCATTCGTCAGCATCCTCGTCTCCCATGTCGGCCAGGCTGCGCCAGTCGAGGCCGGCGGCCAGAGCTATCCCTTTTAGATCAGCCGCAGAAGCGGGATTATCGGCATATTGCGCGAATTCTATGGCGCGGGTCAGTTCGCCTGTCGTGAGGGAGTCCGTGTCCCTCTCACGCGCGCCGGCGTCGTCGGCGCGTCGCTCCGGCGGCAGGACGATGGCGTCGTGGACATAAGCGAGCGCCTTGCCCGGCGCCTTGCGGAGCACGCGCCCGCGCCGTTGAACGAACTCGCGCGGATTGCGGGAGGAGGCGAGGATCAGGGCGTGGGTGACGGAGGGTATGTCGACGCCTTCGTCGAGGCACCTGATCGCCGTTACAATTCCGCCGCGGCGGGAGAGCCACCGCAGCGTCTGCTCTCGGTCCCCCTCCATCGCGGAATGATAGGGAAGCACGGTCAGGCCGATGCCGGAGAGGGCGGCGGTGACGGAGGCGAGCTGGCCCGATTCCTCGCAATAGACCAGCCAACGCTGTCCTGCTCGGTACTCGGATCGGAGGACCTCGACCGCCAGGCCGATCTTGCCGGCCGCCTGCTTGACGATCCGCGCCCTGGCGATCAGCCGGTTCTGAAGCTTTTGCTGAAGCCCCGGCGTCTGGTCGCCGGCAGCGATCCTCGCGCGCAGCCGCGACGCCTCGTCGGCCAGCACTCGCCAACGGCCCGCCTCGTCGTCGGTGAGTCTCACCGTATGCGGCCGGTAGAAGTAAGGCGAGAGCACCTGGTCGCGGATCGCGTCCTCGAGCGTGTATCGCGGCTCAAGCACGCCCCCGAAGAAATCGAGAATGGCCGCCGTGGCCTCGGGATCACCGTAGCGTTCGGGCGTGGCGCTGAGGCCGAGCCGCGCGCCGAACCGTTCCTCGTCGAGCAGAGCCCTGTAGCGGGGAGAGCCGAGGCGGTGGACCTCGTCAGCGACGAGGAAGACGGCCCCCGATCGGGGCAGCTCGCCTAGGAACTCGTCCGAGCCGGCGGTCTGCACGGTCGCGAGCACGATTCGGCGCCGGTCGCTCTTGCTAACCCAGTTTCTCACATGGCCGCGCCAGTTGGAGTGGCCGGCGCCGGCGCGCAGGATCTGCGGGTCGAAATCGGCGGTCGTCTCGGCCAGCTCCTCATACCATTGCGCGAAGAGGGTCTGGTCCGGCACGACGACGAGGAGCGGCTCCGAACGGTGAGAGAAGGACTCGCGGATGGCCGTGATCGCGGTGAACGTCTTGCCTGCGCCGGTGGCAAAGGCGAGGATGCCGCGCCGTCCGTTCGCCGTCCAGGAGGCGAGGCCGCTCGCCTGGTGCGACTTGAGCGTCCGGCCGCGGACGTCCGGGCGGCTCTCCCTCTCCTGATCGAGAAGGAGGGAGTCGACCGTCTCTTCCCAGTTCGGGTCGGCCGCCTTAACGAATTCTTCCCTCGCCACCTCCGGGAACGGCCGCACGATCAGCCCCGGATAGGTGCGGCTCCAAAGATCCCCGAAGTAGCTGTCCTCGACGTCGACGCGTTCCAGGTCGCGGGGTCCCATCCAGCTTGCGGCGACGTCCACAGACTCAAGGTTTCCGTCGGCGGCGAGGCCGTTCCAGGTCTCGTTCATCGAACCCTTGAACATCACCCGGTTGCCAGATGCGTCCCGGAAGATGCCGAGCTTGTCGTGGAAGATGCGGCCGCTCGCGCTTCGAAGCTGTTGGCCGCTGAGGATCGCAATCTGAAGATCGAGGGATCCGCGCGCGACGAGCGCGGCAAGGACCCGCGCCGGCGCGCGCAGGACCGGGTCGCCGAGCATGACCTCCACCTCGGCACGGAATCTCGCGCCGAGATCCTGGTCGATGCGGGCTTCATAGCCCTCGCTCAGGGCGTCGACGTCGTCGTCGGCGAGCACCTGCGAGCACAGGATGCGATAGGTGCCGCCGTCGCGCACGAACGCCCGCAAGGCAGGCCAGGAGATGATGAAGGCGCTGCTCCTGAAATAGCCGACGGCGCGGTCGAGCTGCGCCGCCCGCTCCATGCACGGCAGGTAGAAGTCGCGCGCGATGTCGTCGCGGCCCTTGTGGTAGGCGGTCTTGAGAGTCAGGTCAGAAAGCCGACGCATTCGCCCTCCTCGAGGCCGCCCGTCGAAGCCACCCGCGCGGCCAGTGCCCGGGCAAGGCTGTGGGACTGGCACGCGAGCACCAGTTCGCGGCTGCCGTTGCCGAGGCGCCGGACCTGCTCCGCGCTGCCGACCGCCGCGGCCTTGCGGACGACCTCGTCCCGTACTTGGAGGTTGCCGCCGTTCGTGAACCGCGGATGGAGCACCGCGTCCCAGAGGACGAATACGTCGAGCGTGGAATCGTAGCCGGCGAGGATCGTGAAACGACCGCCGGAATGGTCAAAGCTGCCATATCTGTCGACCGATTGGCCAGGGACCCGGAGCACGATCTTGTATTCGCGTCTCTGCCGCTCGCCGGCTCCGTGAACGAGAGAATAGAGATAGACCCGCAGGCGGGCAGGGTGCGGAGGGCCGAGATCGACCAGCAGAGGTTTGCGGCCGATGTCGCTGCTGCTCTCCACCGCTCCGGCGAGCGGCTGGAGAAAGGCCTCGTGCAGGCGCGCGGTGACGGCGCTCGTGCGATCACCCGCTCTTTCGCCCTTGCTCATGCCGCGGCTTTGACGGCCGTCTCGTCGTCCAGGGCTGCGCCAGGGGAGTCGGCGAGCCACACGACTTCGACCGAGCGCCGGCCGGCCCGGGTGGTCTTCACCGCGTCGAGCAGCTTGAAAGGCAGCCAGTCGGCCCCTTCATTCTCGCAGACGATGACTTGGCCCTGACGGCTTCGGCACCAACGCCCGAGATCCTCAAAATCGATGTCCCGCGAGCCGTGATGATAATGCTGGCCCGCCAGCTGGTAGGGCGGGTCGATGAACCAGGTCGCTAATCCCTCGGCCCCGCAGGCCGTATAGTCGCCCTCGATCAACCGCCAATGGCGGATCGTTTCGACCTGCGACGCGATCGTCGAGCGGACGCGCTCGCCCCAGAACGAGCCTGGCCGGATCTTCGCCCGCATCCAGCTTGACGGACTTTTGCGCGGGCGTGCAGTCGCCCTGTTGAGCCACAGCCCGACGAGCCATTTCGCCTCCTCGCAGACCTGCAGGTCGTCGACCGTGCCGTCGAGCGGGACGTCGGGGATGGCGCCGACCTCGCTCGGCCTGACCTTCAGCAGATACCTCCAGACCGCAGCGATCTGGGGGTCCCGCTCGCAAAGGACGACCTTCTTGTGCGGGTACCTCAGCGCATAGCCGGCGGAGCCCGCAAAGGGCTCGACGACCGTCTCATGCTTCGGCGCCGGGTAGTTGCGCAGGGCGTCCCGCCATTTGCCCCCGTAGTAGCCGAAGAACGGCCTCAGCCCCTGTATCCCCACGTGCCCTTGCGCCCTCTCAGGAAATTCTGCCGCGGCGAGTCCCGCGCTTTCTTCCAGATTAGCCTGCCGCGAAGCTAGCGCCACCTGAAAAGTCAGGTGTGGAGGCGGGCCGTGTGGGGGAACAGAGTTTTGTCTTCGGCGCAACAGACAGCAATAGCCTGCGCGTCCTCGGCGCATGACTGGTGAGACGGAGGGGCGGTTATGCCGCCTGGGGAGTAACTGCCGGGCGCGTCTGCGGAGTTGCGAGCAGTTCGATGAGTCTCTCGCAGAGCCTCTCGCGCCGAGCTTGATAGAAGGCGTCGAAATTTGGATGTCGTCGCCAAGCGTCCCGAGCAGGAGAAACTTACTCGCCAGCAATTCGCTTCAAGTCGTGGAGCCGCGCCGAGCACACCGTTTCGATAACTCGGCCGAGTTCCTCAACCCGAGCACCTAGCCAGGCCACCTCGTCTTCGTTGATGCGAAAACTTTTTGAATAACGGGCTTTGACGTATGCTTCCTTGAGCTTCTGGAACATGGCGCGCTCCCGCTTCGCCTCGCGCGGCCACACGTCGAACAGGCGCATGTCGATCCGTTCCGCCTGGGTGCGCAGGAAGCCGAGATTGTGGACGTGGGGTGTATAGAAAGTGCAGACCAGCAGGACGCAATGGTAGTAACGTTCCGAAGCTTGATGAAGCTGGAAGGCGGCTTCCTTGACCCCTCCTTCCTCGATCATCACCTTCGCTGCGCGCTCAAATCGGCGGGCACTCGGTAGCCATTCCTCGAAATATTCCTTCGCCAGTGCCAGGGCCTCGCCCGCCGTCCGCGGCGTCGGTTCGACCAAGTCCCTCTCGTCGCTCTGGTAGACCGCTATACCGTCGCGGGCGATGTCCATGAAGAAGTAGCGGCCCTGGCTAAGGCCATCGTTCACCTCGTGGAGGCTGTGCACGATAAAGTTGACGGGCGTTCTCAGCGACTTTGTGATCGCCAGTTCGCGGTTCAGTCGTTCCTCGGCGCCAGACCAAAATTCCGCTCGGGAGGCCAGCTTGTGATGATTGACGATGATGAGGAGATCGAAGTCCGACTGATAGCCTTTGGCGGTGTGCGGCTCGTCGACCCAGCCGCCGCGGGCGTAGCTGCCGTATAGGATGACCTTGAGGATACGCGCCTGCTTCTTCCAGTCGGAGGTGGCGATTGCGGTCGAGTCTGCGAACTCCTCGAACAGGATCTGGACTACGCGCTCCAGCTCGCGCCGCTTGGCGGCCGGAAGGTGATCGTGGTCGGTGCGCATCGGCCGATCCTATCCCGCTGCGAGGGCAATGCACAGCCTTGCAGGGCTTTTCCGGGGCCCGTCGAAAAACGACAGGTGGGCTATTGCCTTTCAACATTATCCGTGATTATCTCGCCTGGCCCACCGCCTGGTGGGCCGAGGCTTGACAACCTCGCGACTATGAGCCGGCCTCGACCCTCCGGGTCGACCGATGGCGAGCGCGCACATTCAGGTCATTCGGCCTGCAGACGCTCGCGGCTATTAGGTCGCAGCTTGTCGACGTCCGGTTCTCGCCGGCGGCACCGCCTCGAAACATGGAGACAGGACCCCGGGGGCGGGGCGTCTCCGATCGTGGAGAAGGCCGATGCGAGCGGATTGCAGAATTTCGGGCGGCGCTAGTGGCGGCCGGTGCTTGAGAACGGGCCTCTCCCGCCGATCGCCTGCCTCGCTCAAGGCAGCGCTGGCCTGTCGCTAGACCGAAGCCCTTCCTCTTTTTTCGGAGCGGCCATGCCCGAGACACCTCTGCAATACGGGCCCGCGTCCGTCGAGCGCCTCCGCAATGCCGCGATGCGGCTCGCGGCCGAGCTGGACGAGGTTCGCCTGTTTCAGGCCGCGGCCCATGTCTCCATGGGCGCCGATGCCATCAGTCGAGGTCCGGCCCCTGAGCTGAGCGCTCAGCAGCTGCGGACGGACGTCGAGATCGAGTTCGAGTTCGACGAGCACGGTCGTGTGTGGATGATCCGGGAGGGGGATTGCCAGATCATAGGCCGCATTGAGGCAACCTGCCTGGAAATGAGAAAATTCCTAGCGAACGTGGCCTTGGGACGCGACCGCTAGAAGCCCTGCCGTACTCTCGACGCGCAAATGAACCCTGCCGCTCGCCTGCAGGCAAGGTGGCCGCGCGTCAAAGCGACGGAGGGAAGGTCGATGAGGCGGCTCTGCGTCGCAGGCCGGTGAATGAAATTGGTCTGGGACGGTCCCTTGAACTGAAAGCCTCCAATGAGCCGTCGTCCCAGATCCGAAGTGATATCGCTTGAAGATACCCGCCGTGCCAAGCGCGCCGTCCTCTTTCTCGCCGCAACGATGTCAGGTGCGAACGGTCACAGCCTAAGGGGGGCCGCCTGCCCCATTCGGGGCCTGAAGTATTTCGCAGGCCCGAGAGTAGATATCGCCGTCGCCGCCGACGGCTTGCCGCCAGAGCGCGAGATCCTGGCCTGGGTCCGGCACCGGCAGACGACGTGCATGATTGGCCGGCTATGCCGGCGTGGCGAGAAGCAGGCGCTGTTGATCGACGTCTATCTCGCCGATGGCGGCATTGTGGCCCTCACGGGATACAGGCTCGCCTTCTCGCAAGACGGCCAGCGTTGGCTCATCGGCGGAGCCGAGGATCCGGTGGCGCTGCGACTCCGCCCGGAGGGGCCGATCCCTACGGTTTCGGCTCCGTTCACCGATGAGATCGAGCTTGTCGCCGCCAAGGCGAGAGCCGACGAGCAACTCGTGGCGTTTCTCGAAAGCTGATGAGCTTCGTCAGAAGGTCGGCTTGTCCTTCTTGGGATAAAGCCGGTCGACCTCGGCGCGGATTGCGAGCTCGCGGGCGTCGCGAGCCTTTCGGCCTTCCCAGAGATCGATCGATCGGCGCATTCCGTCGGTGAGGAAGACGGTGAGGTTTGGAAGCTGGGGATTGTAGAAGGGGAAGGGCGTGTCGCAATGGGTTTCCCCGGCCGAGCAATAATGAAGCTCGACCTCCCATTTCCTGGTCGGCGCTCCGTAGCGAGACATGATCGCCGAGCGGAATGTGTCCGCATCGATTCCCGTGACGCTGATCTGATATTTGGCTTTCGCCACCCGGGGTCCGGCGCGGCTCGGAGCATATTCGATCGAGATTCGCTCCTGCCCCGTCTTGAAGTCTTCGTATTTGACCGCCTCGGGGCCTTCGGGGACGATCACGCCCCGCAGGACACGCGCCTGGCTCGCCACTTCGCCCTGCCAGGAGCGGCTGGTCGAGCGGCCTGCCCGGGAATAGCCCGCGGCCTGCATCGCAAGCTCGACCTCGCGCGGGCTCATCCCCAGCGCCACGCCGGCCACCTTCCAGGGTGCGGCAACGCTTCTCTCAGCGGAGGCAGCCAGCGATGGTTGCACCGTCGCGGCGGCGCCAACGGCAAGCAGCAGCATGATAATCTTGTAGGCGGCCATGATCTGTCCCCGTCGCTGACCGACGGCGGATGGCCGACGGCGTCACCTCGAACGAGGCGGCGCCGGCTGCTGGAACCGGACGTTGACAAGCTGCGACCATGTCCAGCCGCGAGCGCCTTTAGGCCGTGGGGCCCTGGACATGCGCGCTCGCCATCCGGTCGACCAGGAGGTCGAAAGCCGGTTCATAGTCGCGAGGTTGTCACGCCTCGACCCCTGCTGATGCCGGGGTTCCGGAAGCCTATGCATTTCGACTAATCAAGGCAAGGCGTTCCGCGATTACGCGAATTATTTGGAGACTGCGCAAGGGCGAAGCCGGCGGAACGCGCTGGAGGGTGAGGGGAAGGGCCGCTGCTGCGGGCCGGAAGGAAAAACGGTCCCAGCGAACTCCAGTCGCGAAGGCCCTCGAGAATGAACCCGCTGCCAAGATCCAATATAGTCTCGCTCGATGAAGTCCGACGGCTTCGCCGCACATCTGACTTTCTCGCCGCCGCCATGTCGGAATCCGAGAGTCGGCGGGTGACAACCATCGGTTGGAAGCTTCCCGAACTGAATCACCTCCCGGGACCGGCGGTCGACGTGTGCGCTACTCGGGCCGTAGCACCGGTCTTCCAGCGCGAGTTGGTTGGCTCGGCGGACTGGCGGAAGACGACGACCATATTGGCGCGAATGCGGGACCCCATAGCCGACATCGCCGAAGTCACGTTCGATGTGGCGTACACGGACGGAGGCCCGGTAACACTGATACGTCGGCTCAGCCTGTTCACGGATTCGAAGCGCTTCTGGCTGGTGGGACGGACGGGTCCGGGTGAGATCCTGTTCCGCTTGACGCGGCACGGTCTCATTCCAACCCTGACCCAGCCCTGGATCAACGACACCGGCGGCGCCGCCGAGCGTGAGCCCTGGAGGGGCATCACGACCGCCGATAGGCTTCTCTCCGCTTATATCTGGGAAAACTAGCACCGGCGCTGACCGGTCCGTCCCGCGCGGGCGGGCCGGATGAAGAATGCAGACGACAGACAGGCTTGGCTTCGCTCGAAAGGGAAAAATGCGCCCCGCGGCCGAGGCGAGTAGCTGGAACCACCAAGGACTATCTTCATGCAATTAGCGACAACTCCACTGCCCGAGTTGGGCTTCCCGAGCCGACGCGCCCTCCGCGCGGCGGCTCTGACGATCGCCCAGGCCGGCGGACCGCTGGAGGCCTGCACAATCGGTGACCCCACGCAGCCTTCCGGATGTATCCACTGTGCGGATTGGCCCGTCCTCCTCATGCCGAGCACGTGCCAGCGCCCGCTTCTGATGCGGGAGGCGCTCGATCTCGCCGAGGCGACCGGGCTCGACGTGCTCGTGATGCGGCTCGACACTGCGCTCAATCCCGCGAGCTTCGTGACCTTCGATGCCATTGTAAGGCGTTACGGCAGCTTCGAACTGTTCTGCGACCTGCGCCCCTGCATCGTCTCGGACGGCGGGCTCTGGCTGCTGCGGGAGGGATTCCAAACGGACGACCTCCGCCTCGGCCCAGATGGGCTGCGCCTGGCGCCGCTCGGCAATCCGCTCGAGGCGGACGAACGCGACGCCGGGATGGCCCGAGCCTCCGAGTTCTTCAAACGCCAATTGTGGGGAGGATTGTGATGAAGCGCGCCGCACAGCGCCGCGCGGCCGGCGCCCCCTGGTCGGAGTTTCTGTTCCTCAATCCGCTCGGCAACTGGCCGGACTACGCATTCGGCGTCCTGCGCCGGCGTACCGCGAAGGGTAAGGTCAATACCGCGACGGATTTTGGGCGTGCCAAGCTCCATCCCGTCGATCCGCCGCCGGCATCCGCTCCGTTCCGGCCGACGGCGGCGAGATGGGAATGTCTCATCCCACCCAGGGCACCCGATGCCTTTCTGGATCCGAGCCACCTCTTGACCACGTACGACGCGCAAGGGCTGGAATGGCGCAGAAGCCTGCTCACTTATGTGACCCTTCGTTTCCCCGACGAGGATCGTTTGCACGCGGCTTTCGAGGCCGTTCGCGCCTGGGCGATGAGGGAGTTCGTGGAGCAACATGGCGCGCCCGTGCTCCTCATTCAGCACGCGCCTCACATGGTCGGCTCGCCGCGCCCCCATCATGTCCATTGCCTGGTAATTCCAAGAATGGCGACCGGTCTGGGCTGGGGCGCCTATTGCGACGACGATCTCACGGAAGATGGAGCGCAGAAGACGATCTACGATTCCTGGCTGACCCGCTCCGGCCGCTGACGCGGATCGCTCCTCGGGGCTGCTAGCCAGGACAGCACTTGGCAGACTCATCCCAGCAGCCAGAGTTGAAGTTGCCGAGCAGTTGCGAGGTCGCAACCGCGCTTGGCCCTTTCCAATTGAACGACAAAGGCGGCAGGCCCGTGTCGGCGGGTGAGTGCCGCCGGCCCCGCCTTCCGCCCCATGCCTGCCTCAAGAGAGATGAAGGTAGAACCCACCCGCCCACCCCACCACTCGCGGTCCCCCGGCAGCGAGGCCGGGACCGTAGAATTTCAGGAAGAGGCGCAGAGGTTGATGTCTGCGCCAGGGAAGGAAGGGCAGAAGAGGGTAAAGAGAGGGGGGCGCGTCAACGTGTTGTTTCTGGAGCCCTACAGCTCAGACAACACCCCCCTCTCTTTACCCTCCTTGGCTCAATCCTGAAAGCGCCGCCGAACGGCGGCGCGGTTCAGTTGCGAGGTCGCAACTGTGGGGCACGCCGCGTCAGATTTTCCATTCCCGCGGTCGCTCCGGGGCCGTCCAAAAATCGGGGTGGCCGCCCATTTCGGCAATCCAGTCGTGCGCAGTCCCTCGCCGAAGCTTCTTCGGAGCCTTGATACCAAGGCGCATCTCGATCAAATGGATGTCGTAGCGCTGCAGCGGCGTGACCTCCCTCTTGCGCCAGAGCTTGCGCCGATCCTCCGCATCGCGGGCGAGGAACTCGGCCGTCTCACGCGCGCGAGCGTCGCGGGCGAATTCCCAGCTGATGGCCAGTCCCAGCTTCACGCAATAATCCAGTCTTCGAGGATCGCTGAAAATACACCGCAAAAGATCGGCCCGGGTCGTGCCGCCGCTCAGCAAGGCTGCCTGAGCCATCCAGTAGCCATAGAGGTGGCCGTGGGCTTCAAGCCCGCGGATCGCATATTGATCGAGCTCCAGATAGCCGCCGACCTCGGCGTTGGAGCCGTGGGCGAACAGCTTCTGGTCCCGGCCGCGCTTCTCCGCCCGCATCAGCTCCTGCTGCCGAGCATGGAATACAATGCGTTCCTTCTCGGCCGCTTCGGGGCGACGCCCGGCGATAGCCGCATTGGCGCGTGCGCGAAGCACCGACAGCCGTTCCTTGAGGGCGCTGGTCATCTGAGCCCGTTCCTCGTCCGACGGGGCGATCGCGTACATAGATTCTTCTCCTCCTTAACGGCCGCGCCGTCCGCGCGTCCGGTGCTGGTGCTGCTCGGCGACGGACGCCGTCGGATGGGGCTGACCCGGAACATAGACATGGCGGAGCCCCGGAGGTTCGACCGTCGGCCAGGCATCAAGCCCCTGCGAGACCGCAACCAAATAGCGCCTCCCCGCCTCGCATTCCGATATTCGAACGGCGTCCTCAGCGAAGAGGCCGTCAACGGTGCCGATGATGACATCGCCTGCAATGCTCCTGGCTGAGTAAAGCTTTAGGTTGCCGGTTACGGCGGCCCTCACCCTGAAGTAGACATCCGGGTCGTTCATCGGCGTTGGAAAGTTCTCGATGCTGCGAGCGACTTGAGCCTCTCGGGCCAGCAGCTTCTTTCGCTTCTGACGCCGTTCGGCCTCTTCTTTCGCCGCCTCCTCGCGGCGAACCTCCTCACGGCGGCGTTCCGCATCCTCGCGAGCTATTCTCCCGGCGTCGACCGCGATAGCCGGGGCGGGCGTGGAGCCAGGAGGCTCCTCCTCCGGCTCCTCTATCCCGTAGAAGATGTTGCTCGGCAGAGGACGCCCTTCCGCACGGGCGCGCTCATCGGCTAGGCGCATCTGCCAGGCCTCTTCCTCCTCCCAGGTCGGCGGCTCGTCCGCGTCACGCTCGCGACGTTCCTTCATGCGGTGGCTGAAGATGTCCTCGAGACGATCGGACAACTCCAGCAAGGCTTCGGCGCCTGCGGCGACCGCTTCACGCTCGCGCAGCTCCGAGCGCACGGCCTCTGCCGCCGCCTCTGCCGCCGTTGCGTCACGTTCCGCCCTGGTCCGCTCCGGGCCCTTCTTTGTGTTTCCAGGCGAAGGAAGGCCGCGGTTTTCGCGAGACCTGGAGGTCCAGCGCTCCTCATGGCCAGCCCGCTCCAGAGCCCGGTTGAACGCCGCGGCGATGAGCCGGCGCTGGAGGAGCACGCCTTCCCGGCAATCGAACCAAGTCAGCTTGCTCGCGCCGAAGCTCCATTGATTGGGCCCCCCGCGAGTCATCGGCCGCTGGGAGTGAAGGATGTGCGCGTGAAAATTGCGCGGGTCGCCCTTTGGATCCGGCCGGTGAGGCGCCGCGCAAAAAGGAAGGCCCATCTCGCGCAGCGGGGCGACAAGCTCCTCGAGAAGCGCCAGCCGCTCCAGCGGCGTCAGCTGGTGAGGAAGGGCGATGATGACGTGTTTGTAGACCCCGCCATTGCCGCGGCCCATTCCTTCGGCCTCTTCGACGGCGTGGGCGCAGGCGACGGCCTCCGCCTCGTCTTCGCCCATGTTGGAGAGGAAGCTGCCGCTGACATCCTCTCTGGCTCCGTCGCGATAGATGTACCCGATCTTGTCGGCGAACTCGCCCGGCGACCATTCGGCGGTGCGGGCGCTGTTCGGCTTCCTCCGACCGGCATCGGTCCGCTCGCGGCCGGAGTCGAAGCCGCGGCTGTACCAATCGACGATGAGATCGCGGGCGTGCCGGCCCTCGCCCGGGATGTAGTCGATCAGTCTCTGCTCGAAGCCGGCGTAGAAAGAGGTGTCCCGACCCTGCGCCTCCATTTCCCGAGCGGCCTTCCTTAAGGCAGCCCCGAGGCGGCGGCCGTCCCGTTCATCTTCGGCCTGCTGGCGAAGGCGACGCCGGCGCATCGCGGCGAACCCGCGCTGCCACTCATCGCGCGCGCGCCGGGACGAACGCTCCTCACGTGCGACCCCCTGCGCCTCCCGCCATCGCCGGCCCTCGAGGCGACCCTCGCGATGCCGCCTGCGATGGGCTTCCTTGAGCGCCTCTGTCACGGCTTCTCTGCCGTCCGTCCAATCGATTCCAAACGCCACGCTACGCCTCCCGGCAAGACCAGAGACCACCTACGAGCCCAGAAACAGAGGATATCAAGGTTGTCGAGCTGTCAATACCGAGAAGACGAAATATTTACTGACCGCAAACGCCTTCCCCCCATCAATGTGTCACTACAACTGTAATAGGTTGCCTCGCATGGCTCCAACCTTTCAATTTCATTAACGTAGACATTCTCTCCCCCAATCCATCGACCGAAAATCTTTATTTCACTAATCCTGTGAGGGGTGGCTTTTGTTGTCGTAGATCATCCTGTACAATTGGGCCCAAGCGGCGACGGTCTCCTGTTGTGGATGGGGAACGGCGCTGCGTCAGGACAAAGGCAGAAGGAGGCGAGCATGCAGTTCGAGCATTTTCCGGGCCTGGTGGACGCTGTCCACGACGGCAGGCTTCCCACCGCACAGGGATGGCAGGACTCGCTGCTGGTGATGGATACCTTAGTCGCCACGCTCAACACGGAAATTTCGCAGATCGACGCCCGGATCGCCGCGGACCCCAGCGCGGTCTCTCGGCTCTGCCACAAGCGGGAAGGTCTTGAGGAAAGGCTTAATATCGCGATGCGAAAGCGCGAGACGATCAAAGCCGCGCTCGCCGCGGGGTTGGTGAGCGATCCGGTCCAGGCGCCCGAAAGCCCCAACTCGGCGGCCCGTGCCGGCGGCAATCAGGAGTAATGCGTCATGGCCTCGAATACAGAAGCGGCGACGCCCCGCAAACTTCTCTTCATGGATGCCTCCAACGTAACGATCTCGCCGGCCAATGCACGGTGCGACACGCCTTTTGACAAAGAGAAGAACAAGGCGTTGATCGAGAGCATACGCCAACACGGCCAGATGACCCCCGTGCCGGTCCGCAAGCTTGCCGACGGAAGCTACGAGGTGCTCGCAGGCACTCGGCGTCTGGGGGCGGTCCGCTTCCTTCAACAAGCCGACAAGGGGCCCAAGCTGCGAGCGTATCTGGTAGAGGCGGACGATCGCACGGCGTGGCGGATCGCCTATTCGGAAAACGAGGACCGCAAGGGCATCACCGCATTCCAGACCGCGAGGGCATGGCACTACGCGCTCGTCAACCTCTGCGGCGGCGTCCAGGACAGGCTCGCCGAGCGCGTCCAGAAGAACAAGACCACTGTCTCGCACACGCTGGCGTTGCTCGCGATCCCCGACGAGGTGCGCTTCGCCCTGAAAGATCCGGAGGCGATAAGTGTCAGTTTCGGGTCAAAGCTTCTTCAGGCGCTGAAATCCGATCGCGGCCAGGCCATGATCGATAAGGCGAAAGAGATCGCGTCATCGGACCGAAGGTGCAGCCCGAGCGAGCTCTTGCGGACGCTCTTGGACATCGACGGCGAAGGCGCCGATTATGTCGTGGAGCTTGGCTCCGAGCCGGGGCAGGCGGTTCTCAAGAGATCTGCCAAGGGCGCCTACGTCCTCACGATCAAGCCACTGGACGCTGACGCTAACCAGGAAACCCGGCGCTGCCTGCTCCAGCGCATTGAGACGGAGCTGACCGCGGTACTGAAGTTCACCACTGAGGTACCGATGGCTGCCTGACGGAGGAGTGTACGGCGCGATCCTGAATCACCTTGCGGTCGTCAAAGGCCCACTCTTCGCCGGCCGGGCCGGGCCGGGCCTTCACCGACACCAGGTCGGCCGCGGCGATCACTGGTCCCCGCGAGCGTATCGCGAAATATAGCGCTCCTTCGGCGTCTTCCAACCGCGGAAGAAATCCAGCGGATCCTGAGTTCCGAGGAAGGCGCGGGCAAGCGCGAGTCGCCCGAGCACCTGACGTCTCTCCGTCTCTGCGAGGTCATCAGCCTTCTGTTCCACGCCCGCCAGGAAGCGTTCGATGCTCGTGACGTCCGACCAGCGCTCGATAACGTGCCGCAGCTCGGCCCTGCTGTCGGCAATCGACTGCTCGACGCGTCTACGGTCCTCCTCCTGCCGACGCCGCTCTTCTTCTGCCAGCCATTGCTGGCGGCGGATCTCATCTTGGCGATCGGCCTCTTCCAGCTTGACAACGAGATCGGGCGCCGACGCCTCGATCGCCTCCACGATCGTCCTGATCTGGCCGCGGAGCAATGCAGACCTGGTCTCCTGCCACTGCTTTGACCAAACCACCCGGCCGTAGGGCGAATAGGCCATGATGCGCATACGCCCGGACGGAAGATCGCGGGTCGTCGTCCAGCTGTGGTCGACATGATAACGGCCGCGCGGGCGGACATACTCGCTGTCGCGAATGTACTTGCCGTTCACATAGCGCAGGGTGACATTCTCCGACATCTCGACGATCGCGAGGCCGATGGCGACCGAGCCGACATTGACGACCGTGGGCCGGTATGGTGACCAGAGGCCGTTATATTGCCAGGGCTCGCGCGCCTTGGCGGCCACCTCGCGCTCGTCGACCTGCTCCCGACTAAGCCGAGCGTCGGCCGGTGCTAGAACAACACGGTAGCCGACAGATTCGAGCGCGTTGAAGAGATCGTTGGCGAGACCGAGCGCCTTGTCGAGGCCGGTCCTCGAGGCGGTCACGTCCACCAGCAGCTTCTTGTACGGCTTGAGATACGCCCCTTCGTCGACCGGCCTGCCATTCTCGAAATGCGACCTTGCCCCTCGGATCAAGGCATGAACCTGCCGGCGGGCGATCCGCACCTTCTTCTCCGGCCTCCGGCGCGGCGGCGCCTCGGGCTTTGGAACGGCCAGGCGCTCGCCCTCCTTGCTCCAATGCAGGGGGTCGCCAGGTTGCGGCGGTGACAAGGGTGGTTGCGGCGGTGCTTTGCCGTGAGCGAACTTGGCCCAATAGCCGCGCTCCGGCCGAGGCACGTTGAGCAAATTACAGATTCTCGCGAGATAACTGCCGGACACATCAAACCGCTGAGCTATCCTGGTCATCGGCTCGGACCAGACCAGCCGATAGAGCTCGTCGCGCGAAATCATAGTTGGCCCTCCTGACCACCTGTTTCGATTCCCTGGATTCTCGAGTTGAACGCGAAGCCGCGTTCTACCACCTTCCGGCGGCAACGAGTCGACCGATCATGGGCGTCGCCAACACCTTTTCCGGCCGCTGCAGGAGGCCTCAAACCGCCTAAAGGGCTTGAGAAATTTGTGCAAAATCGCTGTAGGACGTCCGCTTGGCGCCAATTGTCGGTCATGAAATGGCCTGTCATACAAGCGGTCATTCGCTTGAGCGACTTCGTTCAGATCGATGCAGCTGAAGCCGACACACGCGTTGGTCTATATCGTCCTCCCAGCAGAAGCCCAGCGGCGAGCATGCGGCCTTCAGCGGTCAAGTCTGAGGTCTGATCGAACCCCGCAAGTTGCTCGCATTCATCGTCGATGAGCGCGACCCGCCGCCGCACATGCTGCGTGCCAGCCTCGTCGAGCTGGTTCGACGGGATCGCCGCCAGAAAATCTTGGATCGCGCGAAAGACGTAGAGTCCGTGCAGCAGCCCCTGCGCTGGGCGCGGCCCATCCTGCCATGGCGAGTGATCGAGCGTGCGTGCGCCCGCGACCAGCGGAACCTGCGCCTCGATCAATGAGAGCTGCAGATGCATGGCCTCGTGCACTACACTTTCCGCCAAGCGGAACGCATCCATCTCAGTGGCTTCAGGATGCAGCCCGATGAAAATCGAGAAGGGCACCTCGGGATCGCTGTAGCTTGCATCATACTCCGGCTCGCCGACCCGTATCAGATGCAGCGAGCGCACAAGCGCGCCTATCGTGAGCGACAGTCCGGGCACGTGCTCGAGAAGCTTGAGCGCTCGCGACAGCCGGCCAATCGCCGCATCCGGCACGAGACCCGCATCTGCCGAAGCTATGCCGAGCGAGGCGTAACGCGCTTCCATCGCATCGCTGAACTCCTCGATCTTTATCTCGCGTCCGTCGATTTCCACCGTGCCCTCGATGCGCCGCGGACCGAACGGGTCCGCGGTAATCATGCGGGTCGTGCCATAGCTTTCAGAGTTAAGCCCCAAGGTCGCCAGCGCATCCCATTTGGCATCGGCGAGCTGCGGCGCGAGGCTAGGATACCATCGTGTCGAGGTGCCAGCGATCGCTGCTAGAACGCGCGCGCGTGCGGTCATCACGTTTTCTTGAAGGTGTAGACTATCGTGTCGCGGACGCCATTGTGCACCGTCGAGACCGCATGATGCGAGCACTCGGAAATCTCGAATCCAAAGGCGCTGCGGTGGACCGGCAACACCATGTCGGCCACGCTTTCCGGGCGGTCCTCCTCGAACAGCATCAGCAGGCCGCCTTGCTCCTGCGACCAGCCGCGATTGAGCTGGATGAGCATGCGGTGCGACTCCTCGGCGGTCCCGAGAAAGTCATTGTGCAGCCGAATTGTCATGCCCGAGAGAAGCCGGTGCGCGTTAACGTCGACCAGCTCCAGCGGTCCCGAGCTGAGCGACGCGCCCAGCTCCCTAGCGATCGAGGCGACGAGCGCGCACGAGGTGAGCGGCTCCACGGCCTCAGGGAGGTCGGCGCTGAGCAGCGAGAACTCCTGCTGCTCGTAGAAGGAGGCCTCCGTCAGCGACCAAGGTGCGTCCGCATCGAGCCAGTCGAGCACGTTGGACGCAAGCGCTTCCGGCAAGGCATGGACGGCACGGACATGCGGAAAGGGCGTCGCCTTAACTTGTCTGCTTGTGAAATCCGCCAGGATCATGCTGCGTCTCGGCATCCTATCCGTGCGCGCATCTGCCCGATCAGCAGCTTCTGATCGGCGCAGAACACCGACGGATTATCAAGGCCGCGCTCAGCGCTCCAGCGGTGGGTTGGCATACCGCCGCCGCAAATGGCCAGATCCGTACAGGCGATGCAGGCGGCCGCGCTCGGACTCTGTGAGCGATGATAGGCAGCGAACTCAGCCGATGCGACAAGCGCGTCAAGGCCATCCTGCACCGACCAGCTGCCACTGAACCGGTCACCACTCGCTGCCGATTTAAGGGTGTCGTTCTTAGCCACCGTGCCATCGGTGTCGACCACCAGGATCCCGAAAGCGTTCTCGCCTATGCCTTCCTTCACCGCATGCCCGCCAAGCAGGAGGCGAAGCATGTCGTCGAGGACGCGAACGCGAATGGGTGCGGGATCGCCAAGGTAGACGTCGAGGAGCTGGGCCATCCAGGTACCATATTCGGCGGAGTCACGATGCGTTTTGCCAACGGGCAGCTGATCGTGGTTTCCATCCCGGTACAGAAAGTCGATGCTCGGCGCTCCGGTCGCCTTCAAAAACCGATACACCTCCGCGGGATCCGCTGCGAGATCGATCACGCACAGCAGGCCCGAGAACAACGTGCCTCCGGCCCGATGGGCGGCGAGCCGCGCGATCGCCGCCAGCACAGCCGCGTGCGAGCCGCGCCCAGTCCGGGTGACGCGGTGGCGATCGTGGACTTGCGCCGGGCCATCGATGCTGATGCTGATGCCGACGTCATAGCGCTCGCAGACATCTATCACGCCGTCCGTCAGCAGCACGCCATTGGTTTGCACGTGCAGGCCTATCTCAGGGCCGACGTGCGCGCGTATCGCAGCGCAGATCGCCTCAAAGCGAGCAGGCCCCATCAGCAGCGGCTCGCCGCCGTGAAAGACCACGCTAAGGGGCGCGTTCTGTGCCACGATCAGCCGCGCCAGTCCTCGGCCAAGCGCGTCAATCAGCTCGAGCGACATGAGCTTAGGTTGACGCCTCCAAGCGTCGTCGCCCATATTGTAGACGTAGCAATAATCGCAGTCGAGATTGCAACGGCTCGCAAGCTTGACGAGCACGGTATCGATCTTCGTCGAGGGAAGTTTTCCGCTCAGCACGCCGCTAGCGGTTATGGCGGTTGTGCATCCGATTGTACGCCGTCGGCGCGCTTGCCATGTTGTTGCGCACCTCCTCGAGCAGTCGCGCCAGCACGACGCTGTCGACTCCAAGCGGATCGGGGGCAACGTCTTTGGGAGCCGGGATCGGCGTCGCTTCCATTGTGTCTCTCCGTGGCAGGATTCTGTAAATCCCATATCATGCGCGTCGGACGCGTGTAAGTGCCTATGCGACGGCATGTCGTGCGTGCCTCGCCCCTCGTCGAAACGCCGATCACGGCGAGCTTCCAGCATGTAGCAAACGCAGTCGCAGTATAGCTGCGTTGTCCAAATTAACTCTAGGCACATTTTGGCTGAAAGACTGGGGATGCGTGATAATTCATCTTAAAACATATGGAGACTGAATGTAAGCCTTAGCCATATTATTTGACACATCTCAGCGATAAATACTGAAAATTGCTACTGCCCGACACAAACCGAAAAGTTCGATCGAAAGGCAGATCGGAGGCGTCAAGCCCAACATCAACGTGGTCAGAGCCGATGGATGCGTCTAGGCACGACGCACTTGCTGCCGTCCGAGGAGCCGATGTCCGACCCTATCCACTATCTCGGCCTGTCGCTGGCCAATGTGCGGGCGTTTAGCGGGCGGCAGACTCTCGACCTCTCCAAGGATGGCAAGCCGGCGCGCTGGTGCGTGATCATCGGCGAGAACGGCGTTGGCAAGACCACGCTTTTGCAAGCCTTGGCGGCGATGCGCCCCGTGCCCACGGTCAGCACGCCCGCGTCCGCCTTCCTAAACGAGGATCCGGTCCTCAAGAAGGATCCGGCGGAGCAGCAGCCGGAGCAGGCTAGCGCGCCGGGCAAGGAAGCCGGTCCTCCGGACGCGATCGCGCCCGCGTTGGCGGACTATGAGAATGCCCGCATTGAAAGCCTTGTTCGCCGTGGCGATGCGATGACCGCTGGCCTCTATGTCGATATGGTCTCCGAGCAAGGCGAGGCGTTCAGCTTTGGCTATGACGTGGTCACAAGATGCGGAGAGTTGGAATCAGCGGAGCCCAAGCTCGCCAGGCGGCTGCTATCCGGAGATGGGCCGCTGGTTATCGCCTACAGTGCCTTTCGGCACGCAGGCCATGGCAACCTGTCCGCGTTCGAGGAGCTTGACCCGACAGAAGCTTTGTTCGACGAGGAGATCAAGCTAGTCGATCCTGATGAAGTGCCTGATCGCATTGATTATAATGCGCTGCTCGCTAAGCGTGCCGATAATGCAGAGGAGCAGGGTCGCTGGGAAGGTTTCCGCGACTCCATGCTGGCAGCTATCGCCGCCTTGATCCCAAAGCTCTCGCCAGAGGATCTGAAGCTTGAGGGAAGTGGAATAAGCGTCAGGACGCCGTCCGGCTTCGCCCCTCTCGCTCAGCTGAGCCTCGGCGCTCAAACGACGGTCGCATGGCTAGTCGACCTTGCATGGAGACTGCGCACCAAATTTCCTGACAGCCTAGACCCATTTAGGGAGAGCGCGATCGTGCTGGTCGACGAGGTCGAGCTGCATCTGCATCCGGTTTGGCAACGCAGCTTGCGCCACCAGCTGTTGAAGCATTTTCCCAGAATTCAGTTCATCGTGTCGACCCACTCGCCCGTGATCGCGCAGGAGAGCATCGCTGCGGGCGATCCCGTCTCGATCGTGCGCTGGGAAGGCGACCATGCTGTCATCAAGCCTGATCCGTTTCCAGCGGCGGCGGTTAGGCTCGATGAGGTCATGACTGGCGCTTTCGAGCTTGAGACCTCGCTGCCCTTGCGTTTCGAGGCGCTGCTCGCGGAGCGGCGCGACTTGATTCAGAAAGGCGACCTGTCCCCGCCGGAGAGCGATCGCCTCACCGAGCTAAGCCGGTTCGCTCACGCGGTGCAAAGCGGCTCGGTCAGTATGGAAGCAGATATTGAGCAGCTCATGTCCGGAGCTGCGGAAGACTCGCAAGGCTAAGGCGGATGATCCGGATCGACAAAGGGGACGCGCCTGCAGTTCTGTTGACGCTCGGCGTCGAGGGCGCGCAGGAGCTTTGCGAAGCCTATGATAAGGACCCGGCGGCCTATGACGGCGGTCTTAAGACCCTGACGATCAAGGACTCCATTTACGGGCACAAGACGGTCAGGGACGCGCTCGACGTGTCGCATCATGGGAAGTGCGCATTTTGCGAGGTTCGCATACCCAGGCCCTACGCGGTCGCGCATGTGGAGCATTGGCGTCCAAAGGGAAGCTTCAAGCAGGCGCGAGGAATCAAGGCATCCCCGCCGGGCTATTATTGGCTGGCTTATGCGTGGGATAACCTGCTGCTCGCGTGCCAATTCTGCAACAGCAGCAACAAGGGCACGCAGTTTCCACTTGATGACCCAGCCGCCCGCGCCCGCAACCATCATCGGGCCATCGCGGCCGAAGCGCCGCAGCTTCTCAAGCCGGACGCGGAAGACCCCACCGAGCATATCGAGTTTGTCGACGAGATGCCCCGCGGGATCAGCGCGAGGGGGAAAGCGACAATAAAGGTACTTGGGCTCGACCGGCTTGAGCACAAGCCGCGTGACAAACTGATCGCCAAGCTGCGCGACTATCACGCGTTCATCGTCCAGAACAACGAGGACCCGCATCCAGAGCTGAGAGAATTGGTCACGCGCCGCAGAGAATTTTACGAGCGCGCTGCAGATCCTTCCTCGCCCTTTAGCGCAATGGCGGCTGCGTTCGCCGCCAAGCATCCGCTTCCGCCCATGTTCGTGTTTCCCGCAGAATAGGCGCTGCTTGTGAGGGACAGTGCGGCCGATCCTTGCGTCGCTGATCCGCGCTGCTCGTTGCGGGCCCGTCGCCATTTCCCGTGGGGTCGCATACACAGGCAGCAGCGCCTCGTATTTTGCGACGCGCTCCATTGAAAGGGGTGCGCATGGACAGCAGTGACTGGGAGCTACCGGCCCTTGAGAAGCCTTGCGATGCGTGCGGCGGCACGGGAGATTCTCCGAAAGCCGATCCGTACGAGATGCGGGCGAGCTTGAACTGCCCAAAGTGTAAAGGCCATGAACTTGCTCCGACCGCAGTGGGGCAAGCGCTGCTGGATTTCCTGAAGCGCCGTCTCCAGCTCAGAGAGCCAGAAGCGCATCGCTCGGTGTTCTAGGCTTCGCGCCGGAATCAAGGGACTCCAGGGAGACTGATCTCCGCGTCAGATCATCGGACAGGGTATCTTCGTTGCGGAGATAACAGTCCCTAGCGACGGTCCTGGTGCCGTAGACCAGAGGCTCGCTAAGAGTGGCACAACAAAGCGGACCAGCCGCTAAGGAGATTGTTCAGTGAACGCGATCGTCGGCCTCGAGTATTTCCCTCGGCTTCGCCCCGCTCCTGCCGACCTTCCGGCGTCACTTGCGGACGTGGTTGAATACCGGAAGTCCGGGCTAAGCCTCAACCACGTGGTGGGCTGCCCACTCGATTGTGGCTACTGTGTGAGGCACCTGTTCGACAACTTCGAGATGAAGCGCCCGCATCTCGTCATGAGCGACGAACATGCCGTCGAGCAGCTGACGGGCCATTGGGCGTTCCGCCCTCATACCACTCCGGTTCAACTGTTCAATCGGGCCACCGACCCTTTCTTGCCCCGCGTCAAAGACCATCTGATGCGAACCCTCGAGCTCCTCGATGCGCGCGAGCTGACTAATCACGTGTTGGTGATAACCCGGTGGAAGATAACTTCCGATGACATCTACCGCCTCGAGCAGTTGAGGCATGTGCGTGTCACCGTGCTGGTCACTTGGTCGGGCATCACAGACCGTCGGATTGAGCCGGTCGATAGCGAAGTGGCTGAGGAGTCGCTTGCCCACCTCGCGAAGTACGCGCGCCGAACGAAGCGCATTCTCTATTGGAGGCCATTGATCGCGGGACTTAACGACAGTGACGCGAACATCCGCCGAGCGGGCGAACTTTCGCGACTGGCCGACGCCACGGTGTTCACGGGGCTATTTCATCGGCAGGAGATCAGGGCCTACCTGCGGGATGCGGGCGTGGAGGACCTATATGAGCAGGCGCCTCGGCGCAAAATCCTGCCGCGCGATCTCGAAGCTCGAGTGCTGGAGCGATTTTCAGGTGGCCCGCTGTTCCGCAAGACATCGTGCGGTGTGGCGTTTGCTCACGGCGTTGCAGACTACAACGGTCACTTCGGGGTCAAGGATATCTGTGACATCTGTCCTGCGGCGCAATTGAGACTCTGTGCCGGCGCCCATCGCGCGCCCGTTCCTCTCGCACTCGCTGACCTCGCGCGAACGGCAGGACTAGACGAACGGCGGATCGAAATTTGTGACGGGCGCATTCTTGTGGAAGATAGCAACGAGCAGCAGCGATATTTCGTCCAACATTCGCTGGGATATCAGGTCCACGACCGGAAGCTGCCGCACTTGCCCGGCCGCCACGGACGCGCAGAGGAGGGCTGGTAATGGCTGAGCGGATGTGGGCCGTCGACGTCGAAGGCAGCGGCAAGTCACCGCCTGAGATCGTTGAGCTCGCTATCGTTGAGATGGACGGCCTCGAACTGACGGGACACCGCAAGCATTGGCGCCTACGGCCACGCAACGGCATCTCGCCGATAGCGTCCCGCATTCACGGAATCTGGGATCGCGATGTGGAGGACGCGCCGGAAGTCGAAGATGTCGTCGACGACCTCCTGACTTGGCTCGAAGACAAGCCGATCGTCGGTCATAATGTGCGAGTGGAGCTCGGCATTCTTACGGATGCCTTGGAGGGGTGGGAGCCCTCAGCAGCTTACGATACCTTAAAGCTCGCCCGCAGGCTTTTGCCCGACCAGCCTAAGTACGGACTCGAGCACCTGGGATCAGCCTTGAAGCTGGACGCTGAAGCCGCACGGATCACCGGCGCCTTGGTACATTCTGCTCCCTATGATGCCGTTCTTTCAGCGCTATTATTGCGACACCTGCTTGCGCCGCTCGACGAGCCGCGGCGGACGGCATTGTTGGCAGAAGCCGACATTCGGCGCGGCGAGCAGCCGTCGTTGTTGTGATGCGGCCTTATAGGATCGCCGTCGCGGGCACGCACTCTACGGGCAAGTCGACGTTTCTAGGCGTGCTTCAAAACGAATTCGAAGCTCGCGGAGTGGTGGTGAGGTACGTTCACGACAGCGCTGCCAAAGCACGGGAGCTGGGCTTTCCGATTCTTTCCCAGCATACCTTTGAAAGCACGGCTTGGTTGATGGCCCATGCGATTGAACTTGAAACCCAGGCGACGCTGGCTGCCGAGGTGATCCTCGTCGACCGCCCGGTCCCCGATGCACTCGGATATCTCCTTGCGGCGTTAGAACACACAGATCGGGAATTGGAGCCGGGCCGTCTCAATCGGCTCGAGAGTATCTGTCGGGCCTGGTCCGCGGAGTATGACCTGGTCTTTCTGACGGTGCTCGATCCGGACGTGCCGCTCGGCGAGGGACGTGATGACGACACGGTCTTCCGGCGGCTTGCCGGGGCGAAAGTGGCAGGCGTTGTCGACCGATACATCCCCCACCGTCGTTTGTTGCATAACGGCAAGCGGGCCGAGGCAGTGGCCGCCGCCGTTGAAGCATACGGGGCTTATCAGGGCGCTCCTGGCTGACGTGCGTCCGCGTGACGAAATGCCTGGGAGACGAGCGCCAGCTGTGAGGCTCGTTAGCTCGGGTCCTATCGCCGGACGGGTCCTGATTCACCGCCAGCAGCGATGCATCGTTGGTCCCTCAGGTGCTCACATTTCGGCTTGAAGAATTGTGCCAATTCGCTGTACATCTGCGGCGTAAATCGCGTTTTTTGCGTCAATAAAACCAATGACTTAGCCCACGGAAAAACCGACTGCGAATCCTGCCGCCCGGCCACTTCCTGCGGACACGACACTCATCTGGATGGCTAAAGTGGTTAGGTGACCTCTACAGGAGGAGCCGCTTTTGGCGATTGAAACCAGTGGCTTAGCCGCGCTGGCGAGTCCGTCGTTTGTGGCTACTTGTACTACTGTTTTGTACCAGCTGTTGCCAGCGTTCCGGTTCTATGGCCAAGGAACCTTTCGGCGCTTCCGCCGCAATCGCAACGACATAGTGATTGAGTGAATCGAAAGGAGGCTCAACAGGCTTTCCAAAGGCGCACTTACGTTTACTATTAGCGGGGGCGAATCGAATTTGGGGCGTCGATCGTGGTACTTGGTGGGAAACTGAAGCTAGTCTTGTCGCTTCTGCTTGCCGCGACAGGGTCGGGGCTCTGTTGGCCCGCGGCCGTCGCCGCGCCGGGGCAGGCAGACCTAGCGCTTGGCCAAGCGTCCGCAACGCCTGCCGCGAGTGTCTGCGCGAGTCAGTTGCAATGCGAGCGCCTGCTGGCCCAAGCGGCGAACGACGGGCCGACCTACGCGACGGCGCAGGCCTGGATGAAGCTGGCCGAGCTCGGTGGTGAGGGCGGGAAGCCGAACCCGCGACATGTCCTCAAGGCGTTCGAGACCGTCAAGCTCGTGCTCGCGCAGGATCGGGGGACGAGGTCGGCGGATTCGGCCGGCCGCGACGCCGACCTGTTCACCCTTCGCCTTCTGCCGATTTTCCAGGCCGCCGCCGACGCTCTCGCCTACGAGCGGGTCGCCGACGGTTCCACACCGACGGACCGGCGGCTGATCGCCTCGCTGCTCGATCTCGGCGAGACGGCGCGGCGCGCGCAGATCGACCTCGTTCTCGCGGATTCGTGCGAACCGCTCCAGGTCTCCCTGGCGCCCAAGCATCTGCTGGACGGAGAGACGATCGTCTATCCGATCGTCGGCAGCCGCCGCACCTATTTGCTGGTCGGGAGAAAACCGGACAGGGCAGGAAGGGCCACAGCCGGAGACGGCTGGACGCTGCTGGGAGCGGGTGAGGGTAGCGGCGCCTCGATACTTTCCCCCATCGCCAAACAGTTGTTCCTGCGTCTCCCTCTCGCCGCACGCGAATTTTCCAATCCGACCTTGAGCGGTCCACGAGCCGACTGGGGTTCGGCAGATGCGCACAACCTCTATGAACTGCTCATCCAGCCTTTGAATCGGCGTTTCATTCCGCCGGACCCACCCAGGACGGACTCGACCGGAGCGGAGGTAGAGAAGGTCCCCACCCTGATATTCTTTCCCGATCCTGTGCTTCGAAATGTTCCCTGGGCCCTCCTTCACGGCAAACCGGATCTCCCTTCCGGCGAGCCCGACTACCTTGTCCGGCGGGTCGCGATCGCCGTGGGTCCCGGCCTCGCTTATGTTCGACCCTCGCCGAGACCGGGAGTACGCGGCGGCTTGATGCTCGGCGGCTTGGGAATAGCCGCCCTTTCCGGCTTCGTGCCAGCGGTCTCCAAAGAAGAGGATATTTCGCCTTGGATCGTCGAGCCCGCACTTTCCGGCTCGGCCGGTCTCGCCATCGCTTCCCTTCCGGCGGGGGACGAGGTGGGCTCCGTACGGCTGAGGCCGTTCACGCGCGAGGGATTGCAGACGGCGTTGAGGCGAGGCGATTTTTCGACCCTGTTGCTCGCTACTCATGCGCAATATCTGCCCGGTACCAGTTATTTTCAGATTCATCCGGAAACCGGCTCGGGGTCGATCAGGATGCCGGTGAGCCGGATCGAGGAATGGTTGCGCGAGGGGCGGCGCAAGTCTCGCGGCCTGGATCTGCTGATTTTCCTCGCTTGCGAGGGTGCGGTCGGAGGCGCCGGGGACCTTGGCCTCGCCGGCGCGGCGCTGCGGGGCGGGGCCTTGAGTACGGTGGGGGCCCTCGCGCCGGTACAAGCCAAGACAGCAAGCAGCTATTTCAACAGCAAGCTGGACAGGAATTCCGACTTCCTGAGCCTCTATTACGATTCGGACTCCGCGCAATCCGCGGCTCAGGCGCTGAGGCGAGTGCAGCTTGCTTATGCGGGCACCGAGACGACGCGGCGTCAGTCCAATGATCTAAGCTACCCGGCCAATTGGGGCGTGTTCGTGGTGATCGGAAATTGGCGGTGAGGGGGGGGAGGCCGAGCCCGATCACGCAGATGTCGAGCCGGGCCGGCCTCGCGGCACTTCTGGCCTGGGTCGCTCTGTGCGCGCCGGCCCAGGTTGCTGGCGAGCCCGCCGCCCGAAAATCGGCTCAGGCAATGGTCGTCTTGCCGCCCAAATCGCGCTGGCAGACCGTATTCCCGGTCATGATCCGGCCGCCGAGGCGCGGAGGGGCCAAGCCGGCCGACCCCTGCAAGCCCAGCGGCCGGCGGTTTCTGAACGTCGACTGGCTCCGCGATTGTCTCGCCAACGGCACGGGCGCCGACGTTACCGGAAAGGAGACCGACTTCGCGATCGACCGCGAGCGCCTGCCGCAGCTCTACGCGAACATCGAGAAGGCCAACACAGCCTTTTACGAAAATGGCTATGTCAATTCCGGGATCCTTCTGAAGGAGGAGGGGGAAAAGTTGCATATCGAGCCCGTCGAAGGCCGGCTGGTCGACGGCGAAGACAGAGCTTGCGCGTTCGATCGCCCTTTGGATGCTTCCGCAATTGCTCGCGAGGCCAGAGGTCGCGGTCTTCCTTCCGGTTCGTACCCTTACGTGCGGCGGCGGCTTATGCAGGGCTGCAATCCGAAGGCGCCTTTCAACGTCTATCTGCTGGAGCGGGATTTCAGACGACTCGCCGATGACAATGACCCGTGGATCGACAACGTCAACATGGGCCTGAGGCCCCGTCCCGGCACGGAAGGCAGAGGCAAAGCAGAGCTGGTCTCCCCTCGCGACGCGAGTGACGGCCTGGGCGGGCAGGCTATAGCGCTGCCGAGCGACCGGACCGCCGACGACGCGCCCACCCCGCCGCCATTCGTGGTCACCAAGCCGTGGATCGAAGCCGAGATCGGCGTAGCCAATGACCGGCCGCCATCGACGGGAAGCATCCGCGCATTCGCGGGTCTGACGCTGCGTGGGCCTGCCGGCTTTCTCTTCTCGGCGGATGCCGGCGCGACGGAAGGCGCTCTGGACGGCGCCGGATCCCTGCTCGTAGCGCTTCGGCCGCGATGGTCGGCGCGGCTCGCCGCAGACTTCAACGAAGCCGAGATCGTCGATCCGGCGCTTCGCCCGCTCGACATTCGCTCGCGAGGCTGGGGCTTCGAGGGATCTCTCTATTACGGGGCGATACGCTGCCCGCTGACGCCGTTGTTCGGCGAGCCGTTGCTGCGCGAAGCCCGGCGCGCCACGGCCGGCGATGGCATCGAGTCCTGCCGGCTCGCGGCGCGCCGCATTGGCGATGCGCCGGTCGGATGGGCGAGCGCGCGCGACCTCACGCTGGGGCTCACCCTCTCCCATCGAAGCTCGCAATCCTTCCTGCTCGGCGAGCCCTTTTCCTTCGCGCCCGGGTCCGTCGACGGACGTTCCCACGTCACCGCGATCCGGGCGTCAGCGGACTGGCTTCAACGCGGCCGCACGACTCCCGGCGGAGAACGCGGCTGGACGCTCGGTGGGCGCCTCCGCTTGTCCTTCGGCTTGGACGGGAGTGCGACGGACATCGCCGGACTCGCGACCCCGTCCCGCCACTTCGTCCTGATCAGCGGCCAGATCGGTTATTCCCGCCAGCTGCGCTGGAAGGAGTTGTTGTTGACGGCCCGTCTGTCGGGGCAATGGTCGAACCAACTGCTCTACACGTCGGAAAGGCTGCCCGTCGGCGGACCGAATTCCGTGCGCGGCTACCCCCAGGCGGCTCTGCTGGTCGATCGCGGGCTGGTCGGCTCAGTCGAGCTGAGTCGCTATTTCAGCCTGGGCCGCGAGCGGGCGCCGTTCGGCCAAGGTGGCGGCTTCGACCCGCAGCGCTTCCGAGTCACATTGTTCGCTGACGCCGCCTGGGCTTCGAATCTCAATCCGGCGACCCGCCGGGACGACGAGCTCGGAGCCATCGGCGCGGGTCTCGCCTGGATCCCATCGCAAGCGATCACCGTCCGCGTTGATTATGGATTGCGTCTGGGCAGGGATCTTGCCGGCCCCGGTCCCGCACTGGTGAATGACGGCCTGCACTTCGGCGTGACGCTGCGGCCGCTCCGATTGTGAATGCGTACCACCTCGAGGAGGAGGCTATGATGAAATTGATTGGCAGGATCGCCTTGGCGGCATGTCTTTGCCTTGGATCCGCTGAGGCAGGCCGGGCGCAACGCGCCGTCCTCTCGACCGATGGCAATGAGCTTTTGATGCCCGAGGCCAAGGACCGCGAATGCTTCGAGGCGTGGATGGCTCGCACGGCCGCTGATGAAGAAAAGTCACCGGGTATCCGTGAAGTCACCCTGGACTGCGATCCCGTCACGCTCGATCCGAACGATCCTGATAGGAAACCCGGTGCCGACATCTACCTCTCATCTAGAACAGCTAAATGCATCCGCGATTTGCTCAAGCGCGGGATAATTCCTCCGGCGCTGCTCTCATTAATCGAGAGGCACTGCGGTTCCATCAGGCGGCCCTAGGTCATGAACCGAAAATGGTTGATCCGGGTGCGAAAATGGCTCGGCCGCGCGCTCCAATGGGTGATGGGCCGGCCCGCATGGCTGATCCGGCAAAGCGCGGAGGGCTGGGTAGCCATTGCTACGCTCCTCCAGGCCGCAATTCTCGCTTACGCAGGTTGGGTCGCCTATGATCAATGGACCAGCGACAAGGCGATGGAACTTCAGAAGAAATGGACATCACCAACGATGGAGGCTCTACGCTCTCGAGTAGATGATGCCCTGCTGTGCAAAGCGTTGTTTGTGCAAAGATCTACTGGCGGCGCTAGTCAAGAGCTCGATATGATAGATCCTAACTCGTTGTCGGCAGACCAGCGTTATGAGTTTTATCTAAAAATAATATATCCATCTGATCACTACAGAGGCCTTATAGAAGACTTTTCAAGTTTCAACGACTTCTATGACTCAGTAAATAATTGCGTGGAATCTGGTGTGTGCAACGAGAAAACCAGTTGTCTGCTTTTCGGGCAGAAGGCCATTGATCTTGCCAGGAACTTCGGCCCCTACTTTGCAAGACAGCAGGCCATATTCAGTGACCGGGCTTATGGAACTGATATCGGCCAGATGGCGGAGCGATGCGCCGCTCAGCTCGATAGCAATAGTCGTTCTCGCTCCTGGTGGCCTTGGTCCGAGGATCCGGAAGACAAGCGGTTGGGCGAAGAAGCCTTAATCGCGGCCTTCAGGGACGAATTGCGAAACGAGCTCAAAGCCGCCGAGGGGAATTACATCACTGGCCAGCGCCAAGCCGCATGTGACCGAATGACGCCGGCTGCGGTCGAAGCTCGGAACCAAAGGGCTGCGCAGGCCGAGCGGGAGATGCCCGATGAGGAGTAACGGCGATGCAGCGCGGAGCGTCGAGAAAAGAACGCTCAAGAGGTGCTGCTCCACATCCTGCCGCTCCAGGGCCAGCTTCATCGCACTCGCCCTCGCGCTCGCCGCCTTCCCCGCGCCGGCCCAGCCGCCGACCGCCATCATCCCCGATACCGCCCCGCAATTGACCACCGGCACCACCATCGCGCCGCCGCCGGGACCGGCGGGGACCTATACGATCGGCGGCGGCCGCTATAGCGGTCCGGCCTCCAATCCCTCGCAAAACCTGTTCCACAGCTTCAACCGCTTCGACCTCGGCGCTAGCGACACCGCACGCTGGTTCGGCCCCGGGGCGGCGGACGTCCGAAACGTAATCAACCGGGTCACCGGCGGCGACCCTTCGGACCTCTACGGCCGGATCGATTCGACCGCCTTCGCCAATGCCGATTTCTACTTCATCAATCCTGCCGGCATCGTCTTCGGCCCCGACGCGCGGGTCGACGTTCCGCGCGCCTTCTACGCCTCCACCGCGGACTCGCTGAACTTCGTCGACGGGACTCAGCTGCGCGCGGCCTCGGCCGACGGCTCGACCTTCGCCATGGCCTCGCCCGCCAGCTTCGGCTTCCTCTCCGGCGGCGGCAGCGGCAACATCGAATTCCTGGGCAATTTCGTGACCGGCGGCGCTCGCATCCGGACCGGCATCGGCGATGCCGCCCATTTTACCGCCCGCAATATCAACCTCGACCGCGCCGACCTCCTGTTCGAGGACACGATGGTTCGGATGGCGGCAGTCGGCGGCGGCGCGGCCCAGATTGCGGTCGACCCCCGCCAAGCCCTGCCGGACGCCGCCGGCCAGATCCTCATCTCCGAGTCGCGAATAGCGGTCTGGAGCCCGGCAACCGACTTGCGCGGGGACCGCGCCGCGATCGCGCTGTCGGCCGGCGACCTGCGCGTGGTCAGCGATCCGCGCAATTTCGATTCCAGCTCGATCCGAGCCGGCGGCTTCGGCTCCCCCGGCGGCGGCATCGATGGCGGCGACATCTTCCTTCGGGCTACGCGCCTTATCATGGATGGCCCGAGCCATATCGGCATACTGGGTGACGGCGCCGGAGCGCCTTATCTCCTCAGCCTGCAGGTCCGGGACCTGCTGCAGATGCGCGGCGCTCCCTCGTCGACCCGGGGAGCGCAGGTCGGCGCCCTGTACAATGGCGAGATCCCCCTCGACTTTACGCATTCGAGAATCGAGATCGTCGGGCCGGCCGCCACTTTGGACATGGCCAACGCCTCGATCAGCGGGCGGACCGGCGCCGCCGATGCGGGCGACATCAGGATCGATGTCGGCACGGTGAGGTTGAGCAATGCCATCTTCGACACCGCTTCCGACGCCGGCGGCCGCGCCGGCAATCTTAGGATCGACGCGGCCACGTTCCAGATGACCGGGGGACGGCTCGCGAGCACCGCGGTCGCCGCCGGTCGGGCGGGGGACATCGAAGTCACTGTCTCCGGGGCGATGGTCCTGACCGGCCAGTCCTTGCTGGCCCCCGTGAGTCCGGCCAATTTGATCAGCCGCACCGAAGGCGATGCGCCGGGAGGGGCGCTGCGCCTGCAGGCCGGGTCGATCACCATGGACGCCGGATTCCGAATCGAGAGCCTTGCCACGGGACGCGGAAGCGGCGGCGACGTCTCGCTGACCTCGACCCAGGGCTCGATCGCCGCCTCGCGCACGCTGATCAGCACGACGGCGACCGGAACCGACCCCTCGCCGGTTACCGGGGCCTCGGGCCGAGCCGGCTCGATCACGATCCGATCGGCCGACGATATCACGCTGTCGAATTCCAACATCTCCTCTAACGCGCTGGGTCTGTCGGCCGGCACCGGCGGCATCCGCATCGAGGCGGCGGACCAGATCGCGATCGGCTTCCTGCCGTCGGACCAGCTGTCGACGGGCACCCTTCCGGACGGATCGCCCGGCGGCCTGATCCAGATCGTGTCGAGCTCGACCGGCCCTCAGGGGGCGGCGCCGCCGGCCGGCATCAGCATCAGCGGCCGCGAGATCGAGTTGCTCGGGCAGCGCGACCAGCCCACCGGAGACGCGCCGCGACGCACCCGGATCGCTGCGGAGACGACCGGCTCGCAATCGAGCGGGCCGATCGCCGTCACTGCCCAGGCCGGCCTTCTCATCGATCGCGCCAACATCATCTCGCAGACGGTCTCACCGCAGGGGGGGGCGCCGGCGAGCGGCGACGCCGGGCGTGTCGCGATCGACGCCGCCGACGTCACCTTGCGCAATGCATCGGTGCGCTCGGAGAGCATCGGCGGCGATCCCGACGTCGCGCGCCCGGCGAGCACGGGCGATGCCGGCGCGATCCTGGTCAACGCGCGTCGGGACCTGCTGCTCGAAGACCGGTCGACCATCTCCACCTCGTCGAGCGGGTCCGGCGCGGCCGGAGCGGTCGACGTGGCGATCGGCCGTCTCGGCACGGTTACCGGCTTCAGCCGAATCCAGTCCGACATAAGCGGTACGGCCAGCGCTGCCGGCAACGTGCGGATCGTCGGTCCGGACGCGACCCTGCGGGTTTCCGGGTTCGACTCGACGGGGCGATCGGCCATCTCCACGAGCACGGGCGCGGCCCCGAACGGCGGCACCCTGACGATCGACGTCGACCGGTTGGAATTGCTCGACGGCGGGGTTCTGATCGCTTCCGCCACCACCGGCACCCCGAGCAACGGCGGTAACATCAACGTCTCGGCCCGGACGTTTCTGGCGGACGGAACGCGGTCGGGAATCGAGGCGGCGGCGCTGGGTGGGGGGGCGGCGGGCTCGATCAATATCGCCGCCGACCGAGTCATACTGACCGACGGCGCGGTGCTGACGACCAACGCCGTGGGACCGGCCGGCGACATCAATATCCGACTTCCGAGCGACGGCCTCATGATCCTTCGCGGCCGCCTCAACCCGGTTCTGATCACGACCTCGTCGTCGTCGCTGACCGGCGGCCGAATCACCATCGGCGAGCCGCTGGCGATCATTTCCGACGGCGCCACGATCCTCGCTTTGGGCCAGGCGGGCGGGGCCAACGTTCGGATCACCAGCGGCTTCTTCATTCGATCCGCCGACGTCCCTAACGTGCTGCTGGTGGATGGGGACCTGCTCCTCGACAGCGACGTCGAGGACGTCAGCGAAGGCACGCAAGAGCTGGTTACTTCGTTCGTCGACGCCTTCGGAATCCTCATTAGTCAGTGCGCGGGGACCCGCAACGACGGCTTGGTGAGCCAACTGGGCCTAAGGGCGCGAGGCCCCTATCCGTTTCCGAACGATCCGAGGCCGCTTGCGGGGAGCTGCCGGTGACCGGACCATCGGCTTCGGCCGAGATATCTAACGAAGAGCCCGGCCAGGTCCTCCACGACTGGGTCTATGCGGAGCAAAGGCTGCTCGGCTCGTTCGACGTCAAGTTGCTCGAGCGTCACGCCATCGCACAGCTCGCCCGGGCGCTGAACGGCCGCCGGCTGATCGCCGTGGTCGGCTCCGGAGTGAGCAATGGCTATGGCCAGCCGTCCTGGGAGGAGCTTCTCCGCAACGCGGCCGCGGCGGTCCACGAGGCGGTCGAGCAGGAGCAAAAGGCCCACGGAGGCTCGAAACAGTGGCGGGAGGCGCACCCTGTCCTGAACGCGGCGGTGAGCGTCCTCGGAGCCCTTCCCAAGGATAAGTTAGATGCGGATTCGATACCTTTCTGGTTCGAGGCTTGCGAAAACGTCCTCGTCGCTCTGCGCCGCCTGAAGCTGAAGCGGCTCGGCGATCGTGACGCCGACAGTCGGCGCGAGGCGAAGCGCGCCGCCGCCGCCCTCCGCGATCGCCTGCGGTGGCAGATCAAGGACGGGCGCGGGCGTATCGAGCTGATGATCGGGCGGTTGCTGGAGATACGGAAAAAATCGGAGGCAGTTGCTGTCCTGAAGGAGTTGCAAAGGAGCTTGCGCTTCCCCGTCACCGTCGAGGAGCCGCTCAGTCCGTTTGCGGATGAGTTCGCCAGCCGGCTCGCGCGCCTGATCTACGAGGACGAAAAATTTCGGCGGCAGGTTGCAAAGTACCTGGCACCGCCAAGAAGTTGCGGTCTTGCCGAGAAGGGGTTGAGGTCGCTGCTGCGCAAGCAGCTCAATTCCGTTTCGGAGGATGGACCCGATACCCGCCACGTCGTCGAGGCGGCGCTGCACCTGCTCACGCCGGCCCGGCTCGATTCGGTTCTTCGACAGGCGCAGCAACGCGCGAGGCAGGCGGCCAAATCCAGGAAGGAAGAGCAGACCGAGGCGTCCGTCCGGCCCGTCAAGCCGCTTCCCCGGCCGGATATGCCGAGGCATCGCGACCCACTCGCGGTGCTTCTCGACGAATGCAACGTGAAGCGGTTCCTCACCACCAATTATGACGACGAGATTACCCGCCTGCTGGCCTCGCGCGGCTTCGAGGAGCTAACGGAGACGGCCCCACTGGCAGGCGAAATCCCGTCGTCGTCGCCGGCGGGGAAAAGCTCGCGATCGCGAAGCATGCTGATGACGCCGAGCTCGGAACGGGCCGAGGTGATGGCCTACGAGCCGGGCTCGGCCGCCTTCCTCTACGATTACGGCGCAGACACGCGCGAGCATCGGCCACAGATCCTGCACCTCCACGGTCGCGCGAAGACTCCCGGCTCGTGGCTGGTGCTGAGCGAGCGCGACTATCGCGAGCGTTACGCCCGCGACGACGATCCCAGCGGATGCGCCGACGACGCGATGCGGCTGATTTTCACCGCCAATCCGCTGCTGTTCGTCGGCCTGGGCATGAGCGAGCCCGACATTTTGAGGCCGCTGCGAGCCTTCAGCGAGGGCGTGTCGAGGCTATGCGACCGGCCCGCGGTGGCGGTGCTCCCGGCGATGGACCCCGAGGAGAAGCGCCGGGAGAGGCAGCGGCTGAACCTGAGCCGCTACGGTGTCTACCAGCTCTATTACGGCCATATCAACCGAACCGTGAACCCGGTAGCCGCGGCCGGTTCCGAACCCTTCATGACCAAACTCCTCGCCTTTCAGCAGCGGCTATATGACCGGCTGAAATCGGACCAGCTTCCATTGAAAGATCCGCCGACCAAGCCGGGCAGCGTAATGGTGACGGCGAGCGAGCTGATGGAGGTGGAAGCGAATCTCAAAGACGTCGAAGGGGAAAGGAGTGCCGTCAAGGCTCTGAAAACGATCATCCGCCATCTGAAGCAGATTGATTCGATCTCGAGGCAGCCCGACCTGCCCAAATCCCTGCTGCCGGCGCTGAGAGCGCTGAACGACGGGATGAAGAGCGTGATCCTGACCACCTTCCTGACCGCCTGGCTCGCGCACATGGCGAAGCGGTGGACCGAGTGGCTGGAAGATTGGGGAAGCGAACCGGATTCGCGCGAGCCCGATGGCGAGTGCTCACCGCTCGGCGGTACGGACGGACTCGAATACACGCGGCATCGCACCCTGTTGCGGGACTTGGACAGCGAAGCCGGCGTCGAAGCCGCCGGGGCCGTTCACGCGGAGGCGCGGCAGGAGGCGGCGCCGGCCAGCGACCGCTTCTTCGTCGGCGCCCCGTCGCCCGCCATGGAGACGCTGCGCGATTCCCTGCGCTCCGAATGCGGGGTCCGGCCGTGCGGTCCGATCCGGGCTCTTTTTCCGAATCGCCGACCGCGCCAGCCGATCGTCCGTCCGCCCAAGATCGGCAGACGTATTTTCTACCTGCTGGGGGAAAGAGGCACGGGGAGGGGCCACGTTTTCGCGGCGATGCGCTCCCCGCGGCGATTTGCGCAGCTGTGCGAGTGGCTGGGGCTCGTCAAAGCGCCCGCGGGCCGGCGTGCGGACGCGGTGTCGACCAAGGGGATTGCGAGGATCTTCTTCAATCTCGGCCTGTCGCACGAGGTCATCTCGACCTTCGATCGCCTGACCTGGATCCTCGAACGGACGATGCCGGGCTCCGGCCGCGAGTCCGAGCGCTTCCTGAAGGAGTGCGAGAAGCTCCGGGGCGACCGGCTTGGACGGCTTGAGCACGCCCTGGAGCGACTGCACGCCGTCGGGCCCAAACCGGCCAGCGAGGTGGAGCGGCTGGTCGTCATCACGAACCATGTCAGCGTCTTCTTCGACGGCGAGGGCGGGCGCAAGAATGCCCAGGTCGGTCGGCTGTTCGAGATTCTGACCTCGTCGAAATACGACGAGGCCCCGATCGACTTCATCTTCTTCGTCAACGAAAAGCATCTGCCGACGACGCTGCGCGAGGCGGCCGCACGGGAAGACGGGCGGACCGTCGGATTCCTGAGGCCCGTCGGCCTTTCTGCGAAGGCGACGACTGTCCTCCAGCGACGCATGGAGCACGCGTTCGGCCACGAGGCGGCGACCGCCATCGCCGACGGCCGCGAGGCCGAGATCAGCAGTGAGGAGCGCGACCGGCTCGATACATATATCCATTTTCTGGACCGGATGCGGCCGGTCACGCTAGCCGTCCGCTTCTTTCCGCGTACCGCCGCCGCACTCGCGCACCTGGGAAGTCTGAAGCCCTCCGATGACGCCTGCGTCACCTTCGCGGACGAATTGGACGACGCATATCCCGACGCCACGAGATTGCGCTTCGGCACCGACCAATCGGTGCTCGAATTCCAGATCGGCGTTCGCGACGCCTTCGAGGCGAGGCTCGCCGGAGCGGGGAAATCCCGCGCTTCCGGCGCCTGGCTTGCGGGAGCCGGGATTGAGGCGGTGATGCTCGAGGTCCTCAATGCCTATCAGAAGGATCTCGGCTCGAACCGGACGACGTGGCAAAATGGCGGCGCGCGGGTGCGGGCGTCCGTCGAGGAGATACTCGACAAGGGCTCCGTCAAGGTCCGCCCTGAGGCCTGGACTTTTTTCAACATGATCGACGTGGCCGTGGGCCACAATCGCTACGCGATGACGGTCGTGCTCGCGGCGATCGACGACATGATCGTCCGAAGGCTGCCCGGCACGCCGGAGAATGTGGTCGACCTCTATCCGGTGCGCGATTTCGTCGAGCGGCTTCGCCGCAACACCGTGGGCCGCGCGCCGGACACGCGCGACGAGATCGCCGTTAAGCTTGTCCTCGAAAACTATTGTTCGGACGAGTTTTCCGCTCTGGGCAAGAAGCTCGCGGTCGCGGTGCCTGGGACGCAAGAGCTGAGCGGCGTGCCGGCCGCGCTGCTGTTCGAGCTTCAGGAGAACATCCTGGTCTCGCTGGCGCTGATCGGCCAGCCGGTCGAGCTGCGGGTGCTGACCGGCATCGAGAAGATCGCCACCGCCCTGCAGCGGGTGGTCGCGAAGCTGCCGGCGCCGACCGCCGAGCGCGAGGAAGACGACGAGGCGAGGGAAATTCTCGAAAGGATGATGGACCTGCTTGTCCAGCGCTGCCTCGTCTACCGGGTGGCGGCCAAGGGCCCCGAGGACGAGGCCGACTCGCTGCGCGGCCATCGCTACGCCACGCACAAGGCGATCCGGCGCCACATATTCCTTCAGTTCAAGGCGCCCAACATTGACTATTCGCAGGTCGACCAGCTCACCGTGTCGCTCTACGCCACTCAGCCCGACGACCTGCCGCGTCCGACGGCCGAGGGCCACCGGCGGGTCCGCAACCTCATCGACCAATTATCGCTGTTCGAGAAGGCGCTCGACGAGCGGGCGCACGGCTCGCCGGATCCCTATCTGGATCTCGCCCAGCGTCTCGACCGATCGACGGACGGCAAGCAGACCCGCGAGCTCCGAAGCGCCCGCCTTCGGGCGGCTTACGGAGCCTTGAGGTCGATCTATTCGGTCGGGGTCGTCTCCCGCTTCAGCACCTACGAGCATGAGGGGCTGGAGACGCCCGAAAGCGGCTATTTCGAAAGCCACCGCTTGCGCGTCCGCTGGATGCTTCGGCTGGCCACCCGCCTGACTAGGGCAGGGCCGCTCGATTTCCGCGGCACCTTCCATGCCGAGGAGATCGTTTGGCTGTTCAACGAGTGCGGAGTGATCAGCCTTGCGCAGGGGCGGTTCTCGGACGCCGTCGCGCTGCTCGTCCATGCCAGCCGAATCGCGCGCGAGCGTATCGAGACTCGCGGCTGGGGCGCGCTCCAGGCGCGCATCGGCGTCAATCGCGCGATCGCCCAGATCGAGCGCGGACGGCTTGGGGAGGCGAAGGAGATACTTGGCCGGGTCCGCGACGAAAGCGACGAAACGCCAGCGCTGCGCGCCATCGCCCGAGGCTATCTGGCGCTGATTCGCGATTTGCAGGGAGACCAGCGCTCGGCCGACGCCGAATATAAGGCCGTGATCTCCGAGCTGATCCGGATCAGGCGCTATCGTTCGGCGGCGATCTTCTCGGTCCAGTGGGCGGAATGCCTGCAGCGGCTCGGCGGGCCCAATTTGGAACGGGCGGCATTGCTCGCGGACCAGGCCGCGAGTTTCGCCGCCAAGGGAGGGCACGAGGACATACGGCACCTCGCCCATCTTGCCGGGCTCGCGATCGAGATAGCTCGTCCGGGCCCGGTTCTGCCGCTGGCCAGCCGAAGAACCTACGAAGATCAGCTGGCCGAGGTCGAGGCCTACGCCCGGACCATGGGAGCGCCGCGGATCGTCTGCCGGGTCGCGCTGCTCCGGAGCGAGCTCGCGCTCCAGCTCGGCGATTATCGCGCCGCCGCCTCATCCGCCCAGGCGGCCATGCAGATCGCCACGCGCCACGACATGGAGCTTCGCAAGATCGGCGCCATGACCCTGCTCGGCACCGCTATGTCCAAGCTCGACCTGCCGGAAGCCCGCACCCTGCTGCTCCGCGCGCGCGATCTTTCCTACCACGTCGAATACCTGACCCATCTCAAGCGGATCGAGGCCATCCTCTCCCAGTAGTCGTCCAGGTCACCTTGATTTCAGGCTAAGGCTAACAACCGAGGTTTCGGCAGCGAACCGTCTTCTCGGCGTCGATCGGTCGCCAAGTCAGCTACGCGCCGTCGGGGGTGTTTGACGAGACGCGGGCCGAGCCCTGTGATGGCTGCCTCGACCCATCGAAAAACAGTGAAAAAGTGGCTTGAAAAATTGTGCCAATTCGCTGTACATTTGTGGCGTAAATCGCGTTTTTTGCGTCAACAAAATCAACGACTTAGTCCCGATAAAATCCGGCTGCGAATCCTAGCGCCCAGCCACTTCCTGCGGACGGAACACTTATCTGGATGGCTAAAGTGCTAGGTGGTGACCCCTACGGGGAGGAGGCACTTCGAGCAATTAGCACTTCAAAGCCAGTGATTTAACCGCAGCGCTGAGTCCGCCTTTGTGTCTTTTTGTACTACCGTTTTGTGCCAGCTGTTGCAAGCCGTTGAGCGTCAGGATTTGTCGCGGCGGAGGGCGTCGTGCATCGCGCCTTCGGGAACCAGCGCGAAAGTTCGCGGAGCGTCGCTCGCGGCGCCGAAATCCGGCTGGTCGCTGAGCATCCGGCGTGGAGCACGCAATCGGGCTTAAAGCTGGAGCGGCTATCGCGTGTTGCCCTACCTCGGCCTGCATAAGCATGTGGACGTCGTAACAATGCGCGAGATCCGGTGGCCGCCAACTCGCAGCTCCCGAGTGTCTCAGCCAGCAGCGCGGCCATGGTGCATAAAGGTGCGCACGTCGGTGACAATGGTGGACGACCGTGACGTATAGATCGAGGGCCGAGACATCTAATCGACATATGGGCGAATGCTGAGAAGGCTGTTTGGGTTGAGCGTAGGCCTGGTGCCGAATTCCCTCCAGATGTGTTTTCACAGAGCCGCCCGCCAGCATTGCCGCCGAATAATGGTCGAGGAGGGCGCAGTGGGCGCGCTTCTGCCAATCTGGTTCGCAACTGCAAGTCTTCCGTTGTGTCCTGACACTAGGCTGGGCTGACTTTGAGAAAAACTTGTCGGTCCTTCCGTAAGGCTTCTTTTTATCAGAGACTCTACCCTCTTTCGATTTTGCACTATTATTTTAGGCTTAGGCGATTTGGCTACGGCAGATAATCAATTCGCATTACTTACTAGAAGATACTTGGCATTCAAGATTGACCGCCAGTGCGCCTAGTTGTCCTGCTCCCCCGACGAGCAGCTATCGACTGAGCCGACGTGATCTCTCGACGCTGCGCGTTCAAAGTAAGAAGGCGCACCGCACCTCACGACTCTCCCCCTTCGATCCACGTCCCGGTCTACAGACAACCGACAGGAGACGACTTGTCATCAAAGTCTAGTAGACAAGGCAAAGTGTCTGATCTTGCCGCGAACTTTACCTTAGGCTGGTGGGGTTGACTCCGCTCAGCGAAGGCATAATCTGAACAGGACGCGACACGAGTCGGGGCAAGTGACGTTCGCGGTTCAGTCGTGCGAGTGCGCGTTCTACAGCATACTTTGGAGATGTTTCGCGTATGCCGACAGCACTATGCCCATAAATGCGGACAGTTTCTCGCCGATGGCATCGCTTCGTGCAGCGAGGAGCGCTCTCTCTGGCCTGAATGGTGATGGCACGCGATCCGGACCTTCGATGTTTGATCCGGGCGTCGTATCGTTCGCCCATGGAGAAGGCCTGCGCCGGCCCTATCCGGAAGCTCTTCACAACGCGCGTCGGTCTTTGTTCGACGAAGTCAATTCTCCCGTTGAAAATTACCTCTATCGCCAATCGTTCGCTGCGCTCGACGTCCAGATTGCTGCCGAGTTTGAACGACTGGGAGTGCCGGGGGAATGTGCGAACAACGTTGTTATCGACGCGGGATCCACAAGACTGATATACGTTGCGCTCTCTGTCTTCTTGTCCAAGGGTGATTTGGTCCTCACCGGCCCGGGGTTCTACCATCCGCTTGCAGCTTGGTGCGATGCGCTTGGTCTAGAACTCGTGGTAGTCAGTGCTAACAATGATGACGGTCTCCGCCTTTCCCGAGACGAACTAGACCTCAAGCTCAGAGCGAGGCGCTTCGGGCAGCGTGCGTTGCTCCTACTGTTCAACCCAACGTTGATTGGTGCGGCTTATTCGCAGGCGCATATTGAACAGATAGCTGAAGTCGTCTCGGCGCATGGCGCGTTAGCGATCGAAGACGTGCTTCTGGATACCGGAGATGGAGAGGCTGCGAGCCCGGCTGGTAGGCTTGCGCGATCCGTTGCGCACGACCAAACTTTCACGGTCGCAGGCGCGAGCAAGCAGCATTGCCTGGCGAATCTGCGGATCGGTTGGGGCTGCGGACCAGACGCCCTCGTGCGCCTCGTGCTGGAGCGCGTTTGCGATCTAGCGGCATCCATCCCGCATGTCGCCAAGGCAGCGGCACTCGGCGCGCTTGCGGCTCCGCCAATTTATAGACGCGCAAATGTGGCCGAGGCCTTCCGGAGGCTTCGACTGTTCGACTCGCTGATCGCCGACCTAGACTCTGAAATCCGCAATATCACCGGGCACTCGGAGCCAATCATCCGCGTCGCCTACTCGCCTCAATGTGGTCATTCCGTTCTGCTCGACTTCTCCGGCTTCGCCCGGATCTGCGGATTGAGTGGGCCTGAGGTCGGTGCCATGCTGACGCGCTTCTTCCTCGTAAATGCGGCGACAGCCTTCGCGCCGGTCTCTTCACAGGGCATTGCCGGCCCGCTGCTGCGTGCGAATCTGGTGTCGGTCGGGACCGCCTTCACTTACCCGATCTCGAGAGAGATCGAGGAGGACTGGCCGGTCGTTTGGGACCGAAGTTGCGAGGAGCGCTTTGCGTTTCCCTTTGCGCAGGCATGGGCGTTGATTGCCCAGACGCTTGTCGAGCGGGTTCGGCCTGCAATCCTGGGGGCGATCCGACATCGCACGATCGACGGTTGCGCGCAGCCACAGCTGCTCTCCAGGTCTGTCCAATGATGCCCGGGCTCGCCGATGCATATGGCGGTACCCTCCTCGGCCTATCCGAGGTCGCGGAGCGCTACGACTGCGTCCTGCTGGACGTTTGGGGCGTGCTGATCGATGGAGCTCGCACATTCCCCGCCGCCACTTCGTGCCTAGCCCGGCTCGCTGACAATCGTGTCCCCACCATTCTTGTGTCCAACACGTCGCGACGGGGCTCGGACCTGCAGCAGATGCTTGCCGGGATCGGGCTTGAACCCGATTCTTATACCGCCGCAATTACCGCTGGAGACGCCGCCTTCGAGATCGTTGCCGAGCGTCATCCGGTGCTGTCCGGAGCGCGCCGCTGCGTCGTTGTCGGGGAGCAGCCTGGCGGACATTGGGCTGAAGAGGCAGGCGCCGTGGTGACTGACGACCCGATGCAGGCCGATTTCGTTCTCGCGTTAGGCATTCTTCCGTGCGGCTGGCACAACGATCGGACTGGTGTCATGGTCGAACGGGCACTGCAGCAGGGTCTTCCCTTCCTCGTGAGCAATCCGGATCGCCGCGTGATGGTCGACGGGGTGCTCCACGATTGCGTCGGCTTGCTCACCGACCTTCTGAGGCCGCTCGGTGGACGCGTGATCGAAACCGGCAAGCCGCACAGTCCGATCTTCAAGCAGGCCTTGGCGACCGCGGCACGACTTGGACCGGCGGCGCAGCGCCCTTTAATGATCGGCGATTCCCTCGAGACGGATATCCGAGGGGCGACCCAGATCGGAATTGACAGCCTCCTGATCCGCGCAGGCGGCAGCGGTTGCATGCGCGAGTTCATGTACCTGCCGACCTGGACAATGGGGGCGCTGAAATGGTGACCTCGCCACGGCGAACCATATTGATCTTCGGTGCGGGGGTCATTGGCGGGCAGGCGGCTGACTTGCTGGCCCGAATGAACGACCGGTACCGCGTCGTCCTCGCTGCACGAGACCTGGAGCAGGTCAAGCAGCGCGCCAATCTTGCGATAACGGTCGCGATGAACCTCGGCCTCGCTCCGATGGTCGAGGCGCGAGGCAGCGACGTGTTCGATTGCGACCGGACCACCGAGCTTATCGCGCAGGTCGATCCGGACCTCATCATAAATGCCACAAGCATGCAGACCTTCTGGCGGATATCGCTGCTGCCGCCGTCGCTTTTCGAGACCCTTAATCGGGCTCGAATCGGACCTTGGCTGCCCAACCATCTGGCGACCGCTCTGGCAGTCATGCGAGCTGTCCGGCTTACCGGAATGAATCCGACGGTGGTGAACACGTCATTCCCGGATGCTGTTAATCCGGCCCTCGCGACCATTGGACTCGCGCCATTGGTCGGCGCCGGGAACATTGCTAATCTGGTGCCGACGCTGTCGCGTGCGGCAAGCGTTGCGATCGGTGCCCCCGTGGCCGACCTCTCCGTCAAGTTCGTCGGGCATCATTATGCATGCAATGCGATATCCTCGCACGGTCATCCCGGGGGGGCTCCGACTGCGCTGCATGTGCGAGTCCGCAGCGCTCCGGCGGACGCCGCCATAGACCCGGCTGCGATCTTCATGGCCGTCCATCGCGATTTCGCCCGTGTTCGCGGCATCGAAGGTCAAATCGTCGCCGCGTCGGCAGCTGCGGCCATGGCCGACACATTGCTGGAAGATGTGCCGCGTCCGATGCACGCACCCGGAGTGGGCGGACTTCCTGGCGGATATCCCGTAGTGGTGGGCAACAGGACCGTTACCTTGGATCTGCCCGGGAGCGTCTCCCGCGAGGAAGCCGTTGCGATCAACCTGGACGGTCAACGGCTGGAGGGTATCGAATGCATCCAGCCGAACGGGGTCATCCGGTTTGTACCCGAGCAAATGGAGATACTCGGCACCACCTTCGGCTACCGCTGCTCAGAAATGCATGTGGAGGATGCGAAGGAATGGGCTGACGATCTGCAGGCGCGTTACTATTCAGTTGCGCAGCGGATGGCGGCATGAGTTGTAGTTACGAACCGGTGCTATCCGTTGAAGACGGCCGTGCTCAGGGCGATGCCGCCAGCCTAGTCACGCTCAACCGGCTTGGCCGTACGTCGGGCATCTTGAACGAGGTCAACGAGCGGTTCGTCGCGCTCGCTGCCCGGGCGCGTCAGCCGGTATTGGACATCGGGTGTGCTACCGGCGTCGTAGCGCTGGCTGCGCTCGATGCCGGCGCTACCGTCGTTGCAAACGATATATCGCCCGATCATCTCGAAGCGACGCGACTCGCGGCGCCGGAGGAGGCGCTCAGCCGGCTTGTGCTGGACTCTCGCCGCTTTCCTGAGGAGCTCGATTTCGCGAGCGGATCGCTCTCGCATATCCATGCCGCCAATTTGCTGAACTTCCTGACGGGGTCCGAGATCGAAAAAGGCCTGGTGCGGGTTGCCGACTGGCTTGAGGAAGGCGGCATGTTTCTGTCCATTTCCGGCAGTCCTTACGCCCGCAACGTAATGCCGTTCATTGTCGAATACGAGCGCAGACGGGCAGAGGGCGACCGCTGGCCCGGCTATTGCCGCCGCCTTCACCACCTGTCCGACGATCCAACCCTGCTCGAATTACCCGCCGAGCTTCACCTGCTCGATCCCGATGTGCTTGCACGCTCGGCGACGGCGGTGGGTCTGGAGGTTGTCGAGGCTCGCTTCATTCACCGCCGCAACACTCCCAGCTACATCGCGCTGGACGGGCAGGAAAATGCCATTCTGATCGCAAGAAAGAGAGGAGATTAAGTTTACGCATCCGTAGCTCAACCGGTCAATTGGCGGAACACGGAAGCTCCTAGAGCGCAGAGAAGAACGGACCGATTCTCCAGGGCATCATCGGATCGGCCGGACCTGTGCAACGAAGGGTGGAAATCGACTGCTAAAGAGCTCCAGCTTTGGGAGTTGGAAGGTGCGGGTTCGAATCCCGTCGGGTGCGCCATATCTTGCGCGGCCGCAAGGCCGCGCTCCGAAATTCCGTCCGGGAATGGAGAGGAGGTGATAAGAATGGACAAAGTTCTTGCTGTACGTGAGATCAAGTCGTCGCTCGCGCTCGCGGGCGCTCGACTCTCTTCCGTTGCTGCACCATTTGCCAATCTGGCGGTTCCAGCTTCGGGCGTGCCAGCGGCGGCGCCAAAACTAAGCGCGCCACCGGGTGCCAAAGGCGTTCCAGTGAGTAGTCCAGTGCGGGCACCAGTCGGTGTTCCAGCACGTGTCCCATTACGGGATCTGGACGACCTCAATGTGCCAGCGGCGCACCCACTGGCCCGGGAAGCGGCGCCAGCGGCAGAAGCAGCTCCAAAGGTTGCTTTCGCGCTGGCTCAGTTCGATGCCGTGCCAGCGCGTTGATCGCGCCGGCATGATCGGACCGCTTTCGTGATACTGGATGCCCTGGAAATGATGCCCTGGAAATGATGCCCTGGAACGATGCCCTGGAAATGGCCACAGGGTGCTGCGGCTTCGCGGCACCCTGCGGTTACCGCTTGATCCCCAGTGCGCACATGCCTTCATCGATGAGCGTTGCGCGCCATAACTGCGCCCGGGCGGACAATTCGAACCGCTTGTCGATCTCGAGCAGGTGGCGACATGCCCGCACCACGGAAAACGGGTCGTTGGCGCGTGCTGCCCGCGGGATTGCTTCGCACAGCCTTTCCGTCTGGAGCGCCAGGTAGCGCTCGACGGGACAGCGGGGATCGATACCCGGCGCTCGGTCATCGCCCGCTCGCGTGGCGGTACATGCAAGCTGCCACCCGAGATTCGTGTCGGTCTCGGTGAAGGTCGCTTCGTTCAAGTCGATGATCCGATCTGCCGGCATAGCCAGGAGCGGTATCAGCGCCGCGGCGCGGATGCCGCGGCAGCCCGGCCGTGCGCTCTCGCATGCGTCGGCGGATTCGGCTCGGCGGCTGATCGCATCGAGCACGTCGTCAATCAGCAGTACATTCCCACTGCTCGATTTCATCGTTGACGAGTTAAATCGTACTAGTGCGTGAGTGACGATGGCGTAGCGTTTGGCGAACTTCGTGTCCTGCAATCGGTCGAGAATAGCTACCCTCACCTCCGTGCTGGTCCGCCACTCGTCGCCCATGACGTGGATGGTGAGGTCATACGCTTCCCGCGCGAGGTCGCGCCAGAGGCTCAACGCGCGTAGATGCTCGGTTGGAAACCCATCGGACCGGCGAAGTGGGCAATGTGGATAGTCCTCCCGTCCCGTCTCGATGAGCACAGCGCCCGAAGACTCCGCTCGCGCCATGCGGAGCCGGGTGAGCTCGTCGACTAGCGCGGCCTCGCCCGTGAGCGCGTTTGATTCTAGGACGACCCTATCGAATGCCACTCCGAGACGGTCCAGCGTTTCTGCCTGCTCGCGGAGCATCCGGTCGACGACCTTGGCCCATAAAGCACGTGCTTGCGGCTCTCCCGTGCGCCAGCGAGTCAGATAATCGTCGGCCTCGTCCCGATGTACTTGGAGCTCGCGTGAAATGACCTGATCAGCGCGATTCGCGAGCTGTTCGTCAACGCCAGCAGCCTGCACATACTCGGCGTAGAGCTGGCCGACACGGCGGTCGAGCCGTCCCGCAAATGCTTGTTCTGCCATACCGGACTGCTCAAGCCCAGCCAGCGCTTCGGCCATGTTGCGGCCGATATCGCACGCGACGCTCTGAGTGGTGACGGCGGCTCCCGAATAGCGCCAGAGTGATGCGGCAGCGTGGCCGATCGCAATGTTGCGAAGATGTCCCGCATGAAGGGCTTTATTAAGATTGGGATCGCAAAAGGCAACGCGTACCTTGGTGGGCACCGCGGCCGCAGGCGCGACCGGAGCCATATCGGCCCGCAGATCGGTAATAATCTCGTCCCGTAGCCGTACCTTGAGTTCGTGTGACTTTCGAACGACGGATTCGAACACCTTTGAGCCGAAGAGCAGTCGAGGCAAATCATCGATATTTGGAGTACATCGGTGGAAAACGACCACGGCGTCGGCAACGCCCATTGGCGAACGGCGAAAGTCTATCGCAGCTACTTCTTTCCTGAGCGGTTCCGGCAGTTGCTCAAGGATCGTCATCGCAAGCGGGCTTCGCATTGTCCAACCTACCGGATGATTCGGGCCGGTAACGTTTTAGCGCTATTTGCCGTCGCGACTACCCGCGAGGTGCCGCGATCAAGCTGATCCCGATGGCTGGCTTGGCCGAATTCCTCGGCGTTGAGCTGCAGGAGATAGAGCGGGCGAGACCCCCGCCGCGGCCGCGCCCATGCCTCTCGATCTCATTCATACGCCGCGACCCTCGCGAACCCACGCGACGATCCGCCGAGACAGCCATGCGTCGTAACAAATAACCCGAATGAGTGACTATCTGCCGAGGCGGCGCGTAACGTCACGCGGCGACTCACCGAGCGGCGCGCTTATTGCTTGGAATCCAGTTCCGGCTTTGCAGCAAATTTGCAGCGACTGCGAGACTGCGCACAAGGCGCGGTAGCTAATTTGTTTAGATGGCGACCCCTGTGGGAGGTGCCCCCTCGTGAAGCTAAGGTCAAGCATCTCGGCCCTCAGCGATGGCCTGAGGGACGTCCGGGAAAGAGCCTCCGCTCTTCCGTCCTTCAGCGGCTCGAGCCGAACGGATATGCGGCTAGACAGACAATGCGGCCACCCTTGAGGAGTGGCTCGAGTTGGCGCGACTGTCTGACCATCTAACGCGCAACGGCCTCTTCGACGCGGAATAGGCCCGGGCCGGAGGCCTTTCGTGACCGCTTCGACCCATCGAAAAGCAGTGAAAAAGCGGCTTGAAAAATTGTGCCAATTCGCTGTACATCTGCGGCGTAAATTGCGTTTTTTGCGTCAACGAAATCAACAACTTAGCCTCAGAAAAAACCGGCTGCGAATCCTGCCGCCCCAGCCAAGCATTAGCTAAGTGGTTGATTTCGTTGGCTCCAAACTCCAGAGAGAGTTTATGAGACGGTCTAAAAGTCCTGCCACACGGGACGATGACCGGAGTACGTAAACCAGCTAAACATCGCATGCCGCCACGCGCAGCTAGGCCGCCTCCCACTCCAGTTGCTGCAGCCGCCCGAACGGCGTCGTGGATCGCGCCGGGGAAGGCAAACTGTAGCAGGCTTTCCAAAGTGTCGAAAGCCGGGCCTTCGGCGCCGCGCACCTCTTCGATCGCCCTTTCAGCCAAGTTTCGCGGGAGCCGCGCCTTTTGCACCGTCTCGACAAAGTGCCGCGCCGGACTCCGGCCTGTGCGTCCGGGCCGGAAGGCGTGCCAATATCAAGGTAGGAAAGGTCTCTCCTGTTGAGGCAATCGCTTCACATCCACTTGGCAGCCCCTTGACTGCCGACGCGCACGTAGGAGACCGGACCGACTTGTTCGTGAAGAGGAGCTGACGCGATAGCGGGGCTTTGGTTCACCTAGCATTAGCGACTGGAAACCGGAGACGAAACAATCCTGTTTCGTTAAAAGCGAAGAGCAGCATTGCACAATTTATCCTACAGCGCTGAAAAGTGGTGACTAACTGTATAGCTGCAAATATAGATGCAGTTAATGATTCGTCGGGAAGGGTCTATCCTCGATCGACTCATCAAAAGCGTGGTGCTTGAAGGTATATAGTAGAGAATAAGTGGAATCGCGGGGCCAATGGCTGCGCCGGTGCTGAGTAACGATCGCATATAATCCTCAATAGGGGCTGAGGTTCATGGCGCGTTGGTTGATCGGGTTTTTCCTCGCTGCAATCGGCTTAGGGCTTTGCGCACCTGCGGAAGCGCAGCTGGTCGATACGGTACCGCAATGTAATTCCACGAACACCGTCGTCGCCCGGGTTGCCGCGCTCGATCAGGCCTGGGTCTGGAACCGCTACGGCGCAGTCCAGCCGCACGGGATGATGTTCGCCCTGACCAAGGACCTTTGGGTCGCCGACCCGACGGCGCCCGACGGCATCCGCCCGCCGGGCCTCGGCGAGACCCTGTCGTCCGGCAAGGTCGCGCTTCGGCCGGGGAAGCGCCCGCGCCCGCTGGTGCTCCGGGTGAACAAGGGCGACTGCCTTGAGATCGTCTTCACCAACCTTTTGGACAAAGACCGCCGCAACCAGTTCGTCACGACCAAGCCCGAGCATGCGGTCTGCCCGCCCAGGCCGGACAACGCGCCGGTCGGCGAAGGGGGTTGCGGCGACCAGCCGAAGGACAGGATGGCCGGGCTTCACGTCACCGGCCTCGCCCCCGACGCCTCGATCCTGGCTATGGCGCAGCATGTCGGCGGCAATCCGTCGTCGCTGGTCGCGCCCGACCAGACGATCACCTATCGCCTGATCGCCGAGGAGGAAGGCACCTTCTTCGCCTACAGCCCGGCCGCGACCATCGGATCGGACGGCAATGGCGGGGCGATCCACGCCGGCCTGTTCGCCGCCGTGACGGTGGAGCCGAAGGGGTCGGTCTGGTACCGGTCGCAGACCAGCCGCGCCGAAATGGCGAAGGCGGCGACCGGCACGTCCCCGGCGGGCCACCCGCTGTTCGCCGATTACTCGCCGTTCGCGATGCTGAAGGGCCGCGAGCTGGTCCACAGCGACCTGACCGCGATCATCGACGTCAGCAAGGCCGAGATCGCTAAGGATTTCCTCTGCCTCGACAGCGCCGGCAAGCCGTTCCCGGTATGCGGCGACCGAACCAAGCCGTACCGCGAGTTCACCGTCATATTCCATGACGAATCGGGCGCGGTGCAGGCGTTCAAGGAGTTCGACGCCCCCGACGACGCGCCGGTCGCCGAGCGCGCGCTCGCCCGCTCGCTGCATAGTGGCCGCGACGGGTTCGCGATCAACTACGGCACCGCCGGGATCGCCGCCGAAGTACTTTCGAACCGCAAGAAGGTCGGCCCGGTCAAGGACTGCGTCGACTGCCAGATGGAGGAATATTTCCTGTCGTCCTGGGCGGTCGGCGACCCGGCGATGGTGGTCGACAAGCCGGCCAACATGCAGATCCGGAGCATGCCGTTCGAGAACCAGCCCGCGGAAAAGGCCTATTTCCCCGACGATCCGTCGAACGTCTACCATAGCTACCTCAACGACCGCGTAGTGATCCGCAATCTTCACGCCGGCCCCAAGGAGCATCACGTCTTCCATCTGCACGCCCATCAGTGGCTGCAGATCCAGACAAATCCGCGCTCGCCCTATCTCGACAGCCAGACGATCGGCCCGGGCGGCGGCTATACCTACGAGATCGCCTATGGCGGCAGCGGCAACCGCAACCGGACCGCCGGCGATTCGATCTTCCACTGCCATTTCTATCCGCATTTCGCGCAAGGCATGTGGGCGCTGTGGCGGGTCCACGACGTGTTCGAGGCCGGCACCAAGCTCGACTCCGACGGCCGGGTGGCGCTGAACGCGCGCGCCTTGCCCGACGGCGAGATGGAGCGCGGATCGCCGATCCCGGCGCTCGTTCCGCTGCCCGGGGCCGTCATGGCGCCTGTGCCGGGCCCGGTCACCATCACGGGCGGCCAGATCAATACGGGGAGCATCGATCCCACCCGCTATCCCGGTTACCCCTTTCACGTTCCCGCCAGAGCGGGCGGCCGGCCGCCGCCGCCGCCGCTGGACATCGCGCACGACGCTTCCGGCAACCCGATCGACGGCGGTCTCAAGCGGCACATCATCGTCGGCGGAATCACCACCCCGACGAATTTCCCGGCCAGCTTCCCGCCGAGCATGGTCAAGGAATATGTCACTCTCCAGCCCAGCTATCTGCCCGAAGCCGGCACTGCGCTCGAGAAATCCGCGATGCAGTTCCACGCTCAGAACCATGCCAGCTTCCGCTCCGACGGTTCGGCGGCGACCTTCCTGACCAACTCGCTTGCTCCCGTGGAGGGTGCTCCGTTCGCCGAGCCCTGCTTGCCCGCGACGGGAACCACCACCCGGCGCTTCCAGATCGGCGCGTTCCAGTACGACATGATCATCAACAAAAAGGGATGGCATACGCCGCAGGCGCGCATTCTCGCGTTTCGCGACGACATCCTTCCGACCTTGTCCGGCGATCGGCTGCCTCAGCCTTTGTTCATGCGCGTCAATTCGGGCAATTGCGTCGTCGTCGAGCACACCAACGTGGTGCCGAAGAAGATGAAGCGCGACGCCTTCCAGCTCGAGGTTCCGACCGACATCATCGGTCAGCACATCCATCTGGTGAAGTTCGACGTCCAGGCGTCCGACGGCGGCGCCAACGGGTTCAACTACGAGGACGGGACCCCGGCCGCGGAAGAAGTCGTCGCACGGATCAAGGCGATCCGCGCCGCCAACGGCTGCAGCGGAAGCCCGACCCGAGGCTCGGGCGATACGCGAGTCGCCACTCCGCAGTGTCCGATCGCCGAGCCGCATCCCTGGTTCCCCGGCCAAAGCGCCTGGGTCGGCGGCCAGGCGACCATCCAGCGCTGGTATGCCGACACCCAGGAGGCGAGCGACCTCGCCAGCGGCCAGACTTTCGACAAGACGCTCGAGACGGTGTTCACCCACGACCATTTCGGGGCGTCCAATCATCAGCAGGTCGGGCTTTACGCCGGGCTGATCGTCGAGCCCTCGCGCACGCGCTGGTTCGACGATCTCGGCCGCGGCTCGCTAACCGAGCTCGGCGTGCGACGCGACGGCGGGCCGACCAGCTGGAAGGCGCTGGTGGTCGGCGACCGGAAGCAGGACAATTTCCGCGAGTTCGCGCTCGAATTCCAGGATTTCCACATCGCCTTCTCGAAGGACGACCGGTTCGAGCAGCAGAACGACGGATCTTTCGTCCAGGTCAACGGACTCAACCATCCGTACCAGGTCGCCGACGCCGACCCCGGCGATTATACCGGCTCGAGCCTGCCGCGCCTGGTCAAGCACGAATGGATGCCGGGCGACGACTGTCCGGCCGGGACGATCCCGTGCGCCCCGGAGCTGGTTTCCGCCGACGACATCGGACAGATGAGCATCAACTACCGCTCCGAACCGCTGCCCCCGCGGCTGTGGGACGCCAGCCAACTCGCCTCGTCGGCCGGCGTGCGGGGCGATCTCGCCCACGCCTTCCGCTCGATCTCGCGGGTCGACAGCGATCTTAACAACCCGATCCCGAGCTATCCTTTGGTCGGGGGCGTCAGCCGGACTTCCTGGCCGCTGCCGTCGCCGGGAATGCTTACCCACGATCCCTTCACGCCGCTGCTCGAGGTCGGAGAGCGTGAGCCGTTCCGGATCCGCCTGCTGGCCGGAGCGCACGAGCATGAGCGCAGCTTCACGATCAACGGCCTCACCTGGAGAAACTCGCCCCACGAGCCCAATTCAGGCTACCGGAGCTTCATCGGCACCGCCCTTTCGGAGCATTTCGAGTTCAACGGAGTGCTCGACATTCCCAGCAGCCTCGCCCCGACGAATTGGGCCAAGCCGAAGTTCAGCCAGCTCGACCATCTCTACCGGATCGGCGCGAGCATCGAGGACGTGTGGTACGGCAATTGGGGACTGATCCGGACCTACCGCGAAGGTGCCCGGCCGTCCTATCTGGCGACCCTTGCCGACGCCGCTCGGCTGGCGTCGGCGGCCGAGCTGGCTTCGGTCAATGCACTTGAAGCCGAGATCGACGCAACGGCCCAGGCCGGCCAGGCGGAGATCGCCGCCGAGTATGAGGCGGTCGACGAGACTTACCTGCGCAACCTGATCGCCGATACCGAGCAGGTCGAAGCGCAACTGGTCGGCGAGGCGAGATCGCTCGGCCTGGCGGTCGACGTCGGCCTGGTGTCCGCAACCGCCGTGTCGGGCGACGAGACGGCGGACCAGGACCGCGCCTTCTCCACCGCGAAAGCCGTTTCCGACTCGACGGGCGCCGCCGCCAGGACGCCTACCTCGCCCCAGCCCGCGAACTTCCGCTCCGGCGCGGCCGCCGCCACCGGAATGGCCACTCCGCCGATCTCGCAGAGCGGCTATTACGCGTCGGCGGTGCTCGAGGCCCAATATGAGGAGATGGTCGAGACCCTGCATGCGCTTCGGCTCGACGCGGCCTCCTATCTGAACGACCCGACCCGGATGCCCGGAGTTCCGATCGGACGCAGCGCCACCGCCGCGCGTTCGGCGGCACCGGCTGCGCTCAACGACGTCGCCGCGCAGAAGGATCGTTTCGAGCAGATCCGGGCCAACCTCCCGCGCTTCGTCGACCTGAACGATCCGCAATCGCTGCCCGTGTGCGCGCCGAGGGCGCCGGTGCGCTACTACTGGATCGCGGCGGTCGACGCGAAGTCCGTGCTGACCGACGGAACCCTGATCTATCACCGCTTCCGGCCGGGGACGGTCTTCGCCAACCCGGCGCTGAGCACCAGCGACTCCTGGAAGACGGCCCACGATCCGACGGGGCTGATGTATGTGAGGGTGATCGATCTGGATCCGATGACTGGAAAGCTGCGCAAGGATCGCAAGATCGAGCCTCTCATCCTGCACGGCCGAGCGGGTGAATGCCTGAGCGTGATGCTGACCAACGCGATGAAGCCGAGCGACCTGAACAGCTTCGCCAATCTCCCCTCGCCGAGCTTCAACATCAACCAGCTTCGCACCACCGAGCGGGTCGGAATCCACGCCCAGTCCATGCGCAAGCACGTCGGCACCAACGACGGCATCAATGCCGGCCGCAATCCGGTCCAGACGATCCTGCCGGGGCAGTCGCGCCGCTACGAATGGTATGCGGGCGTGGTGAACTGGGAGAACCGCAACAGGCCGAAATTCCAGCCCGTCGAGTTCGGAGCGCTCAACCTGATGCCGGCCGATCCGATCAAGCAGGGCGGCAAGGGACTGTTCGGAGCGCTCGTGATCCAGCCGGCGGATGCCTATTGGGGCTTCGACACGACCCCGCCCGAGCCGTTCTCGAGCGACACCGTGCCGCTGGCGACCCGCGCCTCGGCGGTCGTCTTCAGCAACAGCCGCAAGCCGTTCCGCGACTTCGTGCTGGTCGGCCAGGATGACGCCAACCTGCGTCTGTCGGGCTCGCGGAGTGCTCGAACGGAGACGCTCGATCCGCAGCAGGATGGGCTGGCGCCTTCCGTCAAGTTCGCGGCGACGAACTTCGACGAGCCGGTCCGCCGGGTCGCCCAGTGCGTCGGCGCCGCCGACGATGCGATCAAGACGATGTGCGAAGTGCGCGATGAGGAGGTCGACGCCGTCGACGCCGCCCACAAGGCGTTCAACTATCGAAGCGAGGCCGGCTGGATGCGCCGGGTCCACTCGGCGGCCATGCCTCGGTCGGAGACGGTGCTCCAGCGCCAGAACGATCTGCTGAGCGACAGCTTCAACGGCATCAACAGCCGCAACCAGACGCCGAGGTTCTGCGCCCTTCCCGGCGATCCGGTGCGGATGCGGGTGCTGTTCCCCAACGGGCATGGCCGCAACCATGTGATCGAGGTGGCCGGCCACAATTGGGACGACCAGCCGTTCATCAACAACTCCACCGAGCTCGGACCCGACCTGCTGAGCACCTATCTGGGCACCCGAGACGTGGTCGGGCCGGGAAGCAACTGGAACCTGCTGCTGGCGCACGGTGCCGGCGGTTCCGGCCGGGTTGCGGGCGACTATCAAATTCGCGACACCTACAGCTGGGGCTTCGACGGCGGCCTCTGGGCGGTGCTCAGGGTCAGCAGCAAGTGCGAGTGACGGTACTGAAACAGGCATCGATCGTCGCGGCGGCGGTTATCCTCTCCGGTGCGGGTCCCGAAGTGAAGGTAACGGCGGTCCAGGGGGGCCTGGATACCAGCTCGGCGATGCGGCTCAGCGTCACCACCGCGCCGCGATCGGAGGCGGGCAATGCCGCCCAGCCGCCCTTCGCCTGGATCGACTACGAGGAAACCGCCGATCCGGCCGCAGCGACGTGCGAGCGGCGTGCAGAACGCCTGCTGAGCTCGGGTCCGTTCCAGCCGGCCGCCCGGGACTTCAACAATATCCACGTCGCGATGCTGGATCCGGCCGGCAGCCTGCATGTCCTCGATCCGCGCAACGGCATACGCGGCGCGCGCTCGCTGGCGCATCTCGCGCTCGGCAGCGCGCCGTCCGCGTGGCACTGGGCGGCGGCCGACGGTCTCATCTGGGTGGCTCTGCCCACCGCCGGAAAGATCGTGGCGGTGGATGTGGCCCGCTGGCGAATAGCCCGAACCATCGGCGACGCCGGAGCGGTGACCCAGCTGGCGGCCGCGGGCGACGGGGCGCTGTACGCGCGCGCTCCGGGCCGCCGCCTCCGCAAGATCGGCGCTGGGTCCGACAAGTGGCTGGACGGTACCGAAGGGGCCGTCATGGTCGCGCCCGGCGAGGACGGCGAGCTTTGGGCGATCGGCGAGAGCAATGTTCGCCGTATCGGCGGCGGGAGCGGGGCACGCACCATCGACATCGCGCTCAAGGATGCCGCCTGGTCGCGACGGGCGGATGGGCTGGCGGGGCTGACCGCGGACGGTGCGCTGGTCATTGTCGGTCGGTCGGGCAAGATTACCCCCGTTCGCGGAATGCCGGCCGCACGGCCCGGCAAGGCCCGCCTCTGGCTCTCGCCCAGCGGCGATGCCGCCGTGATCCATGACCGAAGCGCTTCGGGCCTTCACGTCGCCAATCTCGAGCAGGGCGCGTTCGTCCGGACCATCGAGGCCGACCGGCCGGTGAGCCTGGCCGCATCGGACAGCTTCCTGTTCGTCAGGACCGAAGGTCGCGGCGAGACGATGGTGATGCCGCTGGCCGAATTGGCTCAGCCGAACGGCGGCGGACCGCGCTGGATCGCGGGCGGCGAGCCCGTCTCTCCGACCCGGTCCGGAGCGCCGCTTACCGTGTCTCCCGACGGGCTCTCGGCCTGGGCGGATGCCGAGCGCAACCTGATCTATCTTTATCATGAAGGCATGAACATCCCGTCGGGCACGTTGCGAAGCCCCGGTTTGATGCCCGAGCGGTTGCTGCTGGTGGGGCCGACGATCCGCCCGGTCGGAGCCGGCCGGTTCGAGGCTGGGTTCAGGCTCGAGCGGCCCGGCCGCTACGTCGCCGTCGTTGCGGGGACGCAGCCGCGCTTCGTGCAATGCGCCGCGTTCGAGGTCCGGGGCCAGGCGAAGCTGGCAGCGGAAGAGCGTCAGACTCGAGTGGTCCTCGCCGCGGGCACCCACGAAGCAAAGGCCGGACAGACAGTGCCGATCCGCTTCACGCTCGAGGACGGTGGCAACATGCCGTCGACGGTGGGCGTATTGATCATGGACGTGAGCGGGGTCGGGATGCAGCAACGCGTAGCGGCGCGGTCCCTCGGGAAGGGCACATTCGAGGCGGAGGTCACGATGATGCGGGCGGGCACCTTTCTGGTGATGCCGGACCCTGTAACCCTTCCGGCCAGGCTTGCGGGGCGGCCGGTTGCGACGATTCGGGTGGCGCCGTGAGGTCGCGGGCGGGTTCCTGTCTTGCTGCGCTGCTGGCGCTGGCTGCCACGGTGCCGCAGCCGCTGGCCGCACGGATGGCCGGTCCAAATCCGCTGACGATAGATCAGTCCGGTGGGCGGCGGGGTTTCCACCAAGTCGTCGGCGGTCAGGTGACGGTGCTGCATTTCATGTTTCCCAGCTGCCAGAGCTTCTGCCCCCTTTCCGGCGCGGTTCTTTCGCGCACCCAGGCGATCCTGGCCAAGCGCCCGCCCGCTAAGCCGTTCAGGATCGTCTCGGTCTCGATCCTGCCGCGCGAGACGACCCCTGCCAGGCTGACCGGATGGCTTCGTCAGCATGGCGCGAAACCGGGCTGGGTCGCTCTCTATGTCGGCCCGCGGGATGTCGGAGGGCTGATGCGCCATTATGGCGAGACCGCCGCCGACGTGCAGCTCCACTCCTCCCAGATTCTGGTGCTCGACCAATCGGGACGTCTCGTGAAGCGCTTCGACGATCTACCCGATCCGGCCAAGCTCGCCGCCGCCGTCCGCATTGCCGCGCGCTAGCCGCCGGCCGCTCGGCTGTCGGCTGGGGCTCATTGGTGTCGGGCTCCTGGGCGTCGCCGCCGTCGGCGCGGCCCCTGTCGACCTTCCTGCGGAGGGAAGGAACCTCTATCACGGGCTCGCAGCCGCCGGACAGGCCTGCGCGTCCTGCCACGGTTTGTCGGGCGAAGGCGGCACGGAGGGGGGCACGGCGATCCCGCCCATTCAGGGCATGTTCGGCGATGGGCAGCCGTATCGCGATCCGTCCGCGCTGTGTCGCGCGCTGAAGTCGGGCCGGGGCGCCGATGGGCGCACGCTGGCCCGATCGATGCCGCGTTACGCGCTCGACGCCGATCAATGCGGCTCGCTCTGGCGATATCTGGCATATCGGGGATCGAGCCTCCCGCCCGGCGTCGATGCCGGGCGGATCGTCGTTCGAATGCTGCCGACCCCGGCGACGGCTTCGCAGAGACGGTGGCGCGACGTCCTCGCGAGCCAATTTTCCGAAATCAATCGCGGCGGCGGCCTCTATGACAGAAGGATCGTCCTCGAAGAGGGTCCAGGCCCCGCCGCATTCCTCATATCTTTCGCCCCGACGGGGCCATTGGATAGCGCCACGGCTATCCGAATAGGGCTGCGCGAAACGAGCGGCGATCCGGCCGCGCGCGGCATCGAATCGACGGCCGAGGACGAAGCCGCGGCGCTGATCAATCACCTCAAGGCGCTCGGGATAAGCCGGATCCGGTGGATCGACGAGGGCGAAACCGGGCCGTCGCCGGAGCAGGTCGAGCTCCTGGCCGCGGCCGAAGAGATCGCCCTCGTCGGCGGCGACGCCTGCCGCGACGGAGCCGGGCTGGCCGTGATCGTCGTGTCTGCGCGCGCGCCCCTGACCCGGCAATGCGCCGCCGTGCCTCAGCTTTATGTCGGCCTTCGGACCGTGGCGATCGGATCGCTGGAGATTCTCTTGTCCGGGCGCCCCAATGGAACAAGGTTGACGATGTTCAGCGCCTTGCCGCTCGACCCGGCATTCGCCGTCGCGCCGGCGAAGATTGCCCATATCGTGATCGAGACGAGCCGTGCGATGACGGCCAGGCCGAGCGAGCTGAGAATGCTGGCCTCGTTCGACCGAACCTGGCGCCAGGTGGCGGACGACGACCGGACGCTGTTTGCCGGAGTCGCTACGCAGGAGGTCATTTGGCCCGGAATGGCCGCTTCCAGCGCTCCGGCATGGACCGCCAAGCCCAACTAAATCACTGAAGCGTGGCGATCAGATGCCCGAGCTGGCCGCTGGAAACCGAGGAACTGCCGCGGGGTCGCAAAGCCTAGGCCTGTGAGCGCGAATTCGCCTGATCCCGGCCGAAAGGCCGGTGTTGACCCCCTCGAAAACAGTGAAAAGGACCCTTGAAAAATTGTGCCAATTCACTGTACGTTCGCGGCGTAAACCGCGTTTTTGCGCTAATGAAATCAATCACTTAGCGGTGAAAAAAGCCGGCTGCGATTCCCGCCGCCGGCCATTCTCGTAGGTGGGGCAAGCAAGTAGCCTATGTCGCCTTCTCAAGAACCGGGCCGCAGCACTTTAGCGTATCAAGTCGGCCGGTGATTGGCCGAGATGAAGGTGCCGTCCGTGCTCATGATGACGTAGAGCATGCGCTTGGCGCGGTTGCGTTCCGCGAGGTTCTGGAAGGTGACGACCCATTGCTGGGCGCCGCCTTTGACGCGCAGATCGCTCTTCACGACCTTCGCCTTCGACCAGCTCGCCGGAAGCTTTGCCTGGGTGACGAGCTTGACCACCGATTCCTGGGCGATCTCGGTGATCGGGCGGCGCTGGGGCTGGTATTCGTCGGCATGGCCGCCGGGGTGGCCGAGGGCCGGGGCCGAGAGGGTGCCGACAGCAGCGGCGGCGGCGGCGATGAGGACGAGGCGCATGCTAATCTCCTGAAAAGTCGCAAGTTTGTTAGTCGAGCGGGAATGAACGGGTCCTGAGGCTAATCGCCGACCTTGGCGAACTTGCTGAAGGTGCCGGTGGCGCTGACAGTGACCGTCACGGGCGCGTTGGTGTTGTTGCGCCAGTACCAGCCGTGGGTGCCGTTGAAGGGCGCGCGGAACTTGCCCTTGGCGCCGGCCGAGCTTCCCTTTTCGAAGCTGGTGAACTCGTCGCCTTTGGCGGGGATCGGCTCGCCGTGAAGCTCGAAGCGGATGACGGGGCCGCCCGTGGACCAGTCGTAAGTGAACTCGTCGCCGGCATTCATGGTGGCCTTTACCTCCTCGCCCTGGCCGGGCGCGAGAGTGAGCTGCACCCGGCCGATGGAGCCGCCAACCGCCGCAGCGGGCGATGCGGGTTCGGGATCAAGGGTAAGGTCGCCGGTGTCGGCCGCCGCCGTCTCAGTCGCGGGCGTGGGCTCGGCTTCGGCTCCCGTCGCAGCGTCCCGCTTCATCTCTCCCATTGGCGTAAGCCCGAGCACCCGGCCGATGCCGGTGGGATCGACGCCATATTCGGCCGGCAGGACGGTGGTGACCAGCACTACCGCGGCGACGCCCGCGGCAATGAGGGTGGCGCGGTTGAGTTGGGCCTTCGAGGGAAGCTCGTCGATGGCGGGGGCGTGGATGGGCTCTTCCATGGATCAGGCTCCTTCGAGAACGAAATATCCGGCCAACTGGTAGCCGAAGAGGATGAAGCCGGCCGTCATCAGCACGGCGTTGGCGGTGAAGGCGTGGCGGCGGAAGCTGGGCGTCCAGCGCCAGTAGCTCATCGCGATGAGGATGGCGCCCAGCGCGAGCATCTGGCCGATCTCGACTCCGACATTGAACGCGAGGAGGTTGACGACGAGGCCGTCGGGCGAGAGCGAGAACTCCTGGAGCTTCGTCGCCAGGCCGAAGCCGTGGAAGAAGCCGAAGATCAGCACCGCCGCCTTGGTGTTCGGTCTTATGCCGAACCAGCGCTCGTAGGCGCGCATGTTGTCCAGCGCCTTGTAGACGATGGAGAGGCCGATGATCGCGTCGACGAGGTGCGAGCTGACGTTGGTGCCGAGGAGGACGCCTGCGAGCAGGGTGGTGCTGTGGCCGATCGCGAAGAGCGTCACGTAGGTCGCGACATGCTTCATCCGGTAGAGGAAGAAGATGACCCCAAACAAGAAGAGCAGATGGTCGTAGCCGGTGACCATGTGCTTGGCGCCGAGGTAAAGGAAGGCGCCGATCTGAGGGCCGCTGGTCTGCTCGATATAGGCCTGGTCGCCTTCGGCGACGCCGTGCGCGAGGGCCGTTCCCGCGGCCAGCAGTAGGACGGTGAGCGCGGCGCCCCAGTGGGCCGGAATGCGCAGTCGTTGCCAGGTCATGCTGTTCCTTTGCTTGTCTGCGAAAGCGGTCGCCGGAAAGTCGGCAGGCTGAAGCCTTGCTTGGCGATGCGGAGGTAAACGGCCGGAAGCACCAGCATGTTCAGAGCGGTCGAGCTGGCGAGGCCGCAGAGGATGACGATCGCCATCGGCGCCTGGATCTCGCTCCCCGGCTCGCCCATGGCGAGGGCGAGCGGGACGAGGGCGAGGCCGGCGGCGAGCGCGGTCATCAGGATCGGCACCAGCCTTTCCTCGGCGGCACGGCGGACGGCGGACTCGAGGTCCGTGACGCCTTCCACCTCGCGCAGGTGCTTGATGTGCGAGATCAGCATGACGCCGTTGCGGGTGGCGATTCCGAACAGGGTGATGAAGCCGATGATCGTCGCCACCGAGAGGACGCCGCCCGTCACCCATAGGCCGATGACCCCGCCGACCAGCGCCAGCGGCAGATTCAGCATGACGATCGCGGCGTCGCGGCTCGAATGGAACGCCTGCCGCAAGAGCAGGAACATGCCGACGAGGACGACCAGCCCCAGGGCGAGCAAGGTCTGAGTCGCTGAAGCTGCGCTCTCGAACTGGCCGCCCAGCTCGATCCGGGCGCCCTGCGGCAGAGCGATCGGCGCCAGGGCGGCGCGAATGTCGTCGACCACCGCGCCGAGATCGCGGCCAGAGACGTTGGCGAGGACGAGCTGGACCCGTTCGACGCTCTCGCGGGTGATGGCGTTCGGCCCCTGGTCGCGGACGACGTCGGCGATGGCCCCGAGCGGAATCAGGCGGCCGTCGCGCGTGGCGATCAGCATCGTGTCGAGGGTCCCTTCGCCGCCGACCAGCGAGGGGTCGTAGCGGACGACGACGTCCGTGATAACCGGCCGCTCGACAAGAGTGCCGACGGTGGTGCCGCCGATCGCCGCTCCGACCGCGTCGGCCGCTTCCTGGACGGTAAGACCTGCCTGCGCCAGCTCCGGGCGACGGAACTGGAGGCGGAGATAGGGCACCTGGGCCTGGGTGTCGGTCTGGACATCGACGGCGCCGGGGACGGCGGTCACCCGCCGCTGCACTTCGCCTGCCAGGCGCGTCAGGGTCGCGGGGTCCGGAGCGAAGACCTTGACGGCGATGTTCGCCCGAGCGCCCGAAAGGATGTGGTCGATGCGGTGGGAGATGGGCTGGCCGTAGATGGCCTGGATTCCGGGGACCCGCGCGACATCGGCGCGCAGGCCGGTCAGAAGCGCCTCCCGGTCGCGCCCGCCCGGCTTGAGGGTCACCTCGATCTCCGAGGCGAAGACCTCCTGGGCATGCGGATCGCCCGGCGCTCGGCCGGTACGGCGGGCGGTCGTCACGACTTCCGGCTGAGCGAGGATCGCCGCTTCTACCTCCGCCGCCACTCGGTCGGATTCGGCGAGTGAGGTGCCCGGCAGGGTGGTAATGTTGACGGTGAGGCTGCCTTCGTTGAACTCCGGCAGGAAGGCCTGGCCCGACAAAGCGAGGCCGACCGCGGCGACCGCCACCAAGGCGACTGCGCCGAGGGCGAGTGCCCGCCAGCGGGGCAGCAGCCGCTGCAAAAGCCGCCCGTAACGCTCCTTCATTCCGTGCACCCACCGCGGCTCGCGGCCGAGCGCCCGGTCACTTCGAGAGAGCACGTCGAAGCCAAGGGCGGGGGTAAGCGTCAGAGCGACTACCAGGCTCGCCAGGAGGGCAACGCCGTAGGCCAGGGCCAGCGGCTGGAGAAGCCGGCCCTCGATTCCGGACAAACCGAACAGAGGCAGGAAGACGAGCAGGATGATGAGGGTGGCGAAGACGATCGATCCCTGCACCTCCACCGTTGCGTTGCCGACGACCCGGAGCAGCGGCGCCCGCTCCGGCTCAGGCTTCTCACGTTCCAGCCGGAGCCTTCGGACGACGTTCTCGACGACGATGATAGCGTCGTCGACGAGCACGCCGAGTGCGATGGCGATACCCCCAAGGGTCATAGTGTTGATTGTGCCGCCGACGAGGTTGACCGCGAGGAGTGCCGAGACGACCGACACCGGGATCGCCGCCAGGGTGACGATCGTCGCGCGCCAGGAGGCGAGGAAGACCAGGACGATGATCGAGACGAGGATCAGGCCCTCGACCAGCGCCTCCGTCACATTGTCGACGGCGCGCTCGATGAAGTCGGACTGGCGGAAGACGTGGGTCTCCAGCGCCACCCCGCGCGGCAGCGTCCGCTGGATCTCCGCGAAGGTCGAGTCCAGTCGCTCGGTCAGCTCGAGCGTGTTGGCGCTCGGCTGCTTCTGGATGGCGAGGATGACGGCTGGCTTGCCGTTGAACGAGCCGGTCCCGCGCTTCAGCCCCTCGCCGATGCGGATGTCGGCGACGTCGCGGGCGAGGACCGGGAGGCCGCCCTGCTCGCCCACGACGACATCACCGAACTCCGCCGGGGTCCGGGCTCGGCCGACGCCTTCGACCAGCACCTCCTGGCCGCCCTCGACGACCACGCCCGCCGAGCGGTTGGAGCTGGCCTGCCGGACCGCCTCGATCACCTGATTGACCCCGACCCCGCGCGCGCTCATCCGCGCCGGGTCGAGCAGGAGCTGCACCTGCCGCTCGTCCCCGCCGATCGTCATCACCTCGGCGATTCCGGGGATGGCGAGCAGGCGCCGGCGGATCGTCCAGTCGGCGAGACTCTTCAGCTCGGCCGGCGCGACGCTGTTGGAGCGCAGGGCTACGAACATGATCTCGCCCATCACCGACGAGGCCGGAGTCATCACCGGCGGCGGTACGTCCTCGGGCAGAGCCCCGGCCGCCGAGATCAGCCGCTCGGAAACGATCCGCCGGGCCTCGGGCGGCGCGGTCTCCCAGCCGAACTCGAGCGTGACGACGGAGAGGCCGGTGGCGGAGTTGGAGCGGATCCGCCGCAGCCCGGGCGCGCCGTTCAGCGCCGTCTCGAGCGGGATGGTGATGAGCTGCTCGGCTTCGGTCGGCGTATAGCCGCGGGCGTCGACCACGACGACGACGGTCGGGGCGGTGAGATCGGGCAGCACGTCGACCGGGGTGCGCAGGGCGGTGACGACGCCGAGCAGGGTGAGAAGCAGCGACAGCGCATAGACGACGGGCCGATTGTCGAGCGACCAGCGGACGAGGCGTTGGATCATGACCGGCGGCTCCTAATGGGCATGGCCTTCGCCGAAGGCCGCGGGCGAGGCAGCGGCGGCGCGCACGGAAGTTGCGCCCACCGTCACCACCCGCTCGCCGGGCCGTAGGTCGCCGCGAATCTCGACATAGTCGCCGCTGCGGATGCCGAGCTGGACCAGGCGCCGCTCGAATGCCTCGCCTTCGACCTGGACGTAGACGACGGTCTGGCCGTTCTCGTTGATCACCGCGCTCGCCGGGACGCTCAGGGCATTGCGGCCGAAGCCGGTGCGAAGTCGTCCCTGAAGCCGCTGGCCCGGGCTGAGGCCCATGCCCGAGGAGGCGAAGATAACATCCATCATGCGCGTCTGCGGATCGACGACGCTCCGCTCTTGGACGAGCCGGAGCTGGTTGCCGACCGCGAGGGTGGCATCGCCGCCGGGGCGAACGAGATCGAGGCCACTCGGTGTTGTGACAGCGCCAGCTTGCGCTTCGGGCACGTGGGCGACGAGCCATATCCGATCCGGATTCCCGATCCGCATCAGCTCCGCCCCCGCCTGGACGGCGCCGCCGCGGACCAGCGAGGAAGAGAGGATACGGCCGGAGATCGGCGCGACGAGGGGCACCCCCGATCCGCCGCCACTCAAAGCCGAGCGTCGACTGGAGGCGGCCGAAGCCTCCGCCTGCGCCAGCCGCAGAGCCGTCTGAGCCTCCTGCAGGCGCCGCTGCGGCACCGCTTCGGCGCGGTAGAGCCGGTTCATCCGGCTGACCTCGCGCTGGGCGGCCTGGACGTTGATCCGGGCTCGGGAGATGTCGAGGTCGAGGGTCGCGAGGTCCTGACCCACGCCAAGTTGCGCGGACAGGGTTGCCAGCACCTGGCCCGCCCGGACGGCCGTTCCCGGTCCCGGCACGGACGCGCCGGTGCGGACGATGCCGGCGACGGGAGCCGCCACGATCGCCTCGGCGTCAGGCGCCAGCCGCACGTCCACCGTCACCGGCAGCGTCGCCTCAAGCGGGCGAAGCACGGCAGGTGCCGCGAGGAAGGGGATCCGCCACTGCGCCTCCTTGGTGAAGGAGAGCAGCCCCGGATCGTCCTCCTGTTCCGGATTGGCGCGCTTTGCCTGCTCGCGCGTGGCGTAGACAGTGACCGGCCCGAGATCGTGGACGCTGACGCGCGCCCTCGCCGTTAGCCGGAGCACCAGCCGCGCCGGGCCGGCCGCCGTGGGCGTCAGCTTCGGGCGGAAGATGCCCGGCGTGTCGGAAACCCCGGTTCCGACGCGCTCGACCTGCCCGTTCGGCCGCACCAGCTCCACGACGAGCTGGCCTTCGTTGATCGCGCGATAGTCGGTCAGCCAGGACATGTGGGCGGCGAAGCTGGTCTCGACGCCGACTGTGAGCGGTCGATACTCGACGAACATCTCGGCGACATCGGTGTAATGAGTCACCGCCACCGAGGCGCCTCTGGTCTCGTCGACCGCGGGGGCCTGCGCGTCGGCCTGATTGGCCTCGTCGCCCAAGCCCGAGCATCCGGCGGCGAGCAGGAGGAGGGCCGCCGCTCCGAGAAGGTCTTTTCGCATCACAGGGTCCCCCGTGCGAGATCGAGCTCGATCCGCGCCTGGATGACGCGCTCGAGCTGCTGGACGATGTTGAGTTCGGCGTCGCGGGCGGCACGATAGGCGTCGACCAGCTCCGTCACATTGCCTTCGCCGCCCTCATAGGCGGCTTCGGCGATCGGCCCGAGCTTCCGAGCATCCTCGGCCGCCTGCTGAACCCGCTCCAGCGCCGCCGCCGCGGCCTCGCTTCGCGCCTCTGCGGCCGCCACCGTGGCGCCGATCTCCTGCCGTGCAAGCCCAAGCTCGGCCTCCTGCGCTCGAAGCCGCGCCTGGGCCTCGGCAACCGTCGCCCGCCCGCTGTCGAAAATGGGCAGCCGCATGCCGATTGAGGCGACCGGCCCCGTCGCCGAGCCGCCGTCTCCCGCGACCCGC
>JBAWCC010000046.1:0-24743 GCA_049590095.1 Allosphingosinicella sp. | reverse complement strand
CTCCACCACACTTCGTGTGGTCCCCCTCCCCACCGCTTCGCGGCAGGGAGGCAGTTTACCTCCCCCCTCCCCCTCTCCTATACGGCGCCGATGGAGCGGCTGGACAGCGGCTCGGCGGTTCCGCAGGCGCTTCGCGGGGGCATCGTCGCGCTCGGCAATTTCGATGGTTTTCACCTCGGCCACCAGGCGGTGGTTGGACGAGCGGTCGAGCGCGGCCGGGCCGAGGGCCGACCGGTTCTGGTCGCGACCTTCGATCCGCACCCGGTGCGCTACTTCCGACCCGAGGCGCCCCCGTTCAGGCTGACCAGCCTCGACCAGCGCCAGCGGCTTTTCGCCGCCGCCGGCGCCGATGCGATGATCGTCTTTCGCTTCGGGGCCGAGCTTGCCGCCACCCCGGCGGAGGAGTTCGTCTCGAAGAATTTGATCGGGCTGATCGGCGCGGCCGGGGTTGTGACGGGCGAGGATTTCACCTTCGGCAAGGCCCGGGGCGGCAATGTCGGCGTGCTCGCCGAGGCCGGATCGCGGCTGGGCCTCTCGGTGGATTCGGTGGAGCCGGTCTCCGGCGAGGAAGGGCCGATCTCGTCGAGCCGTATCCGCGTCTCGCTCCAGGCCGGCGACTGCGAGACGGCGGCTCGGCTGCTCACCCGTCCGTTCTCGATCGAGGGCGCGGTCGAGCATGGCGACAAGAGGGGCCGGACGATCGGCTATCCCACCGCCAATATCGCGCTCGGCCCCTATCTGCGGCCGCGATTCGGGATTTATGCGGTGAGGGGCCGGCTGGCGGACGGCACCCTTCTGGAAGGCGCGGCCAATCTCGGAATCCGCCCTACCTTCGAGCCGCCCCGGGAGCTGCTCGAACCCCATTTCTTCGATTTCGACGGCGACCTCTACGGGCGGACGGTAGAGGTCGAGCTGATCCATTTCCTTCGGCCCGAGGCGAAATATGAAAGTCTCGACGCTCTCACGGCGCAAATGGCCGCCGATTGCGACGAAGCGCGGCGGAGGCTATCGGAATGAAGTTCTGGCAATGGGCGGGCGCCGGCATCTGCGCCTTCGCGGTGACGGTGTCGCTGATCAACGCGTCCTGGATCGCGCCCCGGTCGAAGAAGCCGCTGATCCTCGTCGCCCATCGCGGACTTGCCCAGCAATTCGACCGGGCCGGGGTCGACGATGAGACCTGCACGGCCGCCCGGATCCTCGCCTCGGACCATGATTTCATCGAGAACACGCTTCGTTCCATGTCCAATGCGCGCCATTTCGGAGCGGACGCGATCGAGCTCGACGTCCATCCGACCAAGGACGGGCAGATGGTCGTCTTCCACGACTGGACCCTCGACTGCCGGACCGACGGCAAGGGGCCGGTCCGCGAGAAGAGTCTCGCCGAGCTGAAGAAGCTCGACGTGGGCTACGGCTATACGACCGACGGCGGCAGGAGCTTCCCGCTTCGGGGCCGTGGGGTGGGCGGAATGCCGACGGTGGAGGAGGCGCTTCGAGAGACTCCGCGAATGCGGCTCTTCTTCAACTTCAAGAGCAAGGATCCGAAGGATGCGGACGCCCTGGTCGCCGCCTTCCGCCGCGCCGGGGTCGAGATCGACGCCAAGTTCGCCTTTTACGGCCATCCTCGGGTGACCGGCCGGATGAAGCAGCTGGTGCCGGGCGCCTGGACCTTCGGCAAGGAGGAGATCAAGACGTGCCTGACCGACTATGTTAAGCTCGGCTGGACGAGCCTCATTCCCGAGAGCTGCCATGGCACCACGGTGACGGTGCCGCTCAACTACCAATGGGCGATCTGGGGCTGGCCCAAGCGTTTCATCGCCCGGATGGAGAGCGTCGGAACCAAGGTGATCCTGATGGGACCCTATGAGGACGGCAAGATCGCCGGCCTCGAGCGCCCCGAGCAGCTCGGCAAGGTTCCGAGGGACTTTCGCGGCTATCTGTGGATCGAGGATTTCTACAATGTGGGACGGGCGCTTGAGAATTAGCTCCCCGGCGAAGGCCGGCGCCCAGCCGCATAGGCCGAAGCGCTGGGTCCCCGCCTTTGCCGGGGAACTGGGTGTTCCCATTCCCCGCCTTCCCGGCTAATCCCCCGCCAATGTCCGAAAAACCCGATTACAAAGACACGGTCTTCCTTCCGAAGACCGACTTCCCGATGAAAGCCGGCCTCGCGCAGAAGGAGCCGGCGATCCTCGCGCGCTGGGCGGAAATCGGGCTCTACGAGCGCCTTCGCGAGGCCCGCGCCGGGCGGAAGCGCTTCATCCTCCACGACGGCCCGCCTTACGCCAATGGCGACATCCACATGGGCCACGCCATGAACAAGATCCTCAAGGACATGGTGGTGCGCTCCCAGTCCCTGCTCGGCAAGGACGCCCCCTACGTCCCCGGCTGGGACTGCCACGGCCTTCCGATCGAGTGGAAGATCGAGGAGCAGTATCGGAAGAAGAAGCTCGACAAGGACGCGGTTCCGCCCAGGGAATTCCGCGCCGAATGCCGAGCCTATGCGGAGAAGTGGGTCGCGATCCAGTCCGAGCAGTTCCAGCGCCTCGGAGTGATGGGCGAGTGGGACGACCCCTATCTCACCATGAAATATGAGGCCGAGGCGAAGATCGTCGAGGAGCTCTTGAAGTTCGCCGAGAGCGGCCAGCTCTACCGCGGCGCCAAGCCGGTCATGTGGTCGCCGGTGGAGAAGACGGCGCTGGCCGAGGCTGAGGTCGAATATGAGGAGATCGTCTCCACCCAGATCGACGTCGGCTTCCCGATCGTCGAGGCGCCGGGAGCGCCCGGCCTGGTCGGCGCCCAAGCGGTGATCTGGACGACGACTCCCTGGACGATCCCGGTCAACCAGGCGCTCTCCTACGGGCCGGAGATCGAATATGTCGTCCTGCGCTCGGAGATCGACGGCGATGGCTCCGAGATCGCGCGCTACACCCAGACCAACGCGGCGCTGAGCGCTTTCGGCGGTCGCTTCCTCGTCGCCCGCGACCTCGTCGAAAGCTTCAAGGATCGGGCGGAAAGATATTTCTCATCGCTGACGCCCGAGGGTACCAGCTTCCGCCTGAAGTGGAGCGAGGAGCGGACGCTCCAGGGCAGCAACCTGAAGGGCGCCGTTGCCCTCCATCCGATGCACGAGCAGGGCGGCTTCTACGCCAGGCCCCGCCCCTTCCTGCCAGGCGATTTCGTCACCACCGAGCAGGGCACCGGCCTCGTCCATATGGCTCCGGACCATGGCGAGGACGATTTCCTGCTGTGCAAGGCGAACGGAATCGACCCGGTCTTCGCGGTCGACGACGGCGGCTTCTACCGGGCGGATTGGGAATGGCTTGGCGGACTGGGCTCGGTCATCAACGCGAGGTTCAATGCGCCCGACGGGCCGATCTGCCTGGGCCTGAGCGAGCATGGCGGCCTTCTCGCGGCATCCGCGGACTTCCGCCATTCCTACCCGCACAGCTGGCGGTCCAAGGCCAAGATCATTTTCCGCTGCACCCCCCAATGGTTCATCCCGATGGATGCGGGGGAGCGGACCTTGCGCGGGACCGCCCTCGCCGCCATCGACGAAACCCGCTGGGTGCCCGAGAAGTCGAAGAACCGGATCCGCGCGATGGTGGAAGGCCGGCCGGACTGGGTGATCAGCCGCCAGCGTGCCTGGGGAGTGCCGATCGCGCTCTACGTTCACCGCAAGACCGGCGACTATCTTCGCGACGCCGTCGTCAATTCGCGGATCATCCGCGCCTTCCACGAAGGCGGCGCCGACGCCTGGTTCGGGGCCGACCACCAGGCCCTGCTCGGCAACGGCTACAGCCTGGAGGATTACGAGCCGGTCACCGACATCCTCGACGTCTGGTTCGACAGCGGCTGCACCCACAGCTACGTCGTCGAGGCCCGCTACGGCGAGGGCGTCCGCGCCGATCTCTATGTCGAAGGCTCCGACCAGCATCGCGGCTGGTTCCAGTCCTCGCTTCTGCAGAGCTGCGGCACCCGCGGCCGGGCGCCTTACGAAGCGGTGCTCACCCACGGCTTCGCGCTCGACCAGAACATGCGCAAGATGTCGAAGAGCCTCGGCAACACGGTCGACCCGCTCGCCGTGCTGAAGGAGAGCGGGGCCGACATTTTGCGGCTGTGGACGGCCTCGACCGACTATTTCGAGGACGTGCGCATCGGCAAGGAGGTGCTGGCCACCACCACCGACGCCTATCGCAAGCTCAGGAACACCTTCCGCTATTTGCTCGGCGCCCTCGACGGCTTCGACGAGGCGGAGCGGGTGCCGGCGGCCGGGATGCCCGAGCTGGAGCGCTGGGTGCTCCACCGCCTCGCCGAGCTCGACGGGGAGCTTAGAGAAGCGATCGAAGGCTTCGAGTTCAACCGCTACGTCCGGCTCATCTCCAACTTCGCCAACGAGGACCTTTCGGCCTTCTTCTTCGATATCCGCAAGGACAGCCTCTATTGCGACTCGCCCTCGTCGCCCAAGCGGCGCGCCTATAGGACGGTGCTCGACACGGTGTTCCACGCCCTCGTGCGCTGGATGGCGCCGGTCCTGTGCTTCACCACCGAGGAAGTGTGGCAGACCCGCTATCCCGACGAAGGCGGCTCGGTACACCTCCTTGAATGGCCGGAGATCGATTCGGGCTGGCGGGACGAAGCGCTGGGCTCGAAATGGACTCAAATACGCGCCACCCGCGAGAACGTCACCGAGAGTATCGAGCCGCTTCGGCGCGAGAAGGTGATCCGGTCGAGTCTCGAGGCGAAGGTGCTTTATCCGCATTCCCGGCTCGACCTGCTCGAAACCGAGCTTCCCGAGCTGGCCGAGATCTTCATCGTCTCCGAAGTCGCCCAGGCGCAAGGTGAGACGATCGAAGTGACCAAATCACACTATCTGAAATGCGGCCGCTGCTGGCGGCTGCTTCCGGAAGTCGGCGAAGACGGAGGCCTGTGCGGCCGCTGCGAGGGGGTATTGAATGGTTGACCTGTCCGGCGACGGCGAACGGATGAAGAAGAACCGGAAGATCGGCCTGACGGTCGCCGCCCTAATCTTCTTCGTCGACCAGCTGGTAAAATGGATCGTGACCTACCCGCTTCAGCTGCCGCATCGGCTGACCATCGAGATCCTCCCCTTCTTCACGCTGCGCTGGCTGAAGAATACGGGAGTTTCGATGGGCCTGCTCAATGCCGGAAGCGAGCTGGGCCGCTGGCTGCTCGTCGCCCTGACCTGCGCGATCGCCACCTTCGTCGCCTTCTGGATGTGGCGGGAGCAGCGCCGCGACGACGCCATAGCGCTGTCGCTGGTGCTCGGCGGGGCTCTGGGCAACATCCTCGACCGGGTGCGGCTGGGCTACGTCGTCGACTATGCCGACCTGCATTTCGGGGAAATTCATCCCTTTTTGGTCTTTAACGTCGCCGACGCTGCCATTACCATCGGCGTCCTGCTATTGCTGGTCCGGGCGCTGCTGACTCGCGAACCGAAGGCCCCCAAGGAGGATAAGTGACTATGCGTATCGTGAAGCCGGGGCGTATCGTGAAGCTGGGCCTCGCCGCCTGCACGGCCACCCTGGCGCTGGCCGGCTGCGGTTCCGGCGGAATCGCCGGCCGGGAGCGGCCCGACGAGTTCGCGGTCACCCGCAACCAGCCCCTCGTGATCCCGCCCGATTACGCCTTGACCCCGCCGAGGACCGGCGAGCCGACCCCGGTCGGAACCGACGCCCGCACCCAGGCGCTCGACGCCTTGTTCGGAGGACCCGCGCCGCGCAGCCAGAGCGAGCGCTCCATGCTCGACTCGGCCGGGAGCGACCGCGTCGCCATCGGCGCCCGTTCGGTCGCCGGCGATCCGGGGACGAATGTGGTGGACAAGGGCGCCGTCACTCAGGCGATCGTCGCCGCGCCGCCCGGGCCGGGCCGCGATTCGACGGTTACGACCCCGCAGTAATTCCCTCTCCCTGTAGGGGAGAGGGAGGGGCCCGCCGCCGGAGGCGGTGGGAGGGTGAGGGCCTTTAGCGAACGAGGCCGTGCCCTCACCCTGGCGAGCTTCGCTCGCCTGTCCCTCTCCCCTCCAGGGAGAGGGATATTAGGTCTTCCTTAGCCCCCTCCCCTTATCCTGCCGCGCATGACGCAGCAGGAGCAGCCGCCTTTCTATGCCCCGGGCCTGGCCGATGCCGGGGCCCAGATCGCCCAGCTTAGGCAGGTGCTTGCTCTGGTCGAGGAGATGGCGGGAAGCGCCTCGCTCTCGCCTCGCGACGAATTGCTTGATGAAGCCGCGCGGATCAGCGCCGCTTACGCCCGCGCTCTGCCTATCGACCAGAAGAGGTTCGACGCTCTCGCCGCCGAGACGGCGCGCTGGGCGGCGGCCGGGGTCGGTGCACTGCTCAAGCTCGACGAGGCCGGAATGCCGGTCCGGGCGGCCGCCGGGCGGCTCGCAGAGGAGCTTGAGAAGGGCCTGGGCGAGCTGGGCCGGCGGCTGCCTTAGCCAGGCTCCGTCATGCCAGCGAAGGCTGGCATCCATGCTGAATCCGAATGGACCCCAGCCTTCGCTGGGGTGACGACCCTATTTCACCGCCGGCGCCTCAGGCCAGTTCTTGACGTGGATGTCGCGCTGCGGGAACGGGATCTCGATCCCGTTCTCCTTGAACAGGGTCCAGACCCGGTTGAGGATTTCGGAGCGGACGCTGCCGACGCCCTGCTCGGGGTCGCCGATCCAGACCAATATCTCATGGTCGACGCTGCTCTCTCCGAACGCGGTCAGCCACACTCCGGGCGGGCGGCTCTTCATCGACCTTTGCGACTCGTTCGCCGCCTGGATCATCAGCTTCTGGGCGAGTGGCAGATCGCAATCATAGGCGACCCCGACGGGAATGTGCACCCGAACGTCGCGGCTCGAATAGGACCAGTTCTCGACCTCCTGGGTCATCAGATTCTCGTTCGGAATCAGATGCTCCTTGCCGTCGCGGGTGACGATCGAGACGGCGCGCACTCCAATCCTGGTGACGTTGCCGAACGTGTCGCCGACGGTGATGACGTCGCCGGGCTTGATCGACCGGTCCATCAGCAGGATGATCCCGGCGATGAGGTTGCCGAAGGTCTTCTGGAGGCCGAAGCCGATGGCGAGGCCGAAGGCGCCGGAGAAGACGGCCAGCGCGGTCAGGTCGATCCCGACCAGGTCGATCCCGATGAAGAAGGCGGCGATCAGGATTGCGACGCTGGCCAGCTTCTGGCCGAGCAATTGCTGGGTCGCGTCGAGGCCGGACGCCCGGCGGATCGAGTGGCCGACGACCCGGTTGAGGAGCTTCACGACGGCGTAGATCGCGACCAGGATCACCAGCACCTGAAGCAATGTGAGGATCGAGATCCGGGTCGATCCGGCGGTGAAGCCGACCCGGTCGAGAGTCTCGGTGATCGGCTCCAGCCCGCCGACCGATCGGGCGAGCAGAGCGAGGAAGGTCACGCCACCGAGCAAAGCGGCGATCCAGCGCGGCATCTGCAGGCCGCGCACCAGCCCGAGGACCAGCATCGCCGTCCAGCCGGCGAGCGCAACCCCGAGCACGAGCGCGGCGAGCGGTCGCCATGCATCCGCGTTGAGGACGATGGCGACGACGAGCGCTCCGGTCGCGAAGCGGGTGAGATCGCACATCCGGTAAGCGAGCGCCTCGCCGCGGGCGCCGGCGCGATTCTCCCAGAAGGCGGCGAGCCGGGGGGCGAGCCAGCGGCTTGCAAGCCAGGCGAGGCCCCAGGACGCGGCGACCAGGGCGACCGCGACACCGGCCGCGATCCAGTCGGCATAAGTCGGCCAACCCACTCCGAACCGCTCGACCACGCCTCTCATGCCTCACTCTCCCACCGGGCGAGGCCCGCCGCCAGATCCTCGATCAGATCGTCCGTATCCTCGAGGCCGATCTGGAGGCGGACCAGCGGCCCCTCCGCCTCCCAGCCCGTCGCGGTGCGGATCCGCTCGGGATCGGCCGGGACGACCAGGCTCTCATAGCCGCCCCAGCTGTAGCCGAGGCCGAACAGTTCCAGCGCCTCAAGGAAACGAGTGCGCTCCGTGTCGCCGCCGCCCTTCAGGACGAAGGAGAAGAGACCGGACGAGCCTTTGAAGTCTCTCGCCCAAAGCGCATGGCCGGGACAGTCCGGAAGCGCGGGATGGAGAACCGCGGCGACTTGCGGCTGCTCCTTCAGCCAGCGGGCGATCCTGAGCGCGCTCGCTTCATGCTGCCGGAGCCGGACCCCCATGGTCCGAAGCCCCCGCGAGCAAAGCCAGGCGTCGTCGGGGCTCACCGATTGGCCGAGGTCCCAGCTCGTCCGCTCCAGCCTCGGATAGAAGTCGGCGGTCGCCGTCACCGAGCCGAGCATGACGTCGGAATGGCCACCGACATATTTGGTGCCGGCGAGGATGGAGAGATCGACCCCCGCGGCGATTGCCGGGAAGAAGAGCGGAGTCGCCCAGGTATTGTCGAGCAGGGTCGCGATCCCCCTGCCCTTTGTCGCGGCGCAGATCGCGGGAACGTCCTGCACCTCCATCGTCAGCGAGCCGGGGCTTTCGAGGAAGACCGCTTTGGTGCGCTCGCCGATCAGCCCGGAAATGCCCTCCCCGACGAGCGGGTCGTAATAGCGCGTGGTCACTCCGTAGCGCTTCAGGAAGGTGTCGCAGAAGCGCCGGGTGGGGCCGTAGACGCTGTCCGTCATCAGCAGCTCGTCACCGGCCGACAGAACCGACAGCAAGGCCGCAGTCACCGCCGCCAGGCCGGTCGGATAGAGCATCGTCCCAGCGGCGCCGGGCTCGAGCCCGGTCAGAGCCTCGGCCAGCGCCCATTGGGTCGGAGTGCCGTGGAGGCCGTAATAATATCGGCCGAACTCGGGCGCGGCGGAGCGCAGCTCGGCGACGCTGTCGAAGAGGATTGTGGAGGCGCGGTGGACGGGCGGATTGACCGTCCGCCCGCGCCATTCCCTGCGGCGCCCCCCCTCGACAAGCTTCGTGTCCGGCCGCCTGTCCTTCATGCCGGCCCCGTCGCCTTGGGAGTCGAGGGATCCATGCCCCATTCGGACCAGCTGCCGTCGTAGAGCCTCGCGTCCTCCTTGCCGAGCAAATGGGCGCCGAACAGGAGGACGCAGGCGGTGATTCCCGAGCCGCAGGTGGCGACCAACGGCCTGGCCAGATCGATCCCGGCAGCCTCGAAGGCGGCTCGCAGCGCCTCCCCCCGCTTCCAGCTGTTGTCGGCGTCGAACAGCTTGCCCTGGGGCAGGTTTTTCGAGCCGGGGATGTGACCCGAGGCCATGCCCGGCCGGGGCTCGGCCTCCTCCCCGGTGAAGCGGGCGGCGCCGCGCGCGTCGACGATCTCGTGGCTCTCGCCGCCGATCAGGCCGGCCACCTCGGCTTTCTCGACCACGGCGCCGAATTCGAAACGGGGGCTGAAATGGCCGTGGCGGACCTGCGGCCGGCCGGTTTCGAGCGGCCGCCCTTCCGATTTCCACTTCTGAAGGCCGCCGTCGAGGATCGCGACATAATGGGCACCGAAGCTCTTCAGCATCCACCAGGCGCGGGCGGCGCTGTGCAGGGGGCTGTTGTCGTAGACGACGAAGCGCTGGCCGTCGCGAAGCCCGAGCGACGCCATCCGGCTTGCGAATTTGGGCTCGGACGGGACCATGTGGGGCACCGGATTGGAGCTGTCCGACACGTCCTCCAGGTCGAGGAAGACCGCGCCCGGTATGTGCTCCGCCTCATATTCGGAGCGAGCGTCGCGCGGGTCGCCGGGCAGGAACAGGGTTGAGTCGATCAACTTCAGGTCGCTCGCGCCGAGCTCCCGTTCGAGCCATTCGGTCGTGACAAGGCTGTCCATGCTTCTCCTAACGCCGGACCACGCCGAGGCGCTCCAATGCCGCGAGATAGGCCGCGACTTCCTCGACCGGCGCCGGGCCGACGGTGAGGGCGAGCTCGTCGCGTATCTGCTTCACGTTGCGGCGGCCGTCGACGAGGTTCAGAGCCTCGTAGCCGAAGCTCGGACCTTCCCAGGCCGGCTCACGCGACAGGAGCGCCGGCCTTTCGAGCTTCGCCTTCTCCAGATGGTCGTCGAACCAGCTGTAGCCGAAGCCGTCCATCGGGCCCTTCAAGCTCTCGTCGCGGCGGTAGACGATACCGGCCGCCCCTTCCGCCGCCGGGACGGGACCCTCCCGGTCCGGCTCGCCGACCAGGAGGCCGAAGCGCTGCAGGCTCAGCTCCAGCGCCACCTCGTGATTGGCGTATTGCAATCTCGCGGTAGCCCCGTCCTCGTCGGACAGCTCGCCGGAGCGCCGGGAAATTTCGGCGCTTCGGAAGTCGCCTTCGATCATCTGGATACGCTCCAGCTCCGGGGTGTCCGATTGCTCGACATTCGCGAGCGCCCAGGCCGAGGCCGAGGCGATGAACATGGCCCGCTTCATCTTCGTGGAATCGAGATTGGCGGGCACGTCCTTGTGGGTGTGGATGTAGATGTCGGGCCAGTCGGAGACGTAGAGGATTGGAATGCGCCAGCTTCCCTCGCTCCAGACCTGGTGGTCGGAGCCTTCGGAAAAGCCGCCGATCCGGGCCCGCAGCGGGATCTTCGTGCCTTCCGGATCGAGCAGCGGAAAGTCCGCCTCGCCGCGCTCGGCGTAGCGCGAGGCGTTCGAATCGACCCAGCGGGCCATGGCGAAGCCGATTCCGGAGACGAAGCTCGGCAGGCTGGGAGGCGAGCCCTCGACCCCGAGCGTTCCCTTCGTGATCTCCGTGTTGCCCCCGATCATGTCGAGATGGATCGTCGCCAGGGTGCGGCGGGCGAATTCCGGCTTCGCGTTGAGCAAGGCGATCGTGCACTCGATCTCGCACGGCCAGATGAAGCGAAGGGTCCGCTGCGGCTGGGCCAGTCGCCCTTCGGAGATCAGGCGCTGGAAGGTGCGCGCGATCTCGAGAATTCCGGAGCATCCGCTGGAATTGTCGTTGGCGCCCGGCGAGGGATGGTCGAGGTGACAGGAGAAGAGGATCTCCTTCGAGCGGTCCTTGCCGGGGATGACGGCGGTCGGGATGAGATAGGCGCCGGGAGTCCGCCCCGCTTTCACCTCGGCTCGGAGGCGGACGGTCTCGCCTTTGGCAAGCCTTGCCTGCCAGGCGCGGGCCCGGGCCGGGGAAACCATGAAGGCGAAGGTCGGGTTCTCCCAGGTGCTCAAATGGCCCCAGCGGATCAGGCTTTCGTCCTCGCCCCACCAGGCCGAGCGCTGGTTCCGGGCCCAGGAGATTATCCCGGCCGCGCCCCGCTCCGTCACCGCCAGCTTCGCCGCCGCTTCCGGCTGACCGGAGACCAGGACGAGCTTTCCGCGCACCTGCCTGCCGGCATAATCGGCCGCCGAGACGCCGGTGCCGACGTCGACCAGCTCCGCCTCTGCACGGCCGTCGACGCTATCCTGGGCCAGAGTGATCGGCTGTTCGGCCCAGGAGGCGATGCGCTCGGAATCGCGCAAGCGGCCGTCTTCCCGGCGCTGCTCCCACAGCTCGGCGAAGCTCGCATTCCAGGCCGGTCGCGAGCGCTGAGTTCCGTAGAAGATTCTGCCGTCCGCCGGCAAAGAGAGAATCTCCACCTCCTCGAGGCCGTATTCGCGAAGCCGGTCGCGGATCAGCTCCGCGGCGGAGCGATAGCCTTCCGAGCCGCGCATCCGGTGGTGGAGCGACAGGGCCCGGACCGAGCGCTTCGCCGAGGCGCCGGAAATCTCCGCCGCCAGCGCTTCGGTCTCGGCGGCCGTCAGAAGCGGCGCGGCCTTCTGCGCCGCCGCAGGGGCAGCGAGCAGAAGGAGGAGGGAGGCCGCGAGCGCCCTCACTGCGCAAACCGCCGGAAAAAGCTCTGCTGCCCCCAGGCGGGTCGCTCCGGGGCGTTGGCGACCCGGAGCGCCAGCTCGCCGACGAAATCGTGAAGCCTGATCGCGTCCAGCTTTGCGACCGGCTGGGCGAGGTCGTCCGACGGCGCGTGATAGCGGGTCGAGCGCCAGCGCCGTTCTATTTCGGCTTCCGGGTCGCCGGGGCCGAAGCCGAACTTGAAGGCCAGCGCCGGAACGCCCTCGCGGATGAAGCTGTACTGGTCGGAGCGGACAAAGCTGTTCCGGTCGGGGAAGGGATCGGGGACGAGGGGCAGGCCCATCGAGGCGCCGACGGCAGCGGCGGTTGCGCCGAGGCTGCTTTCCTGCGCTCCGAGCGCGGTCACGCTCTTCAGGGGGAAGATCGGAAGGGCCATGTCGAAATTCATGTTCGCGACCATCATCGCCTTGGGCACCGTCGGCCGGAGCGCGAAATAGCGCGAGCCGAGCAGGCCTTTCTCCTCGGCGGTGACGAAGACGAACAGCATCGAGCGCCTGGGCTTCAGCCGCCGCGCCTTGTAGCTTCGGGCGATGTCGAGGAGGCCGGCGACTCCCGCGGCATTGTCCATGGCGCCGTTGTAGAGCCCGTCGCCGTCGATCGGAGCGCCGGTGCCGAGATGGTCGAGATGGGCCGAGAAGACGACATGCTCGGACTTCAGCCTCGGATCGCTTCCCGCCAGCCGGGCGACGACGTTGGAGGAGGTCACGGGGCGGTGCCGCATCGCGATCGTGGCGCGCAGCGAGGGCTTCAGGTCGAACCTGGGCAGCGGCTTCGAAGCGTCGGCCAGCGCCGAGATCTCGGCGAAGGTGCGGCCGGAGCCCGTGAAGAGCTGCTCGGAGGATTCGGTGTTGAGGCTTGCGCTCAGGAACTCGGTCCTGATGTCGCGGAGCGCCGGATCGGCGAAATACATTCCGGACTGGCCGGCCTGGGCCATCGCGCGCGACCAGGGCACTTCGACGGCCCTGGCCGTGGTCAGGGAGAGCAGGCCCGCGGCGCCCCGTTCGGAGAGCATTCTCGCCCGGTCGCGCCGGGCGTGCGCCTTGAGCGCTCCCGAAATGTCGGCCGGCCCGCCGCCGACGACGACGGCGATCTTGCCCTTAAGGTCGACCCCGGCGAAATCGTCATGCCCGGCCTCGGGGATGTGGAGGCCGTAGCCGACGAAGACCAGGGACGCCTCCATCCGTTCGGGAGGGCGGCCGCCGCCGCGGCCGATGATCAGGTCGCCGGGTATGGAGAGCGAAGTCTCCCGCCCGTCGGCGACCAGAGCCGCGCTCGATCCGGCGGAGTCGACGAACTGCTCCTCGAACTCCACCGGCTGGAAATAGCCTTCGGTTCCGGCCGGCTCGAGGCCGATCTCCTTCAGCTGCGACACGACGTAATCGGCGGCGCGCTGGTAGCCGGGCGTTCCGGTCAGCCGCCCCTCCATGTCGTCCGCGGCCAAAGTCGAGACGTCGGCCCACCAGCGCCCGGCGCGCTCCGCGGCGGTCGGGGGCTCGGGAATTGTGGCGCAGCCCGCGGCGAGGAAGAGGGCGAACAAGGCGGCGAGACGCATCGGCTACTCCGGCATTGGGCCCCTCCCCTTGTCCCGCCGCCGGGCGCTTGTCCAGACGGGCGGCGCTCTCTCGTCATGCCAGCGCAGGCTGGCATCCATTCGGATTCAGCATGGACCCCAGCCTTCGCTGGGGTGACGTGAAGCGGCTAAAGCCGAGTCGCGGTCAGGAGGGCTTCGAAGCCGACGACGCCGTCCAGGCCGATCTTGGAGATCCGGACCGAGGGGCGGGCCTCGACGGCTCCGAGCTGGTGCAGCGAGACGAGCGGCGCGAGCACCAGTGCCAGCAAGGCCAAAGCGATGAGGTTCCTGATCATGGCCTTATCCTTCGCGGAGGCGGTACCAGAGAGTGGCGAGCGCGAGGCTCAGCCAGAACAGCAGGAACAGAATCCAGTGGACCGGCTCCGGAACGAAGCCGCCCTTCCACAGCAGGAACCAGGTCGGATAGACCGTCATCAGAGCAAGGCCGGCGACGCTCACGGCCTTGTAGTTGCGCTGCCGCTCGAGCTCGTCCGTGACCCTGCCGAGGAGGAGCCCGCCGCCGAGCGTCGCGGCGAGATACAGCGCCGCCAGAACCACCGCCAGGGTCGGCGACCAGACGACCTCCCGGCTTTCGGCCGCGGCCGCGCCATGCTGCCACCCCACGTACAGGCCCGGCACGAGGCCGAGCAGGGCCAGGGCGCCCATGATCAGCCACTTCTTGCGCCGGCGCGCCGCATCGCGGCGCTCCCCTTCACCGAGCGACACGCTATCGCGCATCGCCCGAACCCCCGAAACCGTCATCGAAAATCTCCTCGATCGGGACACGGAACAGGCGGCTGAGCCTGAAGGCGAGCGGAAGCGAAGGATCGTATTTGCCGGTCTCGATGGCGTTGACCGCCTGGCGCGAGACTCCGAGCCGACCGCCAAGCTCCGCCTGGCTCCAGTCGCGTTCCGCCCTCAGGACCTTCAGTCGATTCTTCACAAGCTCCTCAATCTCCACCGCCTTGGCCTCGTCCCGCCGGCAGCCCATCCGCCGGCCATGACGACTCGATATGCCCGGAAATATTTTAAGTCAAGCACACCTGACATATTGTCAGCTTTCCGTCTCATAAGACCAGTATAGATGGCCAAATGACATTCGTCCATGACATGAAATGCCCCTTGGACAAACGCATTCTGTTTTTGTTCTTGATTTGTAGGACTTTTCCTATTAGAATTGGAATTGCTCGAGTCGCGGACCCGGGCACGGCTCTTTGAGATTGTCGATCATGAGAAAGCCGGAGCGGCCAGGAAGGGGCGTATCGGACGGACAGGCTGTGCCGAGGGCAGAATGTCCGTCGCGCTCGCTTATTCCCGCCTCCTCTCCGGCGACAGGGAGGGCTCGAACAGCCGGCTCGCTTCGCACCTTGCCGCGAAGCGGCGCCCGGCTTCCTTCCACGTCGCGCCTTCGCGCCGCCGCCTTCCCCTGCCCCGCCGGCTCGCCTAAAGCGCGGCCATGGACCTGACCCATCTCGGCCGCTCAAGCCCGCTGCCCGCTTCGCCCGACGAGGCGAAGCTCGATTATGTCGCCAATCCGCGGCCGGGGCGGCCCTATCTGGTGCGCTTCACCGCTCCGGAATTCACCTCGCTCTGCCCGGTGACCGGACAGCCCGATTTCGCCCATATCGTCATCGATTACGCGCCGGGCGAGTCCATCGTCGAATCCAAGTCGCTCAAGCTGTTCCTCTCCGCCTTCCGCAACCATTGCGGGTTCCATGAGGACGTGACGGTCGGAATCGCCGAGCGGCTGGCCTCGGAGATGAAGCCGCTCTGGCTGCGGATCGGAGGCTATTGGTATCCGCGCGGCGGAATGCCGATCGACGTCTTCTGGCAGTCGGGCGAGCCGCCCGAAGGCCTGTGGGTGCCCGCCCAGGACGTGCCCGGCTATCGCGGGCGGGGCTGAGGCGTGAACCCGGCCGTCATTGCGAGCGGAGCGAAGCAATCCAGCCGGGCAGCGGTCGCGACCGTCGCCGCTGGATTGCCGCGTCGCTTCGCTCCTCGCAATGACGGAACCTGCTTGCGATGAAGGTCGCGATTTTCGGGGCCGGCTCCGTCGGCTGCTTTATCGGCGGGGCGTGGGCGGCGGCGGGGGTTCCGGTCGGCTTTGTCGGGCGGGAGCGGATCGGGCGGGAGATCGCCGAGAACGGACTGACGCTCACCGATCATTCGGGGTGGCGCACGAGGCTTGGGCCGGAGCAGGTGGATTTCTCGACCCGGCCCGCCGCGCTGGCCGAGGCCGACATCATCGCGCTTTGCGTCAAGAGCACCGGCACCGCCGCGGCCGCGAAAGAGATCGCCCGCAACGCCAGGAAGGGCGCGCTGGTGGTCAGCTTCCAGAACGGGGTCAGCAACGTCGAGATCCTCAGGTCGGTGCTGAAGAACCGGTTCGAGGCGGTGGCCGGAATGGTGCCCTACAATGTCGCGGCGCTCGGTCACGGCCGCTTCCACAAGGGCGTCGCCGGGGACCTGATCGCCGAGGACGTGCCGGCCCTTCGGGCGCTGGCCGAGCGGGTCGGCGGCGGCCCGGCGCGGCTGCAGCTTTCGGACGACATGGCGGCGATCGCCTGGGGCAAATTGCTCATCAACCTCAACAATGCGGTCAACGCCTTGTCCGGCCGGACCCTTCTCGAGCAATTGAAGGAGCGCGACTATCGCCGGGTCGTCGCCGCCTCGATCCTGGAGGCGCTCGGACTGCTGGAGGCGGCCGGGATCGAGCCCGCCAAGGCCGGGCCGGTGCCGCCCCGGCTGCTTCCGCACGCCATCGCCTCGCCAAATCTGATCTTCAACAACCTGTTCCTCAGGATCCAGAAGATCGACGCTCACGCGCGCTCTTCCATGGCCGACGATCTCAAGGCCGGACGGCCGACCGAGATCGACTATCTGAACGGCGAGGTGGTCAAGCTCGCGAAGAAGCTCGGGCACCGGGCGCCGGTCAACGAAGCGATCGTCGCCCTGGTCCGCCAGGCCGAGGCGGGAGTCGAATTGCTCTGGGAGCCGGCGCAGCTTCGGGTCCACGTCCTCGAAGGCCATGAGGCGGCACCGATCTTCGGCTACTGAGTTTGACAAGGGTTCGGCGCCCCCGCAGGAGCGCAGCCACGTCCCTGTCGGAGTGCTCCATGCGCCTGTTCGCCACCGTCTCGCTTCTCGCCCTTACCCTCGCCGGCTGCGCCCGGACCACCGAGCAGGCAGCGCCCTCATCGCCCTCATCGCCCTCGTCTGCGGCTCCCCAGACCGGCCGCCAGATCCCGACGCAGCTGCCGCCCAACGTCCGGCCGCTCCAATATACGATCCATGCGACCCCGGACGCCGCCAATTTGCGATTCACTGCCCGGGTCGACATCGACATCGAAATCCTCGCTGAGTCCAACAGGATCACGCTGAACGCGGCCGACCTCGAATTCGTCAATGTCTCGCTGCGCGGCGTCGGCGATTCACCACTCGCCCTCGGCCCGAGCGACATCGAGATCGACGAAGCGAGGCAAATGGCGGCCTTCGACTTCGACCGCGAGATCGCGCCCGGCCGGTACCGGCTGACGATCGATTACAAGGGCAAGATCTACACCCAGGCCGCCGGACTCTTCGCGCTCGACTACGAAGGCGCCGGGGGCAGGAAGCGCGCACTCTTCACCCAGTTCGAGGCGCCCGACGCCCGGCGCTTCTTCCCGGGCTGGGACGAGCCCCGGTTCCGCACCCCCTACAATCTCAACGTCACGGTTCCGGCCGGCCAGGACGCGATCGGCAACATGCCCCAGGCGGGGGTCAGGACCAACGCGAACGGCACCAAGACAATCACCTTCCAGACGAGCCCCGCGATGTCGAGCTATCTGCTCTTCCTCGCCGTCGGCGAGTTCGACCGGATCACGACGACCGCGGCCGGGACCGAGATCGGAGTCGTCACCAAGCGCGGCGACGGCGAGAAAGGCCGCTGGGCGCTGACCGGCTCCGCCCAGCTGGTCCCCTGGTTCAACGATTATTTCGCAACCCCCTACCCGCTCCCCAAGCTCGACAACGTCGCCGGCCCGGGAAGCAGCCAGTTCTTCGGAGCGATGGAGAATTGGGGCGCGATCTTCTCGTTCGAATCGATCCTCCTCGTCGATCCGGCGATCACCACCGAGGCGACCAAGCAGCGGATCTTCGAGGTCGCGGCGCACGAGATCGCGCACCAATGGTTCGGGAACCTCGTCACCATGAGCTGGTGGGACGATCTGTGGCTGAACGAGGGCTTCGCCTCGTGGATGGCGACCAAGGCGACCACCGCCTTGCACCCGGAATGGGACCCCGAGCTCGGCACCGTCTCCGGCCGCGAAGCTGCGATCAGCCTCGATTCGGTCTCATCCACCCATCCGGTCGTTCAGCGGATCGACACCGTCGAGCAGATCAGCCAGGCCTTCGACGCGATCACCTATCAAAAAGGCGAGGCGGTGATCACCATGCTCGAGGATTATGTCGGCGAGGATTCGTGGCGGCGCGGAGTCCAGGATTATATCCGCACCCACCGGCTCGGCAACACCCGGACCGACGATCTGTGGCAGTCGGTCGAGCGGTCGGCCGGCAAGCCGGTCACCGCCATCGCCCACGATTTCACGCTTCAGCCGGGCGTGCCCCTGATCCGGGTCGAGAATGCGACCTGCCGCGGCGGCAAGACCGACGTCGCGCTCCGACAGGGCGAATTCAGCCGCGACCGGCCGGACCGGGCGGCCAGGGCCTGGCGGGTTCCTGTGATCGCGGCGAGCGTCGGCGGCGCCGAGACCCGGACCCTCGTCACCGGCGGCGCCGGCACATTGAGCGTCGCCGGCTGCGGCCCGGTCGTCGTCAACAGCGGCCAGACCGGCTATTACCGGACCCTCTATTCGCCGGCTCTGCTCGATCGGCTGACCGCGAGCTTTCCGCGCCTGAAGCCGATCGACCAGATCGGCCTTCTCGCCGACAATTGGGGCCTGGGCCTCGCCGGCTACCAGTCGGCGGCGGAGGCGCTCGACATGGTCGACTCGGTCCCCGCCGACGCCAACCCGCAGGTGTGGAGCCGGGCCGCGACGATCCTGAGCAGCGTCCATGCCATGTACGAGAGCGACCCCGCCCGCCGGGCGATGCTGGCGCGCTACGCCTCGGCGAAGCTGTCGCCGGTGCTCGGCCGGATCGGCTGGGCGCCCAGGGCCGGCGAGTCGCCGACCATTCCGGTGCTTCGGGCGGACCTGATCCAGACCCTCGGCGAGATGGGCGACCCGAGGGTCGTCGCCGAGGCCAACAGGCTCCTCGCGGCGGGGGACCCGCTTGCGACCGGAGGCCCGCTTCGGAGCACGATCCTCGCCGTCAACGCCCGCAACGTCGATTCCGCGGGCTGGGAGAGGCTTCGGGCGCAGGCCCGGGCCGAGCGAAGCCCGCTGGTCAAGGCCCAGCTCTACCGGCTGCTCGGACGCGCCGCCGACCCCGCTTTGGCCCAAAGGGCGCTCGACCTCGCCTTGACCGACGAGCCGGGAGCGACGACCAGCGCCGGAATCCTCTCGGCGGTGGCGGGCGAGCATCCCGATCTCGCTTACGATTTCGCGATCCGCAATCGGGAGAAGGTGGAGGGGCTGGTCGACATCTCGTCGCGCTCGCGATTCCTCGCCGGGCTCGGCGGAGGATCGGCCGATCCCGCGATGGTCGCCAAGCTCGAGGATTTCGCGACCCGCTACATGACCCCTCAGTCGCGCGGCCGGGTCGACGTCGCCATCGCCTCGATCCGGGACCGGGTGCGGGTGCGGACGACGAGGCTGCCGGATATCACGCGGTGGCTGGAGGCGAAGGGGGGGTAATCCTCCCCATCGCCAGATGGGGAGGGGGACCAGGCGAAGCCTGGTGGAGGGGTAATTGGCGCAGAACGCCGAGGATCAAATGCGTGGCGGCGATGGCCTACGCCGCCTACCCCTCCACCACACTTCGTGTGGTCCCCCACCCCATGCGCTGCATGGGGAGGAATTAAATCACCGCCCCCTGAACAGCCCGCCGAGCAGGCCCCTCAGCAACTGCCCACCCAGCTTGCCCGCGACCTGACGGCCCACGGAGCTCGCCGCCGAGCGCGCGGCGGACTGGACGAGCTTGTCGGTGAAGCTCGGCTTCGCGTCCTCGCGGGCCTTGCGGGCGGCCTCGCGTTCGGCGGCGATTCGGGCGCGCTCCGCTTCCTTGGCGGCGCGGGCGGCCTCGCGTTCGGCATGGACCCTCTCCTTTTCCGCCTGCTTCGCTTCGTCGGCGTCGAGCCTGGCCTCTTCGGCTTTCGCCTTCGCTTCGGCGGCCGCGGCCCGGGCCTCGCCGGACCTGGCGGCGAGAAGCTCCTCGGCGGATTCGCGGTCGATCGCCTCGTCATATCTGGAGCCGATCGAGTCGGTCTCGACGAGCAAAGCCCGCTCCTCGGGCGTGACCGGCCCGACCCGCGAGCCCGGCGCCCGGATCAGGGTCCGCTCGACCGGCGACGGCGAACCGTCCGGCTGGAGCAGCGAGACGAGGGCCTCGCCGACCTTGAGCTCGGTGATGGCGGTGGCGACGTCGAGGTCCGGATTGGCCCGGAAGGTCTCGGCGGCCGAGCGCACCGCTTTCTCGTCCCGGGGGGTGAAGGCGCGGAGCGCGTGCTGGATCCGGTTGCCGAGCTGGCCGGCGACGGCGTCGGGGATGTCGATCGGGTTCTGGGTGATGAAATAGACTCCGACGCCCTTCGAGCGGATCAGACGGACGACCTGCTCGATCTTCTCGAGAAGCGCCGCCGGAGCGCTCGAGAAGAGGAGATGGGCCTCGTCGAAGAAGAAGACGAGCTTGGGCTTGTCCGGATCGCCGACCTCGGGAAGCTGCTCGAACAGCTCGGAGAGGAGCCAGAGCAGGAAGGTAGAGTAGAGCTTGGGCGAGGCCATCAGCCGGTCGGCGGCGAGGATGTTGACGATTCCCCGGCCCCGGTCGTCGAGGGCGATGAGATCGTCGATGTCTAGCGCGGGCTCTCCGAAGAAGCGGTCGCCGCCCTGCGAGCGCAGCTGGAGGAGCGAGCGCTGGATTGCGCCGACGCTGGGCCTGGAGACGTTGCCGTAGGTCACGGTCAGCGCGTCGGCGCGGTTGGCGCAGTCGGCGAGCATCGCCTGGAGATCGTCGAGGTCGAGAAGGAGAAGCCCGTCCTTGTCGGCGACGTGGAAGACGATGGCGAGAACGCCTTCCTGGACTTCGTTCAAATCCATCAGCCGGGCGAGCATGAGCGGGCCCATTTCGGAGACGGTGGTCCGGATCGGATGGCCCTGTTGGCCGAGCAGGTCCCAGAACTGGACCGGATTGTCGCCATAGGTCCAGGAGGAATCGCCGATCTCGGCGGCTCGGGCGGCAAAGGCCTCGTGGAGCTTGCCCATCGGCGAGCCGGCCATTGCGAGGCCGCCGAGATCGCCTTTCACGTCGGCGACGAAGACCGGCACCCCGGCGCGCGAAAAGCCTTCGGCGAGGCCCTGAAGGGTGACGGTCTTGCCGGTGCCGGTCGCCCCGGCGATCAGGCCGTGGCGATTGGCGCGCTTGAGCATGAGCCGCTGCGGCTTGCCGCCGCCGAGGCCGATGAAGATGGAGGATTCGTCGTCCATGCCGGGGCTCCCTGCTGCGGGGGCAGCCCTATCCGATATACGGCCGTACACAAAATCCTCCCCGAGGCTTCCCGGGGAGGGGAACCGCGCGAAGCGCGGTGGAGGGGTTCTTCGAAATCAGTAAGGCCCCTCCACCATGCTTCGCATGGTCCCCCTCCCCTGCAAATGCAGGGGAGGAATTAGAAGTACTTCACCGATCCGCCAACGCAACTCCGTAATAAGCCGGCGGAGTGTTGCCTCGGCGGATCAGCAGCAGCACGGTGTTGCGGCCTGCGGCACGGGCTGCCGCGACGGCGGCGGCAGCTTCCTCCGGAGTGCGGGTCGCGCGCTGGTTGATCGACAGGATGATGTCGCGGGGCTGGATGCCCTTGGCGGCGGCGTCGCTTCCGGGATTGACCGACGCGATGACGACTCCCCGCGTGTTGACGTCGCTGAGCCGGAGCGCCCGGGCGATCTCGGGAGTGAGGGTCTGGACGGTGAGGCCGAGGCTCTCGCGCGCCGACTTCTGGCTGCTCGACTGCTGGGCCTCGGCCGGTTCCTGGACCTCGGCCTCGTCCTCGATTCCGTTCAGGCGCGCCAGCTCCTCCTCGGTCGGGCGCTCGCCGATGGCGACGTTGAGGGTCTGGCGGCGCCCCTCGCGGACGATTTCGATCGGGATCCTCGATCCGATCGGCTGGCGAGAGACCAGATAGGCGAGCGATTCGTCCGGGGTCACCGGGCGGCCGCCGACGCTGACGACGACGTCGCCCTGGCGGACTCCGGCCCGGGCCGCCGGGCCGCCGGCGGTGACGCTTCGAATCAGCTCGCCCTGGTTCTTGGGTATGCCGAGAGACGCGGCGATGTCCTCGGTCAGCGGCTGAAGGCTGACCCCGATATAGCCGCGCTGCGGCCGTTCGCCCTTGCGCAGCGACTCAATGATCGGGAAGGCTTGCTCCGCGGGAATGGCGAATCCGATCCCGACATTGCCTCCGGTCGGCGAGATCAGCGCGGTGTTGATCCCGATGACGTTGCCCTGGAGATCGAACATCGGGCCGCCCGAATTGCCCATGTTGATCGAGGCGTCGGTCTGGATGTAGCGATCGTAGGTGCCGGCGCCGATATTGCGGTGGAGCGCCGAGACGATCCCGGCGGTGACGGTGCCTCCGAGGCTGAACGGGTTGCCGATCGCGACCACCCAGTCGCCGACCCGGACCTGCTTGGAATCGCCGAAGCGGACGAAGGGCAGATTGCTGCCCTTGATCTTGAGCACGGCGAGGTCGGAGGCGGGATCGCGGCCGACCAGCTCCGCCTCATATTCGCGGCGGTCGGAAAGGGTCACGGTGATCTGCTCTACCGTGGCGCCGGTCCGGGCCGGCGAGACGACGTGGTTGTTGGTCACGACATAGCCGTCGGCGGAGATGATGAAGCCGGAGCCCAATGAGCCGCCGCGCTGGGTGATCGGGGCGTCGCCGCCGCCGTCGGGGACGGGAACTCCGAACTGGCGGAAGAAATCCTCGAAGCCCGGGGGAACCTGGCGGCTCCGGTTGACCTGGATCGACTGCTTGGTCGAGATGTTGACCACCGCCGGCTGGAGCCGAGCGGCGAGGTCGGCGAAGCTCATCGGAGCGCCCGGGCGCGGGGTGGCGCCGGCGATGGTGCCGGGATCGTTCTGGGCGGTCTGGGCACCCACGGGGCCCACCGTCAGCGTGGCGGCGGCTCCGCCCAGAAGGATGGCGGCCGAGATGCCATAGACGTAACGCACGATTGCATTCTCCTCATTTGCTTTCGACCCGGGCGGGCGGATCCGACGTCCCCATCGATTACAAGTGTATTTGGTGCGGCTGAACCGGAATTGAATAGCCTTGCGCGCTGGAGCGTTCCCCGGCGAAGGCCGGGACCCAGCGATGAGTGCGGAAGGACCGGATCCCGGCCTTCGCCGGGAAACACGCCCGCCGCGTCGCTATCTCCTACCGGTTCTTGCCCTTGAACTCCTGCAGATACTGGTTGTCCGGCGACATGATGATGGTCGACCGGCCCTGGTTCTCGCCCGGAGCGAAGGTCGTCTCGTAGCTCTGCATCGCCCGGTAGAAAGCGTAGAAATCCGGATCCTTGCCATAGGCTTCGGCATAGGTCTTCGCGGCTTCGGCATCGGCGTCCGCCTTGATGATCTGCGCCTGCTTGTAGCCCTGGGCGCGAATCGCTCCGGCCTCCTGCTGGCGGGCGGTCCGCATCCGCTCATAGGCCGAATCGAGCGGAGTGCCTTCGGGAAGGTCGGCGCGCTTGATCCGTACATCCACGATCTCGGCGCCATATTGGCGGGCCACCCGGTTGAGGGCGCGCTCGATATTGTCCATCAGCTGCCCGCGCTCCGGGCTGAGAAGGGTGGCGAACTGCCGCTTGCCGAGCTCGTTCCGGATCGCCGAGCCGAGGATCGGCTTGAGCTGGTCGCTGACCCGCTCCTCGGTCCGGGCGGAAACGTACATCTGCAGCGGATCGACGATCCGGTAGCGCGCGAAGGCGTCGACCTGGAGCCGGAGCTGATCGGTCGAGAGCACCTGCTGGCGGTCCATCTTGACGCTGAGGATCCGCTTGTCGATCCAGACGATCTGCTCCACGAACGGAACCCGGGCGATCAGCCCGGCCCCCGTCTGACCGAAATCCACTCCCCGCCGGTAGGCGTTGATGACCCGGTCGGGATTGCCGAAGCGGACGATCACCGCCTGCTTCGTCTCCGGAACCGTCGCGAAGGTGCTCCCGATGATGACGAGCAGGGCGATCGCGATGAATGCGAGGGCGATGGGGTTGCGAAGCGCCCGGCTCATCTCGCGGCTCCTTCCTGGGCCTGGCGCTGGACCTGGGGCAGCGGCAGATAGGGCGTGACTCCGTCGGCTTCGACCACGGTCTTGTCGACCTTGGAGAGAACCCGCTCCATCGTCTCGTAATACATACGGCGGCGGGTCACTTCGGGAGCCAGCTTGTACTGGGCGAAGACCTTGTCGAACGCCGCGGCGTCGCCCTGAGCGCGGGCGGTCTGCTGCTGGGCGTAGGCGCGGGCCTGGTTGATGTAGGACTGCGCCTCCTGCTGGGCCGCCGACACTTCCTTGAAGGCGTTGTTGACGGTCGCGGGCGGGTCCGACTGCTTGATCGCGACGCCCTCGATCCGAACTCCGGCGCCGTAGCGGTCGAGCACCTGCTGCATGACCAGCGACACGCGCGATTCGATGTCGCTTCGGCCGGCGCCGATCGCGTCGTCCAGAGAGACGGTGGCGAGGACGGCGCGCATGGCGCTCTCGGCGACCTCGCCGATCGTCGATTCCGGATCGTTGATCTGGAACAGATAGAGCTGCGGATCGCGGATCGTCCAGCGCACCGAATAAGCGACGTCGATGATGTTCTGGTCGCCGGTGAGGATCAGATTTTCCTGCGACGCATCGGGCGAGCCGATGTCCCTGGTGCGGATCTGGCCGACGTCGACCTTCTGCAGCCGCTCGATCGGCAGCGGCAGGGTCATCGCGATTCCGCTGTTCACCGTCCGGCTGTACTTGCCGAACAAGGTGACCACTCCGCGCTCCTGCGGGCCGACGAGATGGAAGCAGGTGAAGACAAGCCACAGAAGGACGAACACGCCGAGGCCGTAGAGCCAATAGGGGCGTCCCTCCTGATGGGGGAAGCGGCCGCCGAACTTCTCGCGGCTGCGTTTCAGGAAATCGTCGAGCGAGCCGACATTGCCGCCGACGCCCGGAGTGCGGCGCTTGCGCGGCGGCTGTCCCCAGGG
>JBAWCC010000045.1:0-9017 GCA_049590095.1 Allosphingosinicella sp. | reverse complement strand
GGGCCCAGTCCTTCCGCCTGTGCCGCTGGGCCCCGGCCTTCGCCGGGGAACGGACTCGCTATTTCGCCGCCTTGCGGGGCTCGAGATATTCCGGCTTCAGCATCTGGGGGGCGCCGCCCTTGCGGCGGGTTCGGGCGAGCTTGCCGAGGGCGAATTCCTCGCCGAAGTGAAGCCCGATCTGGCCCTGCTGGCACCAGCGAATCTCGGCCGGCAGGGTTCCGGCCTCGGCCAGGTCGAGCTCGACCGGAGTGCCGGGTTCGAGCGCGCTGTCGCACTCGATCATCGCCCCGCCGGCGGAGATGTTGCGGAGCCGCACCGGCACGGTCCGGCCCCCCCAGAGCAGTCGGCCGTTGCGGATCAGCCGGTGGCGCGGCGGTCGGCTGAAGCCGATCACTTCGGCCGAGGGCCGGCTTTCCGTGGCGAGCGCAAGGGCCTCGTCGGCGGGCATCGGCCTGGCGAAGATATAGCCCTGGACCTGGGAGCAGCCGAGCCGGCGGATCAGCGACAGTTCCTCGATCGTCTCGGCGCCCTCGGCGGTCGTGTCCATCCCGAGGCTCTCGGCGAGGACGACGATGGCCCGGACGATCGCGCCGTTGCGGCTTCCCGGTGTTGTCGCGCCCCGAACGAAGCTCTGGTCGATCTTGATCTTGTCCAGCGGAGCGTCGCGCAAATGACCGAGGCCCGAATGGCCGGTTCCGAAATTGTCGAGGGCCAGGCGGACTCCCAGGCCTCGCAGGCGGGTCAGGGTCGTTTCGGTGGCCTTGCGGTCGGCGAGGAACACGGCCTCGTTGATCTCCAGCTCCAGCCGCTCCGGCTCGAGCCGCGAGGCCGCGAGCGTGCCCGTCACGGCGGCGGCCAGGGCCGGATCGGCGAACTGGACCGGGGAGAGGTTGACGGCCACCCGGATATGTCTCGGCCATTTCGCCGCCTCGGCGCAGGCGGTCCGGAGCACCCAGTCGCCGATCCGGGGCATCAGCCCGGTCTCCTCCGCGAGCGGAATGACCAAAGCGGGCGGAAGCAGCCCGCGCGCCGGATGGTGCCAGCGCAGCAAGGCCTCGAAAGCGACCACTTCTTCCGAAACCGAATCGACGATCGGCTGGTAGACGAGCGTCAGCTGGTCGTTGACCAGCGCCTCGCGAAGGTCCTTCTCCAAAATCTGCCGCTCGGTGGCGAGAGCGTGCATCTCCTGAGCGAAAAGGCGGAAGGTGCCGCGGCCGTCCGCCTTGGCTGCGTACAAAGCGACGTCGGCGTCCTTGATCAGCCCTTCCGCGAGAGTCTTGCCGGGCACGGCGACGGCGATTCCGACCGAGGTGCCGATCCGGATTTCATGGCCCTCTATCTTGTACGGGAGCGAGACCTGCTCGATCAGCCGCCGGGCCAGCTCGGAAAGCCGGCCCTCCTCCTCGATCCCGGGCAGGATCGCCTCGAACTCGTCGCCGCCGAGCCGGCCGACCTGCCCGTCCTCGCCGAGCACCTCGTTGAGTCGCGCCGCGACCTTCTTCAGCAATTTGTCGCCGACCGGATGGCCGAGCGTGTCGTTGACCTGCTTGAAACGGTCGAGATCGATGATCATGAGAGCGCAGCCCCGGCGGCGCTCGTCCGCATTGGCCAGCGCCTGGTCCAGCATCGAGCGCATCATCGCCCGGTTGGGGAGGTTGGTCAGGCTGTCGTAGCGGGCAAGCTTGCTCGCTTCGGCCTCGCTCCGGCGCTGCTCGCTCAAATTGCTGCCGAGGCCGCGGAAGCCGAGGAAGCGGCCGCAGGAGTCGAAATTGGGGCTCCCGGAAAGCGACCACCAGATTTCGTCGCCGACCGGCGCTCGAACGACGGCATCGGCGAAGGGGAAGCGCGCGGACAGGTGGAAGCCGAGCGTCCGGCGGCTGTCGTCGCCGTCGGCGGAATCGAGGAGCAGGACGTCCTCGAAGCGGCGGCCGATCAGCTCGGCGGCGGCGACGCCGAGATGGGCGGCGAGCGGCTCCGAGACATAGGTGAGGGCGCCGTCGGCATTGGTTTCCCAGAACCAGCCGCGGCCGCTCGCTTCGAAATCGGCGACGAAGCGGCGCGCCTTCTCCGCCTGCCATTCGAGCGCCAGGCGCTGGCGAGCGGCGAAGAGAAGCTGGCGCGAGCGCGAGATTCCGAGGCAAATCAGAAAGAGGCTGAAGGCGCCGCCGATCGCGGCGACCGGCTCCTCGCTGGGCATGGCCGTCGCGACCAGGAAGGTCGTCGAGACGGCCAGGATCATCAGCAGCGGCACGAGGAAGAACACGGCGACCGCGGATCCGGCGCCGGCGATCAAGGCCGCCTTGACGAGCATCGTCTGGGCCTCGGGAGCGACGACCAAAGCCGAAACAAGCCACAGGCCGGCCGTGGCGGCGCCGTGCAAGGCGGTGAGACGCATCGCCTGGTGGGGGCGAAGCCTCCACTTTTTCAGGCCGAACCAAAGCGCTCCGTCGAGCAGCAGGATGGCGAGGAGCAAGACGGTCAGGCCGCCGAGAGGGCCGATGGCGCCGGCGGCGGCCAGGCCGCCGATCAGAACCGCGCTCCACAGCAAATGGGAGCCGGTCAGCAGGGGCAAGGAGAGCTGGAGGGTGCGGGCCCGCTCGAGTGCGGCGCGCTCGTCGTCTTCGCCGGCGGCGGGGGTGAAATCGAACAGAAGCAGGTCCGCGATCTCCGGCGGAGTGACGGGCTCGTGGCCCCTGTCGCTCAACCCGGCGAACCGCCCTTTACGCATCGCTTTTCGAGCCCCGATGAAAAGATCCTCCGGCTCCCCCGGTTCCGGTGGGGCGAGCCTAGGCAATCCGGGTTAAGAAACCGCTTATCCGCTCACCTCCGGATCAGGCCGAAGCGCACCCTTTGCGCATTGGCAAAGCGGAGAGGATCTTTCGCCTGATCCGTCCCTCCGCGGCGCCGCGGCCGGCGCGCTTCGCCGCCGCCCGCTCGACGAGAAGCCGGGCCAGGGTGTGATTCCGATCGGGGAACGTCCATTGGCAGCTGGCGATCTCGATGGGGGCGAAGAAGCGTGCCCCGAACTGGTCGTCACGCTGCCATTCCACCTGGGCGTCGACCGAGCCGATTCCCGGAACGTCGAGCGAAACGCTTCCGCCCGGCTTGACCCGGGCCTCGCATTCGGCCCGGAAGCCGGAGGCGGAAAGGTCGAGCATCTTTACCTGGAGGCTGCTCCAGCTGTTCGGCCGAAGCCGGGTCTCGGCGTCGAGCGGAAGCCGTTCCGCGCGCCGGCCGCTGTCGAAGCCGTTTTCGTCTTCCGAGGACATTGCCGATCCCCATCCCCAAGTTGAGGTCGGGACGAGGACTAGCCGATGCGCGTTAACGAATTGCTGCCCTGCGGACGGAGTTGTTGTAAACATAGATCAATTTCTTGTTCCCCGGCGAAGGCCGGGGCCCAGTGCTGCCTCCGGGCCGCTGGATCCCGGCCTTCGCCGGGAAGCAATCACTGTTCTGGACTTAGTTCTAATAATCCTTCGACACCCTGACGTTCACGCTTTCGCGCCCGATCGTTGAGATGCTGGACAGCAAGGAGAGCCAGCGTGTGATCTGATATTCGACCAGGGTGGCCGAATAGCCGCGGGCGTCGGTCACCACTTCCACATAGACTCGCCGGCCGAGATATTTGCCGGCGGCGATCGCGGTGCCCTGGCCGGTGGTCAGGTCGGCGGGAACGATTCGGAGCCGGTCGAGGCCGGTGGCCGCGCGCACCGCGTTGATCGGGTCGAGGCCGCCGCCGCTGTCGTTCAGCGAGGCCACCGCCGCGGCGAGCTGCAGCGCCTCCGGCGCGGACAGGTTGGTGATCGAGGTTCCGAACAGCAGCCGGCTGAGCAATTCGTCCTGCGGAAGCGCCGGAGTGCTCGAGAAGCTTATTTCCGGGCGCTGGCCGCGGCCGGTGACCCGGATGATCGCGTTCAGACCCTGCACCCCGCCCTCGGCGGTGATGTCGAGCACCGGATTGACCGGGGACTCGCCCTGGAACCGGATCTGGCCCCTCTCGAGATCGAAGCGCCGGCCGGCGAAGTCGTAGCTTCCGCGGACGAGGTCGGCTCGGCCGCTGATCCTCGGTTCGGTGACGGTTCCGGCGATCTTGAGGTCGGCGCTCCATTCGCTGTTGATCCCGAGCCCGGTGACCATCAGCCGGTCCCGGGCCTCGACATCGAGATCCAGCCGCCAGGGCGACAGCCGCCTCGCCGCCGGCCGCTCGTCGGCGGGTCGGTTGAGCTCGCGAACGGCGAGGCGCGGCACCTGGGTCGAGGCGGTGACCGCGCCCAGGCGGAAGCTGCCGCTGACCAGATCGACCTGGCCCGAGATGCTTCCGTCCTGGCCGTCGGACCGGATCCGGATCGGCCCGGTCACCTGAGCCTTGATGTCGTCGCGGTCCAGCAATTGCGCGGCCTTCGCCTGCAGAGCGATGTCGATCCCGAAGCCCTTGGGGCCGGCGAGGTCGAAGGTGGCCCGGCCGGCGACCGATCCGTCCCGCTTGGTGGTCCCGGCGAAGCGGTCGAGGACCAGCCTGGAGCCGCCGAACCGGCCCGCGGCCCGGACATTGTCGATCACCATTCCGGTCACCGCGCTCTCGATCCGGGCCCGCTCGGTCCTGAGCGAGCCGCGTATCTGCGGATTGGCCAGGGTGCCGCGAGCGTCGGCGCCGACCGCGACCGGGCCGGAGACGTCGAGCAGCTCGACTCCGGTCAGCCGCCAGAGCGTATCGGCCGGACCGTTGTAGCGAAGCTGGGCGAAGAGGGGCGCGACGCTCAGACGCTCGCCTATATTGCCGCTTCGGCCGATCGGGGCGAGCCGGGCCTGCGCCCGGCCGATCGTCCGGCCTTCGCTGACCGCGACCGCCCGAAGCGCCGCCTTGCCGCCGGCGAGCTTCGCCACCAGGCCGATATCGACCGGCCGCGACGAAAGGACGAGGCCCGAGCGGGTGAGGCCGCGGATCCGGAGGTTGGCGTCGCCGCTCGGCTCGCCCACCGCTCCGAAACGGTAGCTCAAGGTGCCCGAGGCCGAGCCGCCCAATCCGAGCCTGGGCCAGGCGATGTCGAGCACGGCGAGCGGCATCGATTCCATCCGGGCGTTCAGCTCACTGGCCGCTCCGCCGAACAGGCCCGAGACGGTGGCGTTGCCGCCCGCGAAGGTCAGGGCCGTGGAGGCGAGGCGCCAGCCGTCGCCTTCCCGGGTCAGCACCGCCGGCTCGCTAAGCACGATGGCCCGTCGGTCGACAATGCCCCGCCCGGTCAGCCGCAGCCGGCCGGGCGCGATGTCGGCGACGGTGTCGAAGACGAAGTCGCGGCCGCGAGTCCCGGCGAGCCGGGCTCGGACTTGACCGCTGCCACCGCGAAGCTCGCCGCTTGCGTTGAGGCTGGCGATGGAGAGGGCTCCGCGGCTCAGGCCGCGGGCGGTGAGGCTGCCCCTGAGCGAGGTCCCGGCCGGGTCGAGCAGGGCCACGCCTTCCAGCCGGCCGCTCCGGATGACGATCGGCGGCGGGCCGGCGAACCGGGCATTGTCGGCCTTGAGGTCGATGGCGATTCGCTGGAGGTCGTTGAACGGGCTGAACACGAGCCGCCCGGCGAGGCCGCCGCCGTCGACGTCGAGCTGACCGGTGAAGCCGCCCGGGTCTGAGCGAAGCGTTCCCGACGCCCTGGTGTTCGAGACGTCGAGCGCCGCCACACGGATCAAGGCCGGCTGCCCCTGGGGCAGGAGGATCGCTCCGTTCGAGGTGAAGGGGCCCAGGTGCGATCCCCCCGCCGCCCGGTAGGCGAAGCCGGCCGGCGTCGGATCGAGGTTGAGAAGAACGTCGCTCAGCCCGAGCGCCTCGCTCGGCCGGGCGAGGCGGATCGCCATTTTCGGACGCTCGATCCGGCCGTCGAGGCTCATCGCGAACGGGCCGTAGGTCGACTGGGTGCCCTTGCCCTCGAAGAAGAAACTGCCGTCGCGGCGCCGGAAGCCGCTGCCGGCGATCCGGATCTTCGGGGCGGTGAGGACGAGGTTGCGGAAATGGAGGATGAAATCGTTGCCCCGGACGAGGTCGGCCTCGAGAGTGGGAAGGCCGCCCGCCAGGCCGGCGAGGAACCTGTTGTCGAAGCGCCGCACCCAGGCGCGGCCCTTGCCGGTGACCAGGGTGCCCTTGCCGCTCGGGTGCCGGACGACCTTCAATTCGGTGAGCACGTCGACGATTCCGAGGCCGGGGATCAGATAGCGGGTGACCCCGCCCGAGAGGACGACGTCGAAGCGGCCGGTGACCAGGTCGACGAAGAGGCTCAATTTGCCCGTGAGCTTGTCCGAGGTGAGGGTCAGCCCTTCCCCCGTCAGCGCCTTGCCGGTGACCTTGAGGACGCCCTCGACCCGCAGATTGGCGAGGATTCCGCCGGCGACGTCGCCCACCCCGGTCACCCGTCGCGCCGACATGACCAGGGGCACAGTCACCGGCGCTTTCGAGAAGCGCCCGCGCCCCTGCGCCCAGACGTCCTCGAAGCCGGTATTGTCGAAAGCGACCCGCGGGCTGGTCAGCCGATAGGCGAAGGCGAAGGTCCTGAAGGGGCCGTTCAGGAGCGCGACCAGCCGGACCTTCTGCCCTGTCATGTTCGGGAACATGGCCCTGGGCTGGAGCAGATCGGCGCCGACCCGAAGATCGCGAAAGGCGCTCCGGGCGAGGTCGATCGTTCCGGTTCCGACGACGCTCATCGCCGGCGAGCGAAGCGCCAGCCGCCCTTCGAGCCGGCGGTCCTCGAGCGTCCCGTTGCCGCTCACCCGCACCACCGGAGCGGTCAGCCGGGCCTTCTTGCCCTTCCAGAATTGCGCCGGGGCGATCCGGCCGGCGAGGCTGTAGCGGCCGCTCTCGGCGCGCAGCCTGAGGTCCGCGGCGCGCCGCCCGGAAAGGTCGAGCCGGGCCACTCCGTTCCACCGGGCCCAGCTGCCGTCGCCGTCGACGGTGAGAAGGATCGGGCGTCCGGTTCCGAGCATCGCCCCGGCCACCCCGCTCGCCGGCGAGGCGAGCCTGACGTCGAGGTCGAAGCGGTCGCGGTCCGGCTCGGCGTCGAGAAGGAGGGAAAGCCGGTCGCCGCCGTCCTTCACCACCGCCTCGAGATTGAGGAGGGCGCGTCCGGAGCGGATGTCGGCCTCGCCGGTCAGGGCCGCCACCCGCTCCCGCCCGTTCACCGCCTTGCCGATCCTGAGCCGGGCGACGTCGAGACGTCCGACGTGGATGTCGAATCCGGGCAGGACCGGGCCCGGTTTATCGCTCGGGCGGAGCTTGGGCAGGCGGTGGAGATCGACGAGGCCGGATTCGAGTCGATGGATGATCAGCCGGTTGGTGATCCAGCCGAGCGGCTGCCAGTCCACCTCGATCAAAGGCGATTCCGCGAACAGACCCTGCGGGTCGTAGAGCCTCACGTCGCGAAGCTTCGTGTCGTTCCAGATCGAACCTTCGATCCGGCCGATGCGGATCTTGAGGCCCGATTCCGGCGCCATCGCCGCGATCCGGTCGGCGATGAAGCGGTGGCCCGCGCCGGTGTCGAGAAGCACCGCGAGGAGGGCGGCGAGGAGGGCGAGGGTCAGAGCGAGGCCGACCGTCCATTTGGCCAGCCTTGACAGCCATCGGCGGCGCCTCGGCGGCGGCGGCGGAGCCTCGCTCTCGTCCATCAGAAGGCCTGGCCGAGCGAGACGTAGACCGCCACCCGGCTGTCGCCGCTGCGCGGGTTGAGCGGAGTGCCGACGTCGACCCGGATCGGGCCGAACCGGGTATGGTAGCGCACGCCGATTCCGGCGCCGAAGCGGAGGTTGTCGAACTTGGGCAAGGGCGAGGTCGAGATGTTGCCGCCGTCGAGGAACGGGACGACGCCCCAATTGCCCCAGCGAATCCGGGCCTCGAGAGCGAATTCGGTGAGGCTGCGGCCGCCGATCGGATCGTCGAAGACGGGGTCGCGCGGGCCCAGCCTCTGGAAGCCGTAGCCGCGGACCGAGCCGCCGCCGCCCGCATAGAAGCGCCGCGACGGAGCGATCCGGTCGCGGTCGGCGCCGAGGATGGTTCCGAGCCGGATCCGCCCGGCCAGGGTCACCTTGGGCGTGAACGGCTGGTAGAGGCTCGCGTCGAACTGGGTCCGGGCATAGCCGAAGGTTCCGGACTGGAGCGAGGCTTCGGGGGAGAAGCGCAGGGCGAGGCGATAGCCGGTCGTCGGGTCGAGAAGGTCGTTGGAGCCGTCATAGCTGAGGCTGGCGGGAAGCGCTCCGATGAAGAAGGTCCGGCGCCGGGTGGTGCCGGTATCGAGGTCGACGTCGCGCTCGTCGGTGGCGACCAGCTCGGCGCCGGCCGACCAGGTCCATTTCTTCTGCCAGATGATGTTGGTCTGCCGCTCGATCGCTCCGGAGAGGATGGTGGTGCGCGCGTCGTAGGCGGCGCGGTCGATATTGCTCACCGCGAATTGCGCGGTCAGAACCTGGTCGCGGCGAAGGAAGTTGCTTCGGCGAAGGACCGCCCCGATCAGCTGCTCCTGGGTGCCGAGCACTCCGCGGAAGGTGACCGCGCCTTCGGGGGGCAGCAGATTGCGATGCTGCCAGCTCGCCTCGACCCTGACGCCTTCGCCGGTGCCGTAGCCCGCCTGGCCGGCGACGGTCCGCATCGGCGCCCGCTCCAGCGAGACTGCGAGGTCGACGCTCCTGTCCGCCGCGGCGACCGGACGGATCGCGATCGTGGAGACGAGCCCGGTGGCGATCAGCGCCCGGCGCAGATCCTCGACCAGGGCCGCTTCGTAAGGCGTGCCGGGCTTCCAGCGGGCGATCCGCTGGATGTGCCTTGCGCTGAACAGGGGCCGGCCCTCGACCCTGATCCGGCCGAACTGGCGGCTCCCGTTCGGATCGACCGGCAGGGTGAGGATCGCGGTCCGGGTCTCGTGGTCGAGCGCGATGTCCATCTCGCCGGTTTCGGCAAAAGCGTAGCCGCGCTTGCCGAGCTCGGTCCGAAGCGCGGCCGCGCCCGCCGCGACCCGCGCCGCGTCGACCGGCTCGTCCGCCGACAC
>JBAWCC010000044.1:0-5079 GCA_049590095.1 Allosphingosinicella sp. | reverse complement strand
GCGACGAGGATGCCGTGGCGGTCGGCGATGCCGCGGTGGCGAGCGGCTTCCATTCGACCGCGGTCGGCGGCGAAGCCGTGGCTTCCGGCCGCGGCGCGCAGGCCTTCGGCTGGCAGTCCTCGGCGACCGGCGACCTCGCTCTGGCAGCGGGACATCAGGCCAGTGCCAGCGGTACGCAGGCCACTGCGATCGGCAAGAACGCGGCGGCTTCGGCGGCGAATTCGACCGCCGTCGGTTTCGGTGCAACGGCGGCCTTCGCCAACTCGACGGCGATCGGTACCGGCGCGGCGACGACGGCGGCCAATCAGATCACCCTCGGCGCCGCCGGCACCACGGTGCGCTTCGGCGGCTACAGCACGGCGGGCGTTCTGGTGAACGACGTCAACGGAATCGTCAGCACCAACACCACGCTGATCCCGCAGGTTGCGGCCAACACCGCCGCGATCGGGACCCTGCAGGGCAATGTGACGACGCTTCAGAACAACGTCACGACCCTGTTCGATCTGTCCGAGGTCAACCGGCGCGACATCCGCAAGGCCAATGAGGGCGTCGCCATGGCGCTGGCGATGGAGACGCCGCATCTTCCGGCCGGCACCAGCATGGGTGTCGCCGGCGGTATCGGCTACTACCAGAACCGCCTCGCGGGCACGGCGTCCTTCGCCGCCCGCGTCGGCGCCAACGCCTCCTTCTCGGCCGGCCTCGGCCTCGGCTTCGACAGCGGCGAGATCGGCGCTCGCGCCGGCTTCTCGACCGCGTGGTAAGCAGGCCCGACCAGGGTCTGACGAGCGGGCCGGGGCGTTTCGCCCCGGCCCGTTTGCTGTTGGCCGCCTTTCTGCTGTCGGTTTCGGCGGGACCGGGGCAAGCGCAGGCGCCAAGGCCCGCGGCGGCGGTCAGCGCCATTCCCGACCAGGCGGGCCTGGCGCGGATGGTGTGGAGCACGATGGCGGCGGTCGATCACGCCAACAAGACCGGCAATTACAACGTGCTTCGAAGCCTCGGCTCGCCGGAATTCCAGGCCGCCAACGGCGCTCCGGCTCTCTCCCGGATTTTCGCGAGCCTGCGGGAGGGGGGGGTAAACCTCAGCGACACCCTGTCGGTCGAGCCGAGCTACGAATTCCCGCCGGCGCTCGAAGGCGGAATGCTTCGAGTGCGCGGGGCCTTCAGGATGCGCCCCCAGGCGGTGCAGTTCGACCTGCTGTACCAATGGAACCAGGGCTGGATGCTGAACGGCATCGCCGTCCGGACAGTCCCCTTCTCGAGCCTCCCGCCGGCCCGTTAGGCCTCGAGGATCAGCCGCCGCGCATGCGCCTCGAGCGCGGCGCCCTCGACATCGAAGCTGTCATAGCCCCAGCGCCGCCGCGCCCTGAACACCGGCACCGTCCGCGCCAGCCCGGCGCAGGCCATCATATGCTGCCGGGTCCGTCCCATCAGGCGGACATAGGCGCCGCGATAGGTATTGGCGATCATCGCTTCCACCGCCGCCGACCCTTCGAGCCGGTCGATCGATGGCGCCTCCTGCGCCTTCTCCAGCAGATAAAGGTGGCTGAGGGGCACCGCCGGGAGCATGCGATCGAGGTCGGTCGGCACGGTATATTTGTCCATGTCGTCAAAGGAGCGCTCATAGGATGAGGCGTCGCGCCCGCCCGCTTCCAGGGCCTCGCGCCACAGCCGCAGCCTGGGAATGCCGGGATGCGCGAGCGGAACTCCGTCGGGACCGGCGGTGACGACGCAGACGTCGTCGGCCAGAACGTCGAAGCCGCGGTCGTGGAACCACGCCGCCAGGGTCGACTTGCCCGCCCCCGGATGGCCCATGAAACCGATGGCGCGGCCCTCCACGATCACCGCATTGGCGTGCAAGGGCAGCAGGCCGCGCTGATGCAGAATCGCGGCGAAGGCGGAGCCGAGCAGGTAGAGACGCAGGTTGCGCGGCGACACCCCCGGGGCGGGCTCGACCAGCATCTCGCGGCCGGAGCGGGTCAGGAAGCGGCCCGTCCCGGGAATGACGAGCAGGGCGTCGTCTCCCTCGATATGCAGCCCTGCCTCGGCGTTCGGAGAGGTGGCGATCGTCCGCAGGCCGATCCGGACGTCCGCCCCTTCGCCTTCCGGATCCGTAACGAGCTCCGGAAGCGGAATTTCGGACAGGACCGAGAGGCCGAACAGCCGATAGCGATATAGAATATCAGTCAAGTCCGCCGCTCCTCACCGAGTTGACGAAGCTCGCGGCGGCGAGCGTACGCAAAAGGTGCATCCGGTAAAGATAGATTATCGGCCGCCGCTCCCAGCCGGAGGTCGGCCAGCTCCGCGCTGCCTCCTGCACCGCCTCGAGATCGATCACCGAGCCGGCGAGGCCCGATTCGGCCTGGGCGCGGGCAAAGGCCTGCACTTCCTCGCCTCCGACCTGCTCGTACCAATCGGGCATCTGCTGGCCGCGGAGCCGCTGGTCGAGCAAGCCGGCCGGTACCCGACCGGCCAGCGCACGGCGAAGCGCCGGACGGCGAACCCCGCCGTCCAGAAGCGCCTCGGACGGCAGCGAGAAGCAGAAATCGACAAGCCGCCGGTCGTTGGTCGGGTCGCGTTCCTCGACTCCCCATTCGGCGAGGCTCCGCTTGCGGTAATTGCCGGGGTCGACCATTCGAAGCATCTTCCAGCGGCGTTCCGCCGAATCGCCCGGCGGACGAATATCCCAGCCCGAGCGCTCCAGCCGGCCGCGCATAAGGTCTCGCCAGCCCGCCGCGACGAAGGGCGGCAGTTCCGCACGGCGTCCGCGCAGGCCCGCATAGACGTTTTCGGGCAACAGCGACCCGAACGAGGCGTTGAGCATCTGGGGCCAGCTGAAGGCGCGGCGGCGCCTCAGCGCTCGCGCCTCCCGCCACCAGGCTCCCCACCTCCCGAAATGCCGGAGGTCCCCCAGGGTATCGACGCCCAGGCCCGCGCTGATCGTGAAATTGCCGGCCTCGCCGGTCAGCATGACGCTGACCCCCGACTCGCCCGCCCGGCGATTGATGCCTTGCCACCAGACGTTGTTGCACACATGGCCGACCGGCTGGCCGGAGAGGCGATGGCTGGTTTCGATCAGGTCCAGCGGCGAGATTCCGGTCGGCCGGACGACATGATGGTCGATATTGGAATGAATTCGCGCGGTCGCAGCGGCGATTGCGGATTCGTCGCCGATTCGGCCCGACACCACGGGCCCGTCGAATCCGTCCCGCGGCGCCGAGGTGAAAGCGAGCAGTCGCTCGCCTCCGGCGGCGAGGGTCGGCGCCGCCGAGGTGGTCACTGCGCTGCTGTCGAGGCCGGAGCTCAGCTGGGCTCCGACGAAGCCGCCCGAGCGCCGAAGCCGCCGCGAGACGGCGGCGTCGAGCTGTTCGCGCAGAGCCTCGCCATAATGTTCGGGGCGGGCGAAATGGAGCGATCGTCGGCTCGGCTGCCAGTAACGCTCCACCGCGACCCCGCCGCTCGTGACGAGCGCGCAATGGCCGGGCTCGATCAGGCTGACTCCGGCCAGGAAGCTGCGGCTTCCCCCGGGGGGGATGTCGGCGACGAATCCGGCAAGGCGATCCTCGTCGACGTCGAAGCGGGCGCCCGCAAGGCGCGCGAGAGGGAGGGGCATGGTTGCGTATGCGAAATAGCCATCGCCCTGTCGATAATGAAGCGGACGCTCGCCTGCTGTGTCGCGGGCGAGGAGCAAGCTGCGCTCCCGTCCGTCCCAAAGCGCGAAGGCGAAATCGCCGATCATGCGCTCCAGGACTCCGCGCCCCCAGGCGAGGCAACCGCGAAAGAGCAGGGCCGAGTCGCTGAGCCGCGCCCCGTCCGCGGTTCCGAGCGAAAGGCCGGAGATGAGCTCGTCCCGGTTGTCTATCCGAAGATCGGCCACCATCACGAAGCGTCCGTCGTCGCTCGTCAAAGGCTGACGGTCGAATTCATCCTCGGGAAGCAGCCGGTAGAGGTTCCGGCCGGTCGCGTAGTCGCCCTGAGCCGTGAAGTCGCGCCGATGAGGGCCGTAGGCCGACTGCGCCTCGAGAAGATGCTCGCAGAAGGAAATGGCGCGAGCCCCCCCGGCGAATTTCCAGACACCTGCGATTGCAGACAAGGCTCAGTCTCGCGAAAGGGAGACGCATGAAAAAGACGTCCGCCGAAAGGCGGACGTCTTCAATTTACCGCTTGCGGAAACGGCGCGCTTAGGAGCGCGAGTTGCCGACGGGGCCGCCGTCGTTGATGCCGGTGGCATTGGCCTCGGCGGAACCGGCGTCGAGCTTCTTCAATTCCGGACGGGTCCACTGGGCGGGCTTATGTGCATGCTTGGACAAGTGACTAGCTCCCTGCTTTTCGTTGTTTCGTCGGTCGGCTTACAAGGACGGAAGCGGGATGCCAACCCTCTAATTGGCGTATGGAAATTCGAGATAATACTGTGCTTTAAACGTCACTAGAAATGGAGGCCCGAGCCGGAATCGAACCGGCGTGCAAGGATTTGCAGTCCTCTGCGTAACCACTCCGCCATCGGGCCGCCGGTCGTTCTTGTCCCGCGGCGGCTGGCCAAGTCAACCACCTTTTGCCGCTGTCCGCGCGCGGACGCCCGTGTCCGCATTCGGACGCCGGCCCGGGCCTGGAGGCGGGTCGCGGCCTCGCCGCGGCGGCTGGCACGCCTCTTGCTGATCCCGCCGCAAGAAACCTTGCGGGTAGCCCGGCAGGCCGGGACTATCCGCTTGGCCTGCCGGGGCCTTGCCGATAAAAGCCGCTTTGACCCATAGTGTATTGCGTCAGTAAGACAGTTGTGCGAGAGACGGGCGAAGATGACCGAGCATGATTTCGAACATATGCGGCGGGCGATGATCGCCAGCCAGTTGCGTGCGACCGGCACCAACGACCCGCGCGTACTGGCGGCGATGGGCGAGGTGCCTCGGGAGCGATTCGTGCCGGCCGCCCGGGCCTCGCTCGCCTATGCGGACGCTCTCGTGCCGCTGAAGCCGGGCCGCGACTTCAACAGCCCGATGGCGCTCGGCCGGATGCTGACCGAGGCGGCGCCGAGGCCCGGCGAGCGCGCGCTGGTCGTGGCGGCCGCGACCGGCTACGCCGCCGCGC
>JBAWCC010000043.1:0-8479 GCA_049590095.1 Allosphingosinicella sp. | reverse complement strand
CGGCTGCGAGCAGCGCCGCCGCCACCGTCTCGCTCACGATCGGCTGCTCGGCAAGCTTCAGCGCGGACTTGCCCGCCTCCCTTACCGCCTTCGGCACCTTGACCCCGGCGACCCGCTTGGGAACCTTGGTCTTGTCCTTGCTCTTCTTGGCTTTCTTGTCGCCGCCCTTGGCCATTTTTTACGCTCCTATTCGACGATGATCCGCCCGCTCATCCCGAGCAGCCGATGGAGGAAATTGGCGCCGGTCGCCTTGTAGCGCCCCGCTTTCGGAACGAGGACGATCGTTCGGGTCGACAGCGCCGGAACCGCGACTCCCCCGCCCTTGACCAGCCGCGAATCGCGCCGCCGCAATTGCGAGTCGCGGAAGAAGCCCTGGGCCGAGAAGATCAGGCCCCGATTGGTGGTGTTGACGAATCGAAGCCGGACCGGCTCGCCCGCTTTCAGCCGGATTTCCCCAGGCTCGATGTCGTAGGCCGTCAAAAGCACGTCTTGTTCGGGCGCCATCCGCCAATCCTGCGCCGCGGCGGGCGAGGCCAGGAGGAGAGCGAAGGGAAGAAGCAGGCGTCGCATTTCGAAGCTTTTAGCACGGCCTCTCGCCCCTTGTCCTCCCTCCGCACGCGGCGCATGGAAAGGCCATGAAACGGCTCCTCGCCATCCTCGCCCTCGCCCTCCTCGCCGCCCCCGCCGCGGCAAGGCTCGCCCCTGCCGAGCAGGAGATCGTTCGAATCGTCGAGTCCGAGCAGGACCGAAACATCGCCTTGCTCGAGCGCCTCGTGAACCAGAACAGCGGCTCGCTGAACTTTCCGGGGGTGGAGGCGGTCGGGCGGATGATCCGCGCCGAGCTCGAGCCGCTCGGCTTCGCCGTCCGCTGGGTGCCGATGGCCGAGGCGGGCCGGGCCGGCCATATCGTCGCCGCCCACAAGGGCAGCGGCCGCGGCAGGCGAATGCTTCTCATCGGCCATCTCGATACGGTGTTCGAGCCGGACAGCGCTTTCCGGCATTTCACCCGAAAGGACGAGAACACCGTCGAGGGCCCCGGAATCGGCGACAACAAGGGCGGCATGGTGGTGATGGTCGCGGCCCTCCGAGCGATGAAGGCGGCGGGCACCCTCGCGGACGCCGACGTCGAGATCGTCCTCACCGGCGACGAGGAGGATTCGGGAAGCCCGGTCGCGCTGGCCCGCCGCGACCTCGTCGCCGCCGCCGGCCGAGCCGACGTCGCGCTCGATTTCGAGGGACTGGCCCGGGAAGGCGGCCTCGACATGGGCTCGATCGCCCGCCGGGGCACGGCGTCCTGGCAGCTTACGACCAAGGGCCGGACCGGCCATTCGAGCACCGTCTTCAGCCCTTCGATGGGCGACGGCGCCGTCTACGAGATGGCCCGGATCCTCGCCGCCTTCCGCTCCGAGCTCCCCGAGCCCAACCTCACCTTCAACGTCGGCCTCGTCGTCGGCGGCGCCACCGCCGGGCTCGACAGGGACCTCATCCGGGGCACCGCGACCGGCAAGACCAACATCGTCCCGCCCGTCGCCATCGCCCGCGGCGACCTTCGCGCCTTGTCGCTCGATCAGCAGAAGCGAGTGATCGCCCGGATGCACGAGATCGTCGGACGCCATCTGCCCGGCACCGGCGCCGAGCTCGCCTTCGACGAGGGCGGCTATCCGCCGATGGCGCCAACGGCGGCGAGCCGAGCCCTTCTCGCCCGCCTGAACTCGGTCAACCGCGATCTCGGGCTCGCCGAGATGGGCGAGTTCGACCCGCTGAAGCGAGGCGCCGGCGACATCGGCTTCGTCGCCCACCTCGTCCCCGGCCTCGTCGGCCTCGGCACCGCCGGCGAAGGCGCCCACGCCCCCGGCGAGACGGTCGAGCTCGACTCCATCCCCCGCCAGGCCAAGCGCGCCGCGATCCTGATGACGAGGCTGAGCCGCCCCTAGAATTCCTCCCCTGCATTTGCAGGGGAGGGGGACCATGCGAAGCATGGTGGAGGGGCCTTTCTGACTTTGAAGAACCCCTCCACCGCGCTTCGCGCGGTCCCCCTCCCCGACAAATGTCGGGGAGGAAATCAAGGGCAACAGCTCCCTCCTTGAACCCCAACTTCACCTTCACCATGATCCGCTTGCTGATCCGCCCGTCGGGCATTCCGACCTGCTCTAGCGCCGGCTCGACCCGGGCGCCGCCGTCTCTGCTCCGCCGGAAGCCCCGAAACTAGCAGAGCGGAGGCTCCGCGCCAGCCCGCGCGTCAGCGAAGCCGATAATGGTCCGCAAGCCGGTCGAGTGCCATGGTCAGAACCAGCTTGCCCGCCCGGGCCGGCCAGCCCAGCGCGCCTTCCGCCTCGCGCATTCCCTCGCCGGCGCACAGGACCCGCCAGGCGATGTCGCGCAGGCCCGGGCCGAGCGCCTTCACCGCCGAATCGAACCGGCGCCGGGCGGCGAGCTGGGCGTTGGTTCCGGCCGCCGGCTCGGCCGAGCCTCGCGTATTGCGGTCGGCCGGCGGCGAATCCCAGCACATCGTCACCCGGGGCGGAAGCCCCGAACGCTCCCAGTCGCACCGCAATTGCTCGCCGGCGGCGAACTGGCGCTCGCTGACGTGGCCGCGCGAGTGAAGCCAGCCCAAGGGCGATTCCGCCAGGTTCACGGTCACCGTACGCGGCGCTGCCCGCCCGTTCCTCTTGCCCCGTTCCGCTCCGTCCCGAGGCGCCGGCCTTTCGGCCAAAAGCCGGCTTCCTCTTGTCCCCTCAGTCTTCATATCCAATCTCCCAATATTGGTACATATCGGGAACACTTGCCTTGTCGACAAGTATGGTGGAAAGTGAAATTACGAATTCGTTCGCGTCCGTGGGGAAATTGGAATGATCACTCGTATCCGCGACGTTCGCCGCGCCAGGAAGCTCACGCTTCAGGACGTCGCCGATCGCTGCGATCCCCCCACCACGCCTCAGACCAGTGGCCGGCTCGAAACCGGAGCCCGCACCGTCTCGCTCGCCTGGCTCAACCGGATCGCGGCCGCGCTCGAAGTCGAGGCGACCGACCTGGTCGAGTTCGCCGAGCGCGACGGGGACGTTCCGCTCGCCGCGTCCCTCGGCGACGACGGCGCCCACGCCCCGCGCCACCCGAGCGTGGTCCTGCCGCCGCGGCCGGAGCCCGATATGGTCGCGGTCGCGGTCCAGTCCAGCGTCGGCGACTATCGCAGCGGCGACGAAATCTGGTGCCTTCGGCTCGAGCACGAGGCGTTCGGTCGGGCGCTGAACCGCGACGTCCTCGTCCCCCGCCCCGCCGGCCGATTCCTGTTCGGCCGGCTGATCGGCCGCGAGGAAGGCAAGCTCCACCTCCTGCCCCTGGGCGGCGGCCGCCGCCAGCTCGTCATCGCCGATCCGTCCTGGATCGGAGTGGCGACGAAGCTTGTCCGGAGTCTGTAGAACCTCGTCGCCCCAGCGATGGCCGGGGCCCCGTCGGGTGAAGAACGCAGCCGCCTTTCACCCCGCCGTCATCCCGGCCTTGCCGGGATAACGGGAAGGCCGGCCTGGTGGGCGCTGACGGGCTCGAACCGCCGACATCTTCCGTGTAAAGGAAGCGCTCTACCAACTGAGCTAAGCGCCCGCGCAGCGGCCTGTGCCACCGGCGCCGCGGCCGCACAAGCCTGCCGCTCGCCCCCCAGGGTCCGTACCCGATACCGGCAACGGCCATGACGGGTCGGAGAGGCGGTCAAGGCCAGGAGCGAGCGAGGGAGCGATGCCTGTGCATCGTGACCGACGAGCGACGCCGCCATGACCGCCTCTCCGCCCCGCCGCTTCGCGGTCATTGCCGGTATCGAGTACGGACCCTCAGGCGACCGGCGCTCCGATACGCTGCGCCGATCTCAGGAAGGCCTCCATCCGCGCCGCGGTCTCGCTGGAAAGCTCGATGAAAACCCGGCGGCCGTCTTCCGGGTCGGCGACCCGGACGAACAGGCCCTGATCGCACAGACCCCTGATCCATCGCAGCGCCGTCGTGGGCGGCACCGCGGCGGCGATGCACAGGCTCGAGACTGCGACCCGCTGCCTCTCCACCCGCGCGGCCATCAGGTCGAGGAGCATGTCCCAGGCCGGATCGGCGAACAGGTCGCTCTTGAAGAAATGGCCGCGAAGCCGTCTTACCCGGATGATCGAGCGGATGAAGCTCGCGTCCAGCGGCTCGCCTCGCCCGTTCGGAGCGGAGTCGACTGCCGCCATCGCCGCGGCCGCCGCCTCGTGCTCGGACAAGGCCGCGAGCACGTTCGCGATCCGTCCGACTTCCTCGCTCAATTGTTGCAGTCGCACCGTCGCCCGGGCCTTGTCGACCCCAGGACCCATTGCCGTCGCCATCGTCTCCCCGATCTGCCCCGGCCGGAGATTGCCGCCGTTCCGGATCGAATGCAGGCGCACATTGATCCGTTCCGGAGCCAATTGCCCGCCGGGCCGCCCACCAAATCCGGAAGCCGGATAATCCCGGCGCACCTGAAATTTTGCCAGACCTCTGCGAAGGGGCCCGGCGCAGAAGCGGAGCGAAACTGAAATTAGTCTTCGCAGAGCGCCTTTCCTGTTGGCACATTTGCTCCGTTTCGGACTAAGATTCCTCCAATATCCAGCGAGCCGCGGCGGCGGCGTGGAGCGCGGTCGTGTCGTAGACCGGGATGACGTTGGCGCCCGGGTCGACGAGCAGCACCAATTCGGTGCAGCCGAGGATCACCGCCTGCTGCCGAGCCTTGCCCATTTCAGTGACGCAGGTCTTGAGCAGGCGCTGCGAGCTTCGGGTTACCTGCCCCTTGGCCAGTTCCTCGAAGATGATCCGATCGATATGACCGGACATTTCCGAGTCCGGCAGAGCGAGCGCGATTCCCCTCGCCGCGATTCGGTCGCGGAAAAAGCCTTCGCCCATGGTGAAGCGGGTGCCGATCAGGCCGGCCTTCTGAACCCCGTCGGCGGCGAGCCGCTCGGCGGTGACGTCGGCGATATGCAGAAGGGGTATCCCTACCGCCGCCTCGACCGCGGGCGCGACCTTGTGAGTGGTGTTGCTGCACAGGATCAACCCCTCGGCCCCGGCCGCCTCGAGCCTCGCCGCGGCGGCGGCGACGATCTCCCCCACCCCGTCCCATTCGCCGGCCAGCTCCAGCGCCGCGACGGGCGCCAGGTCGAGGCTCTCGATGACGAGCGGCGCCGAGCTCAGCCCGCCTTTCGCCTTCGCCACCGCCTTGTTGATCTGCTCGTAATACATGGCGGTCGAGAACCAGCTCGTCCCGCCGATCATTCCTAACTTGCGCATCTGACCGTTCATGTCCCCGTCATGCCAGCGAAGGCTGGCATCCATACTGACTCAGCATGGACCCCAGCCTCCGCTGGAGTGACGCCTTACTCCAAATCATAAGGCGGACCAGAGTGTAGAGTCACGAACGGGACGGAACGCCGCTCCGGACCGCCGAGCGGCGGCGAAGGCTCAACCCAGCGACTTCACGATCTCTTCCGTCATCTTCTTGGCGTCGCCGAGGAGCATCATCGTGTTGTCGCGGTAGAAGAGGTCGTTGTCGACGCCCGCATAGCCGACGCCGCCCATCGAGCGCTTGATGAACAGGACCGTCTTGGCCTTCTCGACGTCGAGCACAGGCATTCCGTAGATGGGCGAGGTCTTGTCGGTCTTGGCGGCCGGGTTGGTGACGTCGTTGGCGCCGATGACGAAGGCGATGTCGGTCCGGGCGAACTCGGAGTTGATGTCCTCCAGCTCGAACACTTCGTCATAGGGAACGTTGGCCTCGGCGAGCAGCACGTTCATGTGCCCCGGCATCCGCCCGGCCACCGGATGGATGGCGTATTTGACGGTGACGCCTTCCTTCTTGAGCTGGTCGGCGAGCTCGCGCACCGCATGCTGCGCCTGCGCGACCGCCATTCCATAGCCCGGAACGATGACGACCTGCTCGGCCTGGCTCATCAGGAAGGCGGCGTCCTCCGCCGAGCCGCGCTTCCACGGCCGGTCCGACGCGGCGGCGCCGCCCCCGGCGACGGCCGTATCGCCGCCGAAGCCTCCGGCGATGACCGAGATGAAGCTGCGGTTCATCGCCCGGCACATGATGTAGGACAGGATCGCGCCCGACGAGCCGACCAGGGCGCCGGTGATGATCATCGCACTGTTCTGGAGCGTGAAGCCCATCGCCGCCGCCGCCCAGCCCGAATAGCTGTTCAGCATCGACACCACGACCGGCATGTCGGCGCCGCCGATCGGAATGATGAGGAGGAAGCCGACCAGGAAGGCCAGAGCGACCAGGGCCACGAAGATCCAGGCGCTCTGGTCGGTGGTGAAATAGCCGACCAGGCCGACGATGGCCGCGAGGATCCCGAGGTTCAGGACGTGCCTGAGCGGAAGCAGGATCGGCTTGCCCGACATGTTGCCGTTCAATTTCAGGAAGGCGATCACCGAGCCCGAGAAGGTCACCGCCCCGATCGCCGCTCCGAGGCTCATCTCGACCCGGCTGACCGGGTCGATGAGGCCGTCGACGGCGATTCCGAAGGCGTCGGGATTGAGATAGGCCGCGCCCGCCACCAGCACTGCCGCAAGCCCGACCAGCGAGTGGAAGGCGGCGACGAGCTGCGGCATCGCCGTCATCGCGATCCTCCGGGCCGTCACCAGGCCGATGACCGCCCCGATCAGGATCGCTCCACCGATCAGCATCAGATTGTCCCAGTGGATGGGCTCATGCCACTGAATCGGGAATTCCTCGTCCCTGGTCGGCATGTAGTGGATGAGTGTCGTCGCGAGCGCGATCCCCATCCCGATCATCCCGGCCCGGTTGCCCCTCCGGGCGCTTTCCGGGTTCGACAGGCCGCGAAGCGCGAGGATGAAGCAGATGCCCGAGATCAGATAGGCGACCATGACCCAGGCCGGGGGAGCGACGGCCTCACCGTGCATGGAGCGCAACCGTCACCCCAGCGAAGGCTGGGGTCCATGCTGAATCCGAATGGATGCCAGCCTTCGCTGGCACGACGAGAAGGATCACCCCTTCTTCTCCTTCTTCCGGTACATGGCCAGCATCCGCGCCGTCACCGCGAAGCCGCCGAAGATGTTGATGCTCGCGAGCACCACCCCGGCCAGCCCGAGCCATTTCGCCCCCGGCACCCCGGCCGCCGCCGCGGCGATGAGGGCGCCGACGATGATCACCGAGGAGATGGCGTTGGTCACCGCCATGAGCGGCGTGTGAAGGGCCGGGGTCACCGACCAGACGACGTAATAGCCGACGAAGCACGCCAGCACGAAGATCGACAGGATCGAGACGAAATCCACCCGGCACCCCGCGGCTTGAAGCGCGCGCACCTTGGCGGGGCAACCCGCCCTTGTCGAGCCCTATCGGCCCGCCCGATCGTGGCCCGACGACCGACTGTTTACGCCTGGTCGCCAGGGGTAGTTGTTCGTCGCGTCGGTGCCGCGCACGACAATCGCCCTGACCGCCAAGCGCGGCAGCCACATCCGGTGAAGCAGGAGCGAAGTAAACGCTAATCGAGGTTCGGAATGGCCACCGACCATGAAAAGCAATGTTACCGAAGTGGTCCAAAATCCAGTTAAATGGTATTTGAGGCCGTGATAAAGCGACAGCTCAACGGATTCGAGACTCGGGAGAAGTCCATGCCGATGCAAATCGAAATCCCTCCTACGCTGGCGTCGCTATGTGTAGCGATCGACTCGACTGAGGTTCCGTCCGACGTCGCGGTCGCCATTCAGAGGGGCCGGGAGGCGATGGCCGCCTATGACCAGCTGGAACCTGAGCAGCGTGCCGCCTATATCCATGCTATCCGCAGCGATATCATGGCGTTGAAGGGCAATTTCGACGCCGTGCTCAATGACGCGCTGCATGCCTATCCGGGAAGCGCGAACCCTGAAAAGTCCCTGGAACTGGCGCACCTCGCCGTCCAGGCCGGGCAGCCGGAGCTCGGTCATCGGTTTCTCCAGGACGCGCGCCAGCTCGGGGTCGGCGACGATGCCAAGCCCGAAGTGCAGGCGCTGGTGGCGGCGACGCCCGCCGAACAGGTGCCGCTGCCCGAAGCGCTCGCCGCGAACGACTCCCCCCCGACTCCGAGCGATCTGAACCTGATCGGTCTGGAGCGCCTCGCGGCCCAGGACACGGAAGGCGCCAAGGCGGCGTTCGAAAGCGCGGTCGATCTCGACCCGGACAATCCGGAGCATTTGAACAACCTCGCGCTCACCCAGGTCCATTCGGGCTTGCTCCGGCAAGCCGCGGAAGGGGCGATCCGCGCCCTCGAGAAGAAACCCGAATTATCGCCGGCCAATCTCGTTCTGGCGACCGCCAGCATGGAGCATGCGGTCGCATGGGCCAAGAACCAACCGACAGTCTGACGGTCACTGCCTCTCGGCAGGTTGCAGCTTAGGAGCGAAATTCATGCAGATCATCATTCCCGCTTCGTTGCATCTTGGGGGCGGCGATACCGGCGCCTGTGCCGCCGTTGCCGGCGCGGGCGGCGCG
>JBAWCC010000042.1:0-4190 GCA_049590095.1 Allosphingosinicella sp. | reverse complement strand
GGCGGCGCCCGCAGCGATGCGGGCGCCGTTTCTTTTAGTGAGGTTTGCTCTCATTCCTGCCCAACGCTTTTGCTCGCGTGAAATCGCGAACCCTATCGCACCCGCGTAGACGGCTTGAGAATTTCCGTCGCGATGCCGAGCAGCCGTTCGTGCATTGCTGCAAAGTCATGCGGACCCTCCTCGAAATCCGACGGTGCGAGCTCGTCGACGATCAAGCTTGTGGAGCAGCCGAAATCCTCGAGATCGTGCATCATCTCGCAGAACGCCTCTGCTTTGTCGCGCGCCTGCTGAGGCAGAGCCTGCATCAGGTCTTCATCGGCAAGGCCGTCGTCGCAATCACCGAAGTAAGCAGAGGATAGACCTACGAATTCGCTTAGAAGTGCGTAGCGTTGGAGCTGCTCTCGCGCTGCAACATAGGAATCAGTCCAGTCAGAATGCGCGGGCCGTGCAACGGCCGTAGCCAAGTAGAAGGTCATCTCGCTGCGAATTAGCGCGAGCCGCCGAACGTCGGCCAACATCTCTCCGTCCATCAGTGACGCAGTTGCGAAGTGATGTATTTCTCGCTGCACGACGCAATTGGGATCGCCTTCCCGGATCGCCGACAAAATCGCGACACTCTCGGTAAGTATCTGCGAAGCCGCTCGCTTCGAGCAGGAGGCACCTCGTGACCGTCGGTCGAGTGAATGCCATCCCAGAATTAGACCCGAAGAGCCCGCACCGCCGATAGTCTCGCTGAGCTGGCACAGGGCCTCTCCTGCGAAGATCGCGCGCGCAAACCGGTTCTCGACTTGCTCCTGCACAATGGCCGTGCGGCCAAGCAGCGACCAACCAGGCAGCATCATGCTTCCGGTCGAGCTTAAGCTCCGGCAGCTTTCGGCGATATCGATAAGCAGCTTCCCACGCGTCGGGGGATAAGTCAGCAAGCCGAAGTCGCTGATCGAGTCATCCTGCCCTTGCTCGCCCAGAGATGGAACGGCGAAGGCTACGACATCGAGGTCGAAGGCATCCTTCCGTTTGCTACTCAACAGCCTCGCCAGATGCGCCGCGATGCCGCCCTTCCAGCCACAGACCATGCGCCTGCCATAATCCCGAGTGTCGCCGAAAGTGCCTCCCGAGCCGGAGGCTCCATCCTGCCTCTTAAGCTCGAAATATCCGAGGACGAACTTTCGCAAGGCCGGAGAATAATGGAACCAAATGCTCCCTTCGAGGCTGTCGAATCGAGAATCGGGCAAATGAAGCTTTCCCTGCTTGCAGGCGCTCGCACGGGGTGCGGATTCGTAGAGGCGGGTTTCCATCAAGTTTACCCGCGCCCGATCAACAGCGCCGAGGGACGCCAGTTTTTCAGCATAACAGGTGGACCGGATCGTTCGCTCCGGACATATCCGGCGAGCCATTTCCAGGCTAGCGACCTGACCAAGGGGTAGCGCGACGGCGACTCGGGGGGAGCGCTCGGTTACGCTTTTGCCTTCGGTCATCCTCGCCTCCTTGGCATGTCAGGGACTTCGATCGAGCAGTTCCGCGCCGAACCAGCCCATCGCCACAGTTATGAGTGCACTGCCCTTGCGCGCTCGGAATTGATTATCGCGGAGATGGAGTTCGTTCAGTTTTTGAAAGGCCGCGCCGATCGCCCGGTCGGTAGCCGTAAGCACAAGCTTGTTGTCATCGAAATCGACGCCGGCCGCGCGCCGCAAGAGCTTGAGCGTATCGGAAGGTTCCCATGGGCTCATGCCGACGTGAGTGACCATATTATGAGCCGAGTCGCTGTCAGGCGTGACGACGGCGAAGATATTGCCTCGGGTCGCATCGTCTTCGAGGACGATCTGGACGAGGTGAAGCCACCCGAGAAACGCTTGCAGACCTAATCCATTGGCGGTGATCCGCATGGTGCCGATTTCGTAATCAACTAAGTCCGGATCGCCTGGGTCATACTGGTATACCAAGCTGAGGCCTCTGATTTGAGTTCCTTCGCTGACGATCAGGCCTTGACCCGTCTCTATAGCTCGCTCGAGCTGGTCACTGGGGCGGAGGCGCACGCCAGGATCTGGATTTTCCAGAAGGTAAGTTTCTGCGCGTGACCGCTGGAGCGCGTCGTCGGAGCGAATATTCTCGACCACCAGATGCACTACCGTGCTCCTCAACGTGCGCCCCCCTTGCGCCGTTAACGGCCTGTTACCATGTTTTGTGCAGGATGCAAGCGATTTGCATACTGCCAAAGATTGTCGTATTGTGGGCAGTGAGTCAATGTGCAACAACTCGGCGCATTGAACGTTGGAGGCCGCGGAGACTCATCATGACCGAAATCCGTCCATTCACAGCCGTCGCTGTCGATAGCGAGCTCAACCTGTTGTCCCGATTGCATTCCATGCTGGAGTCCGATCAGATCGGCTCGCGTGACCAGTTTGGCGATCTGATGAAGGCTGCCTTTGAACATTGTCGTCTAGATCCAAGGGCGCTGTCCGATGATATGGGATACAGTTTCTCAACGATCTACCGTTGGATCGACGGGCGAACGGCACCGCATCCCAGCCTATGGCCACGCATTACGGCTTGGATTGTCGACGCAATCAAGGCGCGGATAGACACTGCGCGTCAGAGCGAGTTAGTTGAGGCGTAAATTTGCAGGCATCGCTCCCGTTTCGTTAAGGGCATTCGACGCTTAGCCGACGCGGGGACTGAGTGTGTCAGGATGCGTGCCGCAGCCACGGCTACGAGCACGCATTCCTACCGCATTGCAAATCTCCCCCGTTGACCCATATCCCTCTCGCGGCTATAGGCCGCCTCGCCCGCGGAGCCGCTGCGTTCCTGGAGCGGGCAAAGAGCTTGAACATTGCTGTTGCGTCGCAAGGGCCAGGGGGCCGTGAGGCACCCCGGTTTTTTGCGTTTTTTGCGCGGCGGCAGAGTAACTTAACAAGGTGAAGGGCTTCATGCCGACGATCAATCAGCTGATCCGCAAGGGTCGCGAGCCGCAAAAAGCGAAATCCAAGGTCCCGGCCATGGAGCAGAATCCGCAGAAGCGCGGAGTGTGCACTCGAGTCTATACGACGACTCCGAAGAAGCCGAACTCGGCGCTGAGGAAGGTGGCCAAGGTCCGCCTGACCAACCAGCGTGAAGTGATCAGCTACATCCCCGGCGAGGGGCACAACCTTCAGGAGCACAGCGTGGTCCTGATCCGCGGCGGCCGCGTTCGGGATCTTCCCGGCGTCCGCTACCACGTCCTGCGCGGCGTTCTCGATACCCAGGGTGTCAAGGACCGCCGTCAGTCCCGTTCCAAATACGGCGCCAAGCGTCCGAAGTAAGCCCCGGCCACGTGCCGGATCAGGCTGAAGAGAAAGGAATAATTCAATGTCCCGTCGTCGTCGTCCCGAAAAGCGCGAAATCCTCCCCGATCCCAAGTTCGGGGACATCGTGCTTTCGAAGTTCATGAACAGCGTCATGCTCGACGGCAAGAAGTCGGTCGCCGAGGGAATCGTCTACGGCGCCTTCGACACGGTCGAGACCCGCGCCAAGCGCGACCCGATCGGAGTCTTCCACGACGCCCTCAACAACGTGAAGCCGGGCATCGAGGTCCGCAGCCGCAGGGTCGGCGGCGCCACCTACCAGGTGCCGGTCGAGGTCCGCCCCGAGCGTGCCCAGGCCTTGGCGATCCGCTGGCTGATCACCGCGGCGCGCAGCCGCAGCGAGAACACCATGGCCGGCCGCCTGTCGGGCGAGCTCATGGACGCCGCCAACAATCGCGGCAACGCGGTCAAGAAGCGCGAAGACACGCACCGCATGGCGGAAGCCAACCGCGCCTTCTCGCATTATCGCTGGTAGTTACTATATCGGGGGAGTGGATGCGAAAGCGTCCTCCCCCCGCACCGTTCGCCCTGAGCCTGTCGAAGGGCCTTCCTTCTTCGGGCGCCTCCAGAGGAGAGGGCTTCGACAAGCTCAGCCCGAACGGGCCGTGATTGTCGGCATATTGAAGTTCACCGCCGGACGTCCGGCATTGGAGATTTGATCGTGGCCCGCAGTCATCCGCTCGAGCGCTATCGCAACATCGGCATCATGGCGCACATCGACGCCGGCAAGACGACGACGACCGAGCGCATCCTCTATTATACCGGCAAGTCCTACAAGATCGGCGAGGTCCACGAGGGCACCGCCACGATGGACTGGATGGAGCAGGAGCAGGAGCGCGGGATCACGATCAC
>JBAWCC010000041.1:0-1637 GCA_049590095.1 Allosphingosinicella sp. | reverse complement strand
GGGCGGACTGGGCCCCGGCCTTCGCCGGGGAGCGATGGAGCAAGACATGGCGAGCGACGCGGGCAAGGTTCTGAAGCGGATCGAGGACGAGGAGATCGAGTGGGTCGACCTGAGGTTCACCGACCCGCGCGGCAAGTGGCAGCACCTCTCGATGGTCGCCGGCGTGGTCGACGAGGACCAGCTCACCGACGGCTTCATGTTCGATGGCAGTTCGATCAACGGCTGGAAGGCGATCAACGAATCGGACATGATCCTCAAGCCCGATCTCGACGCAGTCTATGTCGATCCGTTCAGCGCCACCCCGATGCTGGTCATGTTCTGCGACATCGTCGATCCGGGCACGGGCGAGCTCTACGCGAGGGACCCGCGCTCGACCGCGAAGCGGGCCGAGAATTATCTCAAGGGCACGGGCGTCGGCGACACCGTCTTCGTCGGCCCCGAGGCCGAATTCTTCATGTTCGACGACGTCCGCTTCGAGGACGGCTACAACACGTCCTACTTCCGGATCGACGACGTCGAGCTTCCGACCAATAGCGGCCGCGAATATGAGGGCGGCAACCTCGCCCACCGGCCGCGCGCCAAGGGCGGCTATTTCCCCGTCGCCCCGGTCGACAGCGCCATGGACATTCGCGGCGAGATGGTCTCGACCATGATCGAAATGGGCCTTCCGATGGACAAGCACCATCACGAGGTCGCCGCCTCCCAGCACGAGCTCGGCCTCACCTACGGCACCCTCGTTCAGACCGCCGACCGAATGCAGATCTACAAATATGTGGTCCACATGGTCGCCCAGGCATACGGCAAGACGGCGACCTTCATGCCCAAGCCGATCAAAAGCGACAACGGCTCGGGAATGCACGCCCATTTCTCGATCTGGAACGGCTCCAAGCCGCTCTTCGCCGGCAACGGCTATGCCGGACTCTCCGAAATGGCGCTCTACTTCATCGGCGGAGTGATCAAGCACGCCAAGGCCCTGAACGCCTTCACCAACCCGACCACCAACAGCTACAAGAGGCTGGTGCCGGGCTTCGAGGCGCCGGTGCTTCTCGCTTATTCGAGCCGCAACCGCTCCGCCTCCTGCCGGATTCCCTACGGAACGGGCGAGAAGGCGAAGCGGGTGGAGTTCCGCTTCCCGGATGCTCTGGCCAATCCCTACCTCGCATATTCGGCGATCCTGATGGCGGGGCTGGACGGGATCCAGAACCGGATCCACCCGGGCGATCCGATGGACAAGAATCTCTACGATCTGCCGCCGCAGGAGCTGGTCAACGTCCCCACCGTCTGCGGCTCGCTTCGCGAGGCGCTCGTCTCGCTCCAGAACGACCGGGCCTTCCTGACCAAGGGCGACGTGTTCAGCGACGACCAGATCGACGCTTACATGGAGCTGAAGTGGGAAGAGCAGCTGCGCTGGGAAACCACGCCCAGCCCGGTCGAGTATGACATGTACTATTCGGCCTGATTGCCGCATGCGGCCCGCCCCCTGAGGCGCGGGTCGGGAGCGATCAGCAATGCCCGCTGCTGGTCATGCTGGCGCAGCGATTGACCTCCGAGCAGCCGAGCGGCTCCATCAGCAGGATGCCGGCGCTATGTTCGTGCGACCAGCGCACCACGCCGCACCGCTCGATGCCGTTTTCCAG
>JBAWCC010000040.1:0-3401 GCA_049590095.1 Allosphingosinicella sp. | reverse complement strand
CCGCCGAGGCGCTCGCCGCGGCGGGCGCCCATGTCGTCCTCGCCGCCCGGACCGCGGCCGACCTGGAAGCGATCGAGGACCGGATCCACCAGGCTGGAGGCAGCGCCACCATCGCCCCGCTCGACCTCGTCGAGACGGACGCAATCGCAAGGCTGGCGGCGGCGGTGGAGCAGCGGTGGGGCAGGCTCGACATCCTCATGCTCAACGCCGCCACCCTGGGCTCGCTGACCCCGGTCGCCCAGATCGACGGCAAGGAATTCAGCCGGGTCCTCACCCTGAACGTCCTTGCGAGCCAGGCGCTGATCGCCGGCTTCGACGCCCTGCTTCGCAAGAGCAAGGCCGGGCGGCTGCTCGCCGTTACCTCCAGCGTGGGCCGCCACCCCCGCGCTTATTGGGGCGCCTACGGAGCGTCGAAGGCTGCGCTCGAGACTTTGGCGCTGAGCTATGCCGAGGAGGTGCGGAACGTCTCGCCCGTGAAGGTTGCGATAATCGACCCGGGCGGGACCGCGACGACGATGCGCGCCAGGGCCTTTCCCGGCGAGGACCCGGCGACCTTGAAGCCGCCGAGCGCGGTGGCGGAGGCGGTGCTGTCGCTGCTCGAGCGCGGGTTCGAGACGGGGGAGCGGCTGGAGGTCCGCTAACCGTCATGCCAGCGAAGGCTGGCATCCCGGCGGGTGAAGAACACACGCGCCTTTCACCCCTTGGGGCCCCAGCCTTCGCTGGGGCGACGGATCAGGCCTTCACCAAGGTCACCTGGGCCACATCTATTCCCCCGCCCCGGAAGCCGCCTTCGCAATACATGAGGTAATAGCGCCACAGCCGGTGGAAGGGCTCGTCGAAGCCCTCGGGAAGCCGCCCTTCGGCCACCGCCTCGTCGTAGCGCAACCGCCAGCGCCCGAGGGTCTCCGCATAATGGAGGCCGAAGCCCCGGCGGTCGCGCCACTCCAGCCCCGCCTTCCTCGCCAGCGCCTCGAGCCGTGCTTCGCTGATCAGCATCCCGCCGGGGAAGATGTAGGTCTGGATGAAGTCGGCATTGGCCGCATAATGTTCGAACAGGGGCTCGCGGATCGAGATGAACTGGATTGCCGCGCGGCCGCCGGGCTTCAGAAGCCGAGCGATGCTTTCCAGATAGACGGGCCAATAATCCCGGCCGACCGCTTCCACCATCTCGACGCTCGCGACCGAATCATATTCGCCGCTCGCGTCGCGATAGTCGGTGAGCTCGATCGCGCAGCGTCGCCCCAGGCCTGCCGCCTCCAGCCGCCGCTCGGCATAGGCCTTCTGCTCTTCCGACAAGGTGAGGCCGGTGACCTCGACCGCATAGTCGCGCGCCGCCGCCTCGGCGAGCGAGCCCCAACCGCAGCCGATTTCGAGCAGCCGCTGGCCCGGCTTCAAGGCGAGCCGGTCGAGCAGAAGAGAAAGCTTGCGCGCCTGCGCCGCCTCGAGCGGCTCGCCGCCGCCGATCGGCTCGGCGAAGACCGCGCTCGAATAGGTCATGCCGTCGTCCAGCCAAGCCCGATAGAAATCGTTGCCGAGGTCGTAATGGTGGGAGATATTCTCGCGCGCGCGCTTCTTGTCGTTGTCGCGGAAGCGATGGGCGACGCTGTTGACCAGCCGGAACAGACCCTTGGCCCGGGCGGTGGCGCCCAGGCTCTCGGCGTTGAGCATGAACAATTCGAACAAAGGTACCGGATCGGGCGACGACCATTCGCCCTGCTCCCAGGCCTTGTACCAGCCGACCGAGCCGGAAGTGACCAGCCGGGCGAGAGCGCGCCAGCTGTGCAGGTGGACGATCGGCCTCGGACCCGGGCGTCTCCCGCCGAGAATTCGCCGGGAGCCGTCGGGCAGAATCGCCTCGATCGCGCCTTGCTCGAGACCCCGGTCTATCCGCCCGAGGATCCGCGACAGGCTCCCCGAAAGCAGGTGCGCGAGCAGCCCTCCGCCGGTGGCGAATCGACGGTCGGCGGCGACGAGATGGCGCCCGCGGGGCTGCTGGTTCATAGCGCGCTTGGTGACGGGTTAGAGGGATGGACGCAAGACTCTCCCCTCCCTGCAAGGGAGGGGCCGGGGGTGGGTCCGCCGAAGGCGGCCGAAACTCCGAGTCAGCAAAAAAGTCTCGCTGCGCTCGCCTACCCACCCCTGACCCCTCCCTTCCAGGGGAGGGGCATCATCAGATGGCGTGCGGCTCTTTCGTCACCATCCAGCTCTGGCCCTTGGACACCAGAGCCTGGAGATCCGCCTTCTTGCCCACCGCCGCTTCCGCATTCTGCTGCACCACCGCGCTCTCGAAGGTCGGGGCCGGGTCCTCGTAGAGCACTCCCAGAGCGGTCGGGAAGAGGCCGGACGGCATCTCGACCAGCATGTGGGCGACCGAGCGGTTGCTGGGATCGTGGACGAGCACTCCGGCCGACTGCCAGTCGCCGCCTTCCACGTCGACGACCTTCAGGGCCAGCGCCTCGCGGTCCAAGGCGATTCCGCGGGCTCCGCCGTTGAACAGCATCGGCTCGCCCGCCTTCAGCCAGAGCTGCTGCCCGGCATTCTCCTTCGCGGTAAAAGGCGCGAAGACGTCGTCATTGTAGACGATGCAATTCTGGTAGATTTCGACGAAGCTCGCGCCCTTGTGGGCGTGGGCGGCCTTCAGCACCTCGGGCAGATTCTTGTGGACGTCGATGGCCCGGGCGATGAAGCGCGCGCCCGAGCCCAAAGCGAAGGCGCAGGGGCTGACCGGCCGGTCGACCGATCCGAAGGGGGTCGAGGGCGAGCGCGTGCCGGCTCGGCTGGTCGGCGAATATTGACCCTTGGTGAGGCCGTATATCTCGTTGTTGAACAGCAATATCTGGCAATCGAGGTTGCGGCGAAGGACGTGCATCGTGTGGTTGCCGCCGATCGACAGAGCGTCGCCGTCGCCGGTGATGATCCAGACGTCGAGCTCGGGCCGGGCCAGCTTGATGCCTGTGGCGAAGCTTGGGGCGCGGCCGTGGATGGTGTGAAAGCCGTAGGTCTCCATATAGTAAGGGAAGCGCGACGAGCAGCCGATGCCGGAGACGAAGACGGTGTTCTCCGGCCTGACGCCGAGCTCGGGCATGGTCCGCTGCACCGCCTTCAGGACGGCGTAATCGCCGCAGCCGGGGCACCAGCGCACCTCCTGGTCGGTGGCGAAATCCTTGGCGGTGAGCTTGGTGAGTTCGTTCATGAATGTGCCTCGTGAACTTGCCTCCCCATCGCGCCAGCGATGGGGAGGGGGACCATGCGAAGCATGGTGGAGGGGTAGAAGTCGCGGAAGCCGAGGGTTCGCGCGCGATCCGCTGAGGCAGCGCCAGCTACCCCTCCACCACCCTTCGGGTGGTCCCCCTCCCCCCGCTTCGCGCGGGGAGGCAAGATACCCGCTTTCACCGCAACGC
>JBAWCC010000039.1:0-26178 GCA_049590095.1 Allosphingosinicella sp. | reverse complement strand
GGCGGCGCGCGACTGCGGGATCCCGCTCGCCCATGTCGAGGCCGGGCTTCGCTCGTTCGACCTCGACCAGCCCTGGCCGGAGGAGGGCCACAGGATCGCGATCGACGCGCTGGCGGAGCTGCTCTTCGCGCCGACCGAGGAGTCTGCGAAGAACCTGCGGCAGGAGCCGCGAGTCAGGGGCAGGATCGTCGTCACCGGCAATACGGGCATCGACGCGCTCCTCCAGGCCCGGGCGCGGATCGGGCACCCGGCGCCCGACCGGAAGCGCCGGCCGATCCTCGTCACCTGCCACCGTCGCGAGAACCGGGACGAGCCGGCGCGCTCCGTCTGCGAGGCGATCCGGCGGATGACGGCCGAGCTTCCGGTCCGGGTGACGGTGCCGCTCCCTCTCAACCCGGCTGCGCGCGGCGGGATCGAAGACGGGCTCGCCGGGGTGGAGCATGTCGAGTTGCTGGAGCCGCAGGGCTATGGGGCGATGGTGGGATTGATGGATTCGAGCTGGCTGATCCTGACCGACAGCGGCGGCCTCCAGGAAGAGGCGCCGGCGCTGGGCAGGCCGGTGCTTGTGCTTCGCAACGTCACCGAGCGGCCCGAGGCGCTCGCGACCGGCAATCTGGAGCTGGTCGGGACCGATCCGGGGCGCATTTTCGACGCCGTCGCCGGGCTGTTGGCGGACGAGGCGAAATATGCCCGCATGGCGCGGCCGGCTTTCCCCTTCGGCGACGGGCGCGCTTCGGAGAGGATCGCTGAGGCGATCGGAGTTTGGCTGGAGGAGCGACGGGGCGAATAGTTCCCCGGCGAAGGCCGGGGTCCAGCGGCACGGAAGAAAGGCTGGGTCCCGGCCTTCGCCGGGGAACATGATGGGCCTACCCCCCCGCCCTTTTCAGCCGGTCGAGCAGCCGCTCGCGGGCGGCGAGGATTTCGGACTGGCGTTCGATCAGGACGTCCCGGGCGAGGAAGTGGCCGGTGATTCGGAGCCCGGCCAAAATGTCGGACCAGTCGGCCGCTCCGCCCCCGAGCAGCAAAAGCGGGAGCGGGAAGAGCCGGTCGCGATAGCCGCCCGCCGCTCCGGCGCTGACGGCCCGGCCGCTTTTGGGGCTGACGAAGGCGAGGCCGTCTCTCGCGCCGGTGGCGGCGCATTCGGTGAGGTCGAGGCCGAAGCCGAGCTCGGCAAGCACGAACAGCTCGAAGCGCACCAGGGACGGAGCCCAGCTTCGGGCGCTCGGCGACGCCTCGATCGCGGAGAGGAGGCCGTCGAGGGCCTCGTAGAGGCGGGGATAAGGCTGGCCTTCGGGCAGAGCGGTGGCGGCGAGCGCGGTCGTCCATTCGATCGCCGCCGACGGAAGCGCCTCGGCGAGCAGCGGGGCACGGCTGGCGGCAAGCTCGACGCTGAGCTGGGCGAGCTGATCCTCGGTCCGGGCGCGATATTCGGCCTGGACGAGATTGCCGGCGAGCAGGATCGGACGAAGCCGGCGGGAGCGGCCGCCGCGGACGAAACCGGCCTGAAGGCCGTCGGCCGGAGTAAGCGCCCGGACGATCGCACCATGCTCGCCATGCGGACGGACCGCGCAGATGATGGCCGGGGTGAGGAGGTGCATCGAGGAGGGAATAGCAGTTTGCGTCGGGTTGATCCTTCGTCATTGCGAGCGAAGCGAAGCAATCCAGTGCAGCGCTGAAGCCGCACTGGATTGCTTCGTCGCTGCGCTCCTCGCAATGACGGATCTGTCGCCCTCCTACCCCGACGGATGGAAATAATCGTAGATGCCGCGGGCCATGGTCTTCGAGATTCCGGGCGCCTTCTCCAGATCCTCGAGCGCCGCGCCCCGAACCGCCTTCGCCGTTCCGAAATGCATGAGCAGAGCCCGCTTCCGGCTCGGGCCGATTCCGGGGACCTCGTCGAGCGGACTGGCGGTCATGCTCTTGGCGCGCTTGGTGCGGTGGGCGCCGATGGCGAAGCGGTGGGCTTCGTCGCGGAGGCGCTGGAGGTAGAAGAGGACGGGCGAATTGGTCGGCAAGGTGATCTCGCGACCGTCGGGCCTGTGCATCACCTCGCGGCCGGCATTGCGGTCCGGGCCTTTGGAGATGGCCACCACCGGCACGTCGTGGATTCCCGCGCATTCGAGGGTCTCGACCACCGCCGAGAGCTGGCCCTTGCCGCCGTCGATCAGGAGCAGGTCCGGCCATTCGCCGCGGCTCCGGTCGGGATCCTCCTTCTCGAGCCGGGCGAAGCGGCGGCCGAGGACCTCGCGCATCATCGCGAAATCGTCGCCCGGCGCCGTCTCGGGACGCTTGATGTTGAACTTGCGATACTGGTTCTTTCGGAAGCCCTCCGGCCCGGCGACGATCATCGCCCCGACCGCATTGGTGCCCATGACGTGGCTGTTGTCGTAGACCTCGATCCGCTCCGGAGGCTCGGACAGCTCGAACAATTCGGTCAGCGCCCGCATCGTCCTGGCCTGGGTGCTGGTCTCGGCCAGGTGGCGGTCCAGTTCCTCCTCGGCGTTGCGCGAGGCCTGGCGGATCATCCGGACATGGTCGCCGCGCCTGGGGACCCTGAGGGTCACCTTTCGATCGGAGCGCTCCGACAGCGCCTCGGCCAACAGTTCCGCCTCGGGCACTTCGCGGTCGAGAAGCACCTGCCTGGGCGGCGGCACCTCTTCGTAGAATTGCATGAGGAAGTGGGCGAGCACCTCCGCCTCGGGGACGTCGGCGGTGTGGGCCGGAAAGAAGCTCCGGTGGCCCCAATTATTGCCGCCGCGGATGAAGAAGGCCTGGACGCACATCGTCCCGCCCTTGCAGGCCAAAGCGAAGATGTCGGCGTCGCCCAGCCCCTCGGCGGCGATCGCCTGCGAACCCTGGATGAAGGTCAGGGAACGGAGCCGGTCGCGGAAGACGGCGGCGAGCTCGTAATCCATCGCCTCGGCCGCCTGGTTCATCGCGGCGGCCAGCTTCTGCTGCACCTGGCTCGACTTGCCGGCCAGGAAGTCCTTCGAATCCTGGACCAGCTCGGCATAGGCCTCGGGCGTCACCCGGCCGACGCAGGGGGCCGAGCAGCGGCGGATCTGGTAGAGCAGGCAGGGCCGCTTGCGGGTGGCGAGGAAGGTGTCGGTGCAGCTTCGAAGCAGGAACAGCTTCTGGAGCGCGTTCAGGGTCCGGGTGACCGAGCCGGCGCTCGCGAAGGGGCCGTAATATTGGCCCTTGTGGCGCCTGGCGCCGCGATGCTTGCGGATCTGCGGATAGGGATGGTCCTCGCGCAGGAGGATGAAGGGGAAGCTTTTGTCGTCCCTCAGGAGCACGTTGTAGGGCGGCCGGTAGCGCTTGATCAGCTGCGCCTCGAGCAGAAGCGCCTCCGACTCGGTGTTGGTGGTGACGATCTGCATCGAGCGGGTCTGCGAGACCATGCGCTGGAGCCGCTTGGTGAGTCGGGCGACCTGTGTGTAGCTGGTCACCCGGTTCTTGAGCGCCCTCGCCTTGCCGACGTAGAGCACCTCGCCTTTGGCATCGAGCATCCGGTAGACCCCGGGGCGGATCGGAAGCGTCTTAACGACCTTGCGGATGGCCGCCACGCCCGCCTCGAGGTCCGGCTGATCGGACCCGCGCACCGTGAAGGCGGACTTCTCCTCGTTGAAGCGGTCGGTGGGGGGCGTGTCGGTCACAGGGCCGATCTAGATGGCGGGGGTTACCTTGTTAAGGCGGGCGATGCCGACCGCCGAAGATTTCCGCCCAATCGCCTTCGCCTTTCCCCGGTGCGGAGGAGGGGTCGCACATGGGGCATGCGGCGTGGCGCATGGCGTCGGTAATGCTGACCTCTAACCTCTGACCGCCGAACCCCAGGCGCGCGGCGCAGGGGCGCCTTATTCCTCCGACGGGTTCAAGGCGTCGCCGATCCGATTGAGCAGACCGCCGCTTCGAGCCTTGGCCGAGGTGCGCGCGAGCACCGCCCGAACCTTGGCCTGGTCGGCCGGCGACAGCTCCGAATATTTCTTCTGCTGCGTATCGGTCATCATCGACGCGCGACACCTTTCCTCGAGCCCGGGATCGGCGACTTCGGTGCAACGGTTGAGGGCGGCGATCAGCATCTCGGGCTGACGGGTCTCGAAGTAGATTGCGATGTAGCTGGGCAGGAAGGCCTGATCGTCCCCGAAGCGGCGCTTCGCCTCACCGATCGTGGCGAGAGCCTTGCCGTGGTTGTTCATCCGAACGAGCAGCGAAACATGATCCACGAAACCCTGCAGATTTTGCTCGAGATACGGATCCTTCGAGACGAACGGCGGCGGCGGCGGCGCGGCGGGCTTGGGCGCCGGACGCTTTCCCTTGCCCCTGCGCACCGGAGTCCTCACCGGCCGCACCGGCGCCTCCGAAAAGCGCGCGGCCTTGCTGTAGGCGGACTCCGCGCCGCGCAGATTGCCCTGCTTCTCGAATATCCGCGCCTGCAGGTTCAGGATGTAGGGCGTCGTCGCATAACGGGTCGTGAGCGCGGGCTGGAGATCGAGCTGGGCCTGAACCGGATTGTCGGCCCCGATGCTGACGAGGGCGCGGGTATGGGCGTCGACCGCTGTCGCGGCTTCGCGAAACTCGGGCGTGCCGCGAACCTGGGTCAGCCAGGCCCGGGTCGGCGGATGGCCGGGCGCGTCGTCATAGGCGTTCTTGTAATATTTGCGGATACCCTCCGCCCGCTTGTCGGGAGGGCGATGCTGAGCGCTGTACGCCTTCTTCAGCTTGCCGAACCCGATGACCAGAGCGTTTTCGGCGAGATCCTTGAACCAGCCGGTGGCGAGCGCGCCGAGGTCGGTCGACTGGCCGATCGAGCCCACGGCCGCCGATCCGGAGCGTTTCGCATAGCCGCCCAGATCCTTGCCGATCTGATCGAGCAAGGTCGCGTTGGCCCGCTGATCCGTCTCGATGATGTTGAGCGCGTTGAGCGCTCCATTGTGCGAATATCCGGCAGCCACGGCGAGATCCAGCCCGGCGACGTCGGCCTTGTCCTCGTCGGCGCGCGAGAAGAAGCCGCCGAACAGCGACAAGGCGCCCTCCAGCTGGCGGCTCCGCGCCCAGATCGTGTCGCCCAGGGCGTTCATCCCCTTGTCGTTCACCTGGTAGATCCGGATGTCGCCGCCCCGGTTGTCAACGCGATGCTGGGCGAGCAGCAGCAGGGTGTCGATCGCTCCGACGGCCTGGCCGATATTGCGCGAGCGCTTCTTCGCGCGCGCTTCCCGGGCGAAATGGCCGAGTGCGAGATGGCTGTATTCGTGGGCCAGCAGCCAGGCGACCTGCTCGTCCGTCTGAGCCCGGTTCAACACTCCGAACGGTACCACGATGACGTTGTCGGCGAAGCTTTGCGGAACGAAGCTGGGCGAGCCGACGATGCGCACGCGAAGCGCCCCGGTCGGACGATGCTTCCATCCTCCCGCGATCCGGTTGAGCATCTCGGACAGCTTGGCCTCGGTCTGCCGCATCGAGAGGCCGGTGCCGTAGAGCTGGCCGCGGTTGACCGACTGGGCGGCGAGAAGCCCCTCGCTGCTCGATCCGCCGGCGATCGCTCCGTCCGCTTTCGCCAGATCGGCCGGATCGACCCGGAATTGGACGAAGGGACCTTTCTTGCCGTTTTCGGTGAAGCCGCACATCCCCGGCAGGCATTCGGCGCCGGCTTCGACGACGGGGGCGAAGGCCAGACCCGCGGCAGCGAGCAGGGCGACCGAACGCGGTCCGGGACGGCGGATTCCAATCATCAATCTCTCGGAATGCACGGCAGATCGTCGCCGGCGGCGCCCTTGCGAGCCCCGATCGGGCGCACTCCTCCCAAGAATTCGCCGGCGCCACGGCGCGCCGGGGCGCCGGCGCTGCAATAGACCAGATTATGCTTCACGTCGGCGGGGCTGACGAACACGGCCCGGCCATTGAGCTGGATTTCTATATAGCCGAATTCGTTCGTACCGGTGATCGCGATCGGCGGTTTCGGCAATTCCTTGGTCGTCATCTTGTCGATTGCGACGCTGTTGCCGTCATAAAGGGTCAGTGGGGATACTTTGTACCCGGTCACCGCCGGACTTGCGGCGGCGCCGCCGAGCAGAAGCGCCAACAGGAACTGAAGCATCGGATCCCCCCTTACGTCGTCGCCGTGCAGGCGATTCGCTTTGAATGCCGAGTAAAACGCGAACCATGGAATTGGTCTCGCCAATTCTCACAAGAATCGGACGCGCGAGGACGAAAGCCACCTTAATTATTTCCAACAGTGCTACAAGCGACAAAGCTACGAAGTTGAATCTGTCGAGCAGCGCGGACCCGGTCACCAGATAGAGCAAAGACAAGATCACGGCCGCCGCAGCCACGGTCAGCAGGGCCGAGCGGAGCATCATCCGGCCCAGCGCCTCCGCCGCCGTGCGGTCGGAACGCTCCCGTTCGTAGACCGTGAACAGGGCGCCGACGAACAATATCAGCAGGGCGGCAAGGGCGTTCTGAACATCGCGGTCGGTCAAGCTCAGCGGGGGCAGTATTGGATCGGGGACCGGCGAATAGGCCGGGCCATGCTCGATCAGATTGTCGAGCGCCATCGCGTGATAGAAGACACCGGGCAGCCGGCCATGGGATCCGGCCTCGATGAAATCGTTGCTGTCGGCCGTGGACATTCCGATGAGGACGATCTTGTCGGCCAAGGCCGCCGAGCGAAGCTTTTCCGGCCCGCCGTTCCGCGGCCAGCGAAGCAGCCGATAAGGCAGCGAATGCGTATAGACGCAGGGCGGCGATCCGCCGACCGCCACGCCCGACACGAGGTTCGTGAAGAACGCCCTGAACAGGCCCCAGCGGCGGTCGGCGGGCCGGCAGTCCCGCTCGTAAAGGCCGCCGCTCGCCGAATCGACCGCATTGGTGAACCGGTCCTTTGCGCCGACTCCCCAGAAGACCTCCATCGGCCGCTCGAAATCGCTTCTCCATCCCCAGTAAGAGGAGCGCCATTCGGGTTCCGAAGGATCGGAGCTGTCGGTCGGCCCGATATGAGGCTGAGTTTCGCAATCGCCGCCGCGACTGCAGAAGGCCGTGTAGAGCAGAGCCGCCGGATAAACCGAATAATGGGCATTTTCCCGCGCCAACGAATCGCGCGGATGGACGAGCGGATAGGCCCGGTCTTTGACGAGGACCGGAACGGAAACGGCGACGGCGGCGAGCGCGGCATCGCCGGCGGAGACGAACGGCGCCTTTCGCTGGGCCGGATCGACGCTGCTCGCGATCAGGACCGGAGTGCCCTTGGCTTTCAGGATGCAGTGGATACGGCCGACCGGGTTGGCCTTCACGCAAGCGTCGTCGTCGCGCCACGCATCATAAGCGGTCATCTCGGCGATGCCGCGCACCATGCAGGCAAAAGGCGAGACATCGTCCGGATTGGCGTAATCGAGCCGGTCGCCGAGCGCCTCGGGGCATTTCGCTCCGAAGCTGTCGAAGTCGAGCAATTGCTGCTGGCTTACGCCGTCGGGCGCCAGGTGGCCGAGCAGCAGGTCGATGAACAGGGCGCGCGGCAGGCCCCCGTCCCCATTATAGGCCCGGTCGTTGTGGACGGTCCTGAATATGTTGAGCAAGTGGATGGAATCGGGCGCGGTGTCGACCGGCGCAGCGCTCTCGAGGCTGGCCTGATCGAGCTCGACCACGGTGATCTGCCGGCGGCCGGCGCCCTCGCTGCCGTAATGGTCGGCGTTGATGTTCTGCCACACGGCGCGGCTGCGCAGGTCGCTCCATTCGACGACGCCAAACGGGTTGAGGATCAAGATGGCGACGACGACCAGAGTGCGCGCAAGCGCCCTGCGAAAGGCCTGTCCGGCCAATTTTCCCGATTTCGCCCAGCCCCACACGTCGACGCCCCCCAGCGATCGTGGCGGGGTCCTTAACAGCTATTCAGCCGAATATCCATCCGGCCGTCGCGGCCGCGGGAGACATCGGGTCGCGCGCGGGCGCGGCAGGTCAGTTTGTCCGGCTCAATCCCTGGATCGTTCGGTCGACCAAAGCCTTGTCGGCGCCGGCGTCGAGCTTCTCGCGGATCAGGCTCGCGGCGGCGGCGGCGGCGGCGGCTGCGGCCTTGGCGCGGACCTGGTCGAGGGCGGAGCGTTCGGCGGCGGCGATCTTGTCCTCGGCCATGCGGCCGCGGCGCTCGACCAGGGCCGAGGCATCGGTTTCGGCCTGGCGGACGATGCCCTCGGCCTCGACCTGGGCCCGGGCGAGGAGGGCAGCGGCTTCGGCGTCGGCCGAAGCCGCCTTGGCTTCATATTCCGCCTTGATCGACTCCGCCTCGGAGCGAAGCTGGGAGGCTTCGTCGAGCTGGGACCGGATCGCGGCGATCTTCACGTCGAGCGCCTTGCCGATCAGCGCCGGGACCCGCTTCCACAGCAGGATGGCGAAGACCACGACCATCGCGAGCGCGATCCATTGCGGAGCGTCGAGGCCCAGGGCGGTGGGGAGCTCGTGATGCTCCGGAGCGCCGACGACTCCGGCCGGGGCGGACTCGGCGCCCGGCTCGCGGAGGTGGACGTCCTGGGGGGTTTCCTCAGCCATGGGTCATCGCATTCCTGACCGCGCGCGCGGCCTCGTCGCCGTCGACCGAAACGCCCGCGAGCCGCTCGACCATCTCGCGAGCGGCCTCGGCGGCGACGCTCTCGATCTCGCCGAGGGTCGCCTCGGCGGCGGCGCGGATCCGGGCCTCGGCGGCTTCCACCTTCGCCCCCAATTCCTCGTTTGCCGCCTTCATCCGCTCCTCGGTCGCCTTGGCGCTCGACACCTTGGCGGCCTGGGCGACCTTCAGCCCTTCGGCCCGGCTCGAATCCATCCGGGCGCGATAGGCGGCCTCGGTGCTCTCGGCCGCTTCGCGCGCGGCCTGGGCGGCGGCGAGATCGCCGGCGATTCGCTGGTCGCGCATCTCGACCGTCGACTGGACCTTGGGAAGCATCATCCGGCCGATGCCGAAATAGAGGATGGCGAGCACCAGCAGCAGCCAGAAGAACTGCGAGTAAGCGGCGTCGGCCAGCTGATTGATCTGGGGCATGGCTTCAAGAGGGGACAGTTACGGTAACTGTCCCCAATCCTTCCTAGCGGGCGTAGAGGATGATCATCGCCACTGCGAAGGCGATGAGGCCGAGAAGCTCGGCGGCGGCGAAGCCGATGAACAGGCGGCCCTGCTGGCTGTCGGCGGCGGCCGGGTTGCGGATCGCGCTCTCGAGGAACGAGCCGAAGACGTTGCCGACGCCGACCGCGGCGGCGCCGACGCCGATCGCGGCAAGACCGGCGCCGATGACCTGGGCAGATGCGAAATCCATGACAATCTCCTTGGGAAAAGCGGTTCGAAAGCTAGTGAAGGTTGACCGCGTCGTTGATGTAGAGCGACGTCAGAAGGGCGAAGACATAGGCCTGGATGGCGCAGACCAGGATCTCGAGCGCCATCACGCCGATGATGAAGATGAAGGACAGGAGGCTGACCGCGGGACCGATTCCGCCGGCGTTGATCCCCTGGACGACGAAGCTTCCGAACACTTCGACGAGGATGTGGCCGGCGATCATCGCGACGAAAAGCCGGAGCGCGAGGCTGAACGGGCGGACCAGGAAGGAGAGCAGTTCGATCAGGAAGATCATCGGCAGCATCACCTTGGGCGTGCCGTGCGGAATGAACAGGGAGAAAAAGTGGAAGCCGTGCTTCCAGAAGCCGACGATCAGGACGATGGAGAAGCTGATGATCGCCATGATCCCGGTGACGGTGAACTGGCTGGTGACCGTGAACGGATGCGCGCCGAGCAGGGCGAAGGGCATCAGCCCGATCAGATTGGCGAACAGGATGAACATGAAGACGGTGAACACCCAGGGCATGTAGGCCCGCCCTTCGGGGCCGATGTTCGTCGTCACCATCGAATGGATGAAGCCGGTGACCCCCTCGACCATCACCTGCCAGCGGCCGGGGACGAGCTCGCGCTTCATCCCGCCGAGCATGAAAATCCAGATCAGTGCGAGGACGACGAGCATCCACAAGGCGCTGTTGGTGAAGACGAACGGGGTCCCGTCCAGATCGCCCACGAGCGGGCTGATCTGGAACTGGTGCATCGGGTCGATCTTGCTTTCGGCCGCCACTCTTTACGTCCCTCGGCCCGCTATTCGGGCTTTTGCTTCGAAATCTTCCAAACTTCCCACATGGCGGCGCCGAACCCGAGGAACAGCATCGCCACCCAGATACCCTGCGTGCCCGCCACCCGATCGATCACCCAACCGATCAGGGCGCTCCCGAGCGGGTAGCTGAACATCACCGAGAGGATGCGCATCCCCTGGCGCTGGCCAGTCCGCGGCGGGCGCTGCTTCACGCCGGTCCTCGCCGCTTCCGCCGCCTGCGCGTCCTTCAATCGCTCTTCGAGCGAGTCGAGCCGCGCGTCCGGGGAAAGCTTCGGGTCCTGCCGGGGCTCGTCTTCCGCCATGTCTTTCTTCCATGGGCAGCGGCGCTGGGGAGCGGGCTGTTGAGGGTGCTAGGACATGCCGGCGAACGAACCCCGCCGAGGCGCCGCCCCTTTAGGAAGGGGGGTGGGTCAAGTCAACACGGATGGTGCGGTGCGGCATAAGTCCTCCCCGCGATTTCGCGGGGAGGAATTTGTCGCCCTACCCGCAATAGCTCGGCAGCGGTATCGGCGTGGAGCCGTCGCGCTGGCGCCAGACTCCGTCGGGGAGGCGATAATATTGGCCGGGGGCGACCTTGGTCCGGAACAGCTCGCAGGCGGTGGTGGCGGCGACCTCCTCGATCTTGGCGCCGCGCTTGGCAGCGAGATCGGTATAATAGGCGCGGCGCTTGATGTTGACCGAATCGACCTGGGCGCGAACCGCGGCCGGAGCCGAGCCGACGAGGCCGAGATAGCCGTCGGCCTGCTCGCCGACCTGACCGGAGGCTCGAAGCTGGGCCGAGGCGTCCTGAAGCATGGCGTAAGCGGTGGTCGTGCCAAGCACGGCGCCCAGCCCGATGCCCGCGGCGAGGATCAGTTTCAGATGGCGGCTCATGTCAAAACACTCCCGGATTCTCTTTGATGAGATCGCGCACGTCCTGCTGGAGACGGACGACGACCTCCTGCCTGATATTGATATTGAGGTTGATCTCGATCGGCTTCTCCGGGGCGCTCACCTGAACGCACCCGGCCGACATGAGAACCACCGGCGCGGCGAGGAGGATCTTCATCCGTCTCATCGCGCCCTGCGTCGAATCGTCACGCAGTAACGTCAACATCGACCGCTTCATCGCACAATCTCGCTTTCCTGGGGCTGAACAACGGGAGGCTCGTCCGGACGCCCACGGATCAGGTCCGGCAGGGTCGACTGGATGAGCAAGGTGGGGTCGTGGAGCGAGCGCATCGTCCCGATCAGGGCACGGAAGGGACCCTTGACGGTGATGTTGAACTCGAAGGGTATCTTGGCGAGCTGGCCGAGCGCCCGGCTGGCGACCATTCCGCTGATCCCGCCGGAGGGGGCCGAGGTCAGCACGGGATCGCGGGCTATGCCGTCGAGCTCGATCCCCGCGACGAACTCGCCTTCGAGAGAGCCGTCGAGGGCGATGGTCAGCTTCGAATAGCGCATCGACTTCAGGGCGTCGAAGGCGAGCTTGCCATAGACCCCGAGCTCCTTGTCGGTGAGCTCGCCGATATAGGAGAGGGTCCCGCCCTCCGGTCGGGCGACGAGTCGGCCGCCGACGATCCGGCCGCCGCGCTCGTCGAAGACCATCGGGATGATTCCGTCGAACGTGCCGGTGGCGGTGATGTTGGCGAATTCCATCTTCTGGATGAAGAGCGCGGCGTCGAGGCCTTCGACCCGGAAGGTCAGGCGCTTGGCCGAAGGTTTGGAGAAATCGAGCAATGTCTCCTCGAGAATGAGCTCGCCGCCGGCGAAGGGCCAGCGCCCGCTCTCGACCCTCACCTGCATTCCGGGGAGGAGCTGATAGCGTATGCGGCCGTCGAGAACGTCGATTCCCGCTCGCACGAGGCCGACCTCGGCTTCCTGGCCGGGGGCGCTGACCAGGCCGAGCAGGTCGGTGAAATGGAGCGTCGTGGAGAGCCCCTCGACCGGCCCGAAGGCGGCGGCGAAGTCCATGTCGTCGGTCGAGAAGGTGCCGGTGGAGCGCGAGCCGGTCTCGTCCCAGCCGATCTCGCCCCGCCCTTTCAGGACTCCGTTCACCAGGGCGATGACTCCGGTGGTGAGGCGGGTGAGCTGCTCGGGCTGGTAATCCTCGTCGAAGCGGATTCCGGGGACGTCGAGAGTCGCCCGGCCCCGGCCGGTGGCGAGGCTGTGGCCGATATCGGCCCGGACGATCCGGGTTCCGGTCTCCGGATCGTCGAGCCAGCCGCCGGCCTCTATCCTGTTGTCGGCGAGGGTCAGGCGGAAGTCGCGGGTGACGAGGGGGTGGAAGCGGGGCGGATCGACCTCGTCGGCGACTCGCATCTCGCCGGCCATCGAGAGGTCGGTCCCCTTCATGGTCCAGGTTCCGCTGCCCTGGCTCATCAGCAGCGGGACGTTGGCGACCTTGCCGGAGAGGCCGGCGAAGCGGCCGGAAACGCCGCCTTTGCCGAAATCGCCGGTGAGCGAGTCGAGGTCGAAGCGGTGGGCGGCGAGCTGGACCTCCAGGTCGGAGGCAGTGAAGCCCGGGCCGGCAAGGCCGAAGCCGAGACGGCTCCCGGCGACCCTGAACGGCGAGGCGCCGAGCGTTCCGGCGAATCGGGGCGACCGAAGCTCGGCGCCGCCCATGACTCTCCCCCCGGGCGCCTTCCAGACGAGCGCCCGGCCGGTCGGGCAGAGGGGAAGCAGGGTCCGGCCGAGGCGGACGGTGCCGACCTGAAGCGCCTCGAACCGCGCGGACGTACAGCCCGTGCCGAAGGCGAAGCCGCCGCGGCCGTCGAGACGGCCGGAGACGGGAAGCACGAGGCCGCGCACCCAGCCATTGTCCAGGGGTCCGTCGATCGTCGCCACGGTCGCGATCCTAGTGTCCCCACCGGGCCCGGCGGTGAAGCTTATGTCGGCGAGGGCGAGCCTCGAATTGCCGACGCGCATCGGCTGGATCCGGCCGGTGCCGCTTACCGGGCCTCCCGGCCGGGGCTGGTCGAGGCTGAGCTTCATCGCCGGAAAGCCGCCGCCGGAGACCGCGAGGTCGCCGTCGAGCCGGGCGAGGCCGCTCGGCCAGTAATAGGTCAGCCCCTCCCCGCTCCCGAGCTCGACCCGTGCGCCGCTGCGCGCGGTCGCGTTCAGCCGCTCGAATCGCACCCCGCCGAAACCCCTGCCGTTGACCAGCCGGAGCGCCGCCGAGGCATCCAGGCCGGCGGCGGCGCGCGACAAGGCGGTCGCGAGCGCGTCTCCGATCGGCTCCAGCGGAGTGCCGCCGGCCGAGCCGAGCGCGGCGACGGCGCCGGCCAGCGGACCTTTCGCCGAAACGCCGCGCGCGCTCGCATCGCCGAGCAGGGTGAAGCCGCCATTGGCGAGCGACAGGCCGTAGCGGCCCTCGATCCCCGAGCGCGCGGCGGTGAACCCGCCTACCCGCGAGGCGGCGGATTCGAGGTCGAGGGCGCCGCCGGTCATCCGTGCATTGCCGGCCAGGCCGAGCCGTCCGCGAAGCCCGGTCAACAGGGTCGAGCCCGCTCGAAGCCGCTCGGCGCGGAGAGAGGTGCTTCCCTTCCAGCTGTCCAGTCCCGGGGCGAGTCCGACATCGAGGTCGGCACCGATCCCGCTCACCGCCAACCGCTCCCCGCAGGCCAGGCGGGCGGCCCGGGCGGGGCCCCGGAAGCTCGGCTTCAGATCGGAGACGGCGACCGCCCAGCGGCCCCTCACGCCGTCGATCCGGCAGCTGCCGGGCCGAAGGCTGTCCGCCGCCGCCGCCATCCGCCCGCGGAAGCCGTCGGCGAGATTGCCCTTCCCTTCCAGAGCGATTCCGACCCGGCCCGCCGGGGTGTCGAAGCGGATGCTGGAATCGGCGATGTCGACATCCTGGTCCGGGAATCGGAACGGAAGGCCGGAGGGCGGCGGAAGCAGCTTGTCGATCTCCCCGAGGCGGATCCTTCCGTCTTCGCCCAGCCGCGCGTTGAGCCGGACTCCGCGGGCGGTGATCAAATCCACCTTGGGCCGGCGCAGGCCCCAGCTCAGGCGGATCTCGACCCAGCGAGCGGTGAGATCGGGGTTGCGCGGATCGCCGATGACGAGATTCTCGAGGCGCTGGGTTCGAAAGCCGATGCTCTTCACCTCATAGGTGGCTCGGACGTCGCGGCGGGCAAGCTCGCGGTCGATGAAGTCGGCGGCGATCGGCCGGCGCTGGCTCCAGGCGATGAGGAGGGCGAGCAGGACGAGGGCGAGCAGGACTATCGCCGTCAGCCGCTTCACCGGGCGCCGCTTCGCCGTCACTCCCGCCTCTTCGTCCACCGGCGTCCTCAACCTCCGTCGACCCGCTCCCGTTCCGCCTCCGTTACCTTCCACGGCGGCGGCGGCAAAGCGGTTTGCCTAAGAGCGCCGTCAAGCTTAATCATTGCTGATGGCCGACGAGTCCCTCGACGGCCGAGGCCATCGCGCCCGGCTGAGGAGACGCCTGTTCGAGGGCGGGCCGGAGGCCCTCCTGGAACATGAGCTTATTGAATATCTGCTTGCGCTTGCCTTGCCCCGCCGGGACACCAAGCCGCTGGCGAAAAAGCTGATCCACGATTTCGGAGGCTTTGGCAGGCTGCTCTCGGCCGATGCCGAGGCGATCATGAGGGTCGGCGACGTCAGCGAAGGCGCCGCCGCGGCGATCAAGATCGCCCAGGCGGCGGCGCTTCGGCTTCTCGAATCGAAGGTGATGGACCAGCCGGTGCTCGGAAGCTGGCAGGCCCTGCTCGACTATCTTCGAGCCGACATGGGAGCGCTCGCCATCGAGCGAGTCCGTATCCTCTATCTCAACGCCCGCAACATGCTGATCCGCAACGAGCCGATGTCCGAAGGCTCGGTCGACGAGGCCGCGGTCTACGTCCGCGAGGTGATCCGCCGCGCGCTCGAATATCACGCCACCGCGATCATCCTCGTCCACAACCACCCGAGCGGCGACCCCCAGCCGAGCCAGCAGGACATCAGGCTGACCCGCGAGATCGTGGAGGCGGGGCGTCCGCTCGGCATTTCGGTCCACGACCATGTCATCGTCGGGGCGAGGACCTGCGCCAGCATGCGGTCGCTGGGGCTGATCTGACGAGAAGTCCTCCCCATCGCAGATGGGGAGGGGGACCACCCGCTGGGTGGGGGAGGGGTAAATGGCGCAGGCTCCTGCCAGCTACCCCTCCACCAGGCTTCGCCTGGTCCCCCTCCCCCCGCTTCGCGCGGGGAGGATTGCCCCTCCTCGCATTGAAGCCCCACCATGACTTTGCTACGCGCCCCTCTCCTCGAAGCAGACAGGAGCGCCGATGATTCCCCGCTATTCGCGGCCGCAGATGAGCAGCATCTGGGCGCCCGAAGCCCGCTTCCGGATCTGGTTCGAGATCGAGGCGCACGCTCTGGACGCGATGGCCGGGCTCGGCATCGTTCCGCGCGAGGCGGCCGAGGCGGTTTGGGCGAAAGGGGGCTTCGACGTCGAGCGGATCGACACGATCGAGGCGGAGGTGAAGCACGACGTCATCGCCTTTTTGACCAGCGTCGCCGAGCATGTCGGGCCCGAGGCGCGATTCCTCCATCAGGGGATGACGAGCTCGGACGTTCTCGACACCTGCCTCGCGGTTCAGCTGAAGCGGGCGTCCGACCTTCTGATCGACGATCTCGACGCCCTGCTCGAGGTTCTGAAGCGCCGGGCGATCGAGCATAAGCTCACCCCGACCATCGGCCGGAGCCACGGAATCCATGCCGAGCCGGTGACCTTCGGCCTGAAGCTCGCTTTCGCTTATGCCGAGTTCGGCCGGGCGCGGGCACGGATGGTCGCGGCGCGCGACGAGATCGCGACCTGCGCCATCTCGGGCGCCGTCGGCACCTTCGCCAACGTCGACCCCCGGGTCGAAGCGCATGTCGCGGCCAAGATGGGCCTCAGGATCGAGCCGATCTCGACCCAGGTGATCCCGCGCGACCGTCACGCAATGTTCTTCGCGACCTTGGGCGTGATCGCCTCGTCGGTCGAGCGTCTGGCGACCGAGGTCCGCCACCTCCAGCGGACCGAGGTGCTGGAAGCGGAGGAATATTTCTCGCCCGGCCAGAAGGGCTCGTCGGCGATGCCGCACAAGCGCAATCCGATCCTGACCGAGAATCTCACCGGCCTCGCCCGGATGGTGCGCGGCTACGTCAATCCGGCATTGGAGAATGTCGCCCTCTGGCACGAGCGCGACATCAGCCACAGCTCGGTCGAGCGCTATATCGGCCCGGACTCGACGGTGACCCTCGACTTCGCCCTCGCCCGCCTCACCGGAGTGATCGACAAGTTGCTCGTCTATCCGGAGCGGATGCGCAGGAACCTCGACCTCATGGGCGGCCTCGTCCATTCGCAGCGGGTCCTCCTCGCCCTCACCCAGGCCGGCGCCAGCCGCGAGCAGGCCTATACCCTGGTCCAGCGAAACGCGATGAAGGTGTGGGAGAGTGGCGGCGCCTTGTCGCTGCTGGAGCTGCTCAAGGCCGATCCCGAAGTCTCGGCCCTGCTTCCCGCCGAGCAACTCGAGGAGAGCTTCGACCTCGGCTATCATATGAAGCATGTCGACACGATCTTCGAGCGGGTGTTCGGAAGTTAGCTCCCCGGCGAAGGCCGGGGCCCAGTCGTCGCGACGGTGAAGCCGGGCCCCGGCAATCGCCGGGGAACAAGAGGAGCGCTGATGACCGATCTTTCCGCCTTCCCAATCGCCGCCCGCTGGCGCGCCGAGCATCCGGACCGCCTTCAGCTCTACTCGCTGAACACGCCCAACGGCGTGAAGGTGTCGATCATGCTGGAGGAAACCGGGCTCCCCTACGAGCCGCATCTGGTCGACATCGCGAAGAACGAGACCTGGACGGAGGAATTCCTCTCGCTCAACCCGAACGGGAAGATTCCGGCGATCCTCGACCCCGACGGCCCCGCCGGAAAGCCCTTCGGTCTATTCGAATCGGGGGCGATCCTGCTCTATCTCGCCGAAAAGACCGGGCAGCTCATCCCCGCCGATCCGCAGCGGCGCTGGGAGACGGTTCAGTGGGTCTTTTTCCAGATGGCGGCAATTGGGCCGATGTTCGGCCAGGTAGGCTATTTCAACCGCTTCGCCGGCAAGGCGATCGAGGATAAGCGCCCGCTCCAGCGCTACGTCGGCGAATCGAAGCGGCTGCTCGGGGTCCTGGAAGGCCGGCTCGAGGAGCGCGAGTGGATCATGGGCGACTACAGCATCGCCGACATCGCCACGCTCGGCTGGGTGCGTAACCTCGTCACTTTCTATGAGGCGCGCGAGCTTGTGGACTTCGACAGCCTCACCAACGTCCCGGCCTGGCTGGAACGGGGGCTGGCGCGGCCGGCGGTGCAGCGCGGGCTGGAAATCCCCAGGCGGGGCTGAACGACCTCAGTCTTTCGCCCAGCGCTCCGGATAGCGGCGCCGTTGCGGTCCGCTGGTCGGTCCTTTCACCTGCGGCCAGTCATCGGTCCAGACGAGGTGGTCGAGGAGCATGACCCGTTTCGAGCCGGCCTCGTCGATCGGCTTCGTCCCGGGCCGGGCCGAATCGACCGCATGATAGACGATCCAGCTCTCGCCATGAGCGTCGTCGATCACGCTGGCGTGGCCCGGGCCGATCCAGTTAGAGGCGCGCTCGAGCAGAATGGCCGGCTGAAGCTCGAACGGGCCCGTGGCGCTTTCCGAGCGCGCCACCATTACGGCGTTGTGAACGCCGCTGCCGCAGCAATCGCCGCCCGAGTAAAAGAGGTAATAGAGGCCGCCGCGATGCTCGACCCAGGGCGCTCCGACGAGGGTGCGATCGGGTGAGTTCTTGACCGGGTGGATGAGGTCGATCGCCTTGCTGCCCGGAGCGAAGGAGAGTCGGTCCCGCGCCAGCTCGCGCACCTTGATCGGGCCGGAGCCGGAGCCCCAATAGAGCAGTCGGGCGCCGGTCGCGCCGTCCTCGAACGACATCGGATCGATGTTGACGACGCCCGGGCCGCATTCGAGCGGTCGGCCCATGTCGGTGAACGGCCCCTCGGGACGGTCCGCTGTGGCGACGGCGAGGCACTGGCCCTTCCTGTCGTCGGCCGAAGCTTCGTCGGACCTGGCCGAATAATAGAGATAGTAGCGCCCCAGATGCTCGGCGACGTGCGGGGCCCGGAAATCCTGGGTCTTGCTCGCCCATCCGGGCTTGACCGGGAGCGCGTCGCCGAGAGGCTCCCAGGCGAAAAGATCGCTCGAGCGGGCGACCTGGAGGTTGACCCACTTGCCGTCGCGCACGGCCTGGGTGGCGTAGGCGTAATAGAAGCCGTCCCTGGCCCGAAGGATCGCCGGATCCCGGAAGTCCGAGTTTACGACAGGATTGGCAAAGGTGGAGCGGTGTTCCGAGGCGATCGCGGAGCCGGCGGTAGCGAGGGCGAGTAAGGCAAGGAGGATGCGCATGGGGGGAGCGTAGCCGTTTCGAGGCCGGAGGCGCGCTCCTTTTCTTTCCCATGCGCAGCAGGGGGGCGGTTTAGGCGTCGAACAGGCCCTTGAGCTTGCCGAAGAAGCTCTTGCTCGCCGGGCATTCCTCGCCCGTCTCGGTGGCCCGGAACTCCTCGAGGAGCTCGCGCTGCTTCGCGCTCAGCCTTGTCGGAGTCTCGACTTCGACCTGGACGACCATGTCGCCATGGCCGCGGCCGTTGATGACCGGCATACCTGCGCCGCGCTTCCTGAGCTGCTTGCCGGACTGGATCCCGGCAGGAATCTGGATCGAATGCTTCTGCCGGTCGAGGCCGGGCACCTCGATCGTTCCGCCGAGAGCGGCGGTGGTGATGCTGACCGGGCAGCGGACGAACAGGGTCGTGCCCTGGCGCTGGAAAAAGGAATGCCGGGCGAGATGGACGAAGATGTAAAGATCGCCGCCGGGCCCGCCGCGAACGCCGGCCTCGCCTTCCCCGGCGAGACGGATCCTCGTTCCTTCGTCGACCCCGGCGGGGATCCGGACGTCGAGCGAGCGCTGGCGCTCGACCCGCCCCTCGCCCCGACACTTGTCGCACGGATCGGCGATGACCTCACCGACTCCGCGGCAGGTCGGGCAGGTGCGCTCGACGACGAAGAAGCCCTGCTGGGCGCGGACCTGGCCCCGGCCGTGGCACATGTTGCAGGTGCGAGCGCCGGTGCCCGACTTGGCCCCGGAGCCGCCACAGGGCTCGCATTTGGCGGTGGTGTCGATCCTCAATTCGACCTGCTTGCCCGCGAAGGCGTCCTCGAGGCTTATTTCCAAATCGTAGCGAAGGTCCGAACCCCGAAGCGCGTTTGAGCGGCGATCGGCCTGCTGGCCGTTCATGAACTCGCCGAAGATATTCTCGAATATGTCGGAGAAGGACCCGAAATCCTGCGCCCCCGCTCCGCCCATTCCGCCATTGCGGAAGGCGGCGTGGCCGAAGCGGTCGTAGGCGGCGCGCTTCTGCGGGTCCTTCAGGCAGTCATAGGCTTCGTTGATCGCCTTGAACCGGGCTTCCGAATCCTTGCAGCCCGGATTGCGGTCCGGATGACATTCCATGGCGAGCCGGCGATAGGACGTCTTCAGGGTCCGCTCGTCGGCGCCGCGCTCGACCTGGAGCAGCTCGTAATAATCACTTTCAACCATGACGGCCCCCACAGGCCGTCACCCCAGCGGAGGCTGGGGTCCCAGCGGGCAGGCTCGAGCCTTTCCTCGCTGGGATGCCAGCCTTCGCCGGCATGACGGCGCTGCACATGACTCAGCCCTTGTTTTCGTCGTCGACCTCGGAGAATTCGGCGTCGACCACCTCTTCCTCGGAAGCAGCGGTCTCCGCGCCCGGGGCCGCGCCGGAATCGTCCGAAGCGCCGCCGGCCGCTCCGGCCTGCTCCTTCTCGTAGATCGCCTGGCCGAGCTTCATCGCAACCTGGCTGAGGGCGGCGGTCCTGGACTTCATCGCTTCGACGTCGTTGCTCTGAATCGCCGTCCTGGTCTCGTCGATGGCGGCTTGGATCTCGGTCTTCAGAGCCTCGTCGATCTTGTCGCCATGCTCGGCCAGCTGCCTTTCGGTGCTGTGAGCAAGGCCCTCGGCGCTGTTCTTCGCTTCCGCGCCCTCGCGGCGCTTCTTGTCCTCCTCGGCGAATTGCTCCGCTTCGCGGACCATCTTCTCGATGTCGGAATCGGCGAGGCCGCCCGAGGCCTGGATCCGGATCTGCTGCTCCTTGCCGGTGCCCTTGTCCTTTGCGGAGACGTTGACGATGCCGTTGGCGTCGATGTCGAAAGTGACCTCGACCTGCGGCACTCCGCGCGGCGCCGGCGGGATTCCGACGAGATCGAACTGGCCGAGCATCTTGTTGTCCGCGGCCATCTCGCGCTCGCCCTGGAAGACCCGGATGGTGACCGCGTTCTGATTGTCCTCGGCGGTCGAGTAGGTCTGCGACTTCTTGGTCGGGATGGTCGTGTTGCGGTCGATCATCCGGGTGAAGACCCCGCCCAGGGTCTCGATCCCGAGCGACAGCGGAGTGACGTCGAGCAGAAGCACGTCCTTGACGTCGCCCTGGAGGACTCCGGCCTGGATGGCGGCGCCCATGGCGACGACCTCGTCCGGATTGACTCCGGTATGCGGCTCCCTGCCGAAGAAGTCCTGGACGATCTGGCGCACCCTGGGCATCCGCGTCATTCCGCCGACGAGGACGACCTCGGCGATGTCGGCCGCCTTCACTCCAGCGTCTTCAAGCGCCTTCCTGCAGGGCTCGAGCGTGCGCTTGATCAGATCCTCGACGAGCTTCTCGAGGTCCGAGCGGGTGATCGTCTTGACCAGATGCTTGGGCCCGTTCTGGTCGGCGGTTATGAAGGGCAGGTTGACCTCGGTCGTCTGCGCCGAGCTGAGCTCGATCTTGGCCCGCTCGGCGCCTTCCTTGAGGCGCTGGAGGGCGAGGCGGTCGCCGCGAAGGTCGATCCCTTCCTGCTTCTTGAACTCGTCGGCCAGATAATCGACGATCTTGGCATCGAAATCCTCGCCGCCGAGGAAGGTGTCGCCGTTGGTCGACTTCACCTCGAAGACGCCGTCGCCGATCTCGAGCACCGAGATGTCGAAGGTGCCGCCGCCGAGATCGTAGACCGCGATCGTCTTGCCGTCCTGCTTGTCGAGGCCGTAGGCGAGCGCCGCCGCGGTCGGCTCGTTGATGATGCGCAGCACCTCGAGGCCGGCGATCTGGCCGGCGTCCTTGGTCGCCTGGCGCTGGGCGTCGTTGAAATAAGCGGGGACGGTGATCACCGCCTGGGTGACGTTCTCGCCGAGATAGGCCTCGGCGGTTTCCTTCATCTTCTGGAGGATGAAGGCGGAAATCTGGGACGGGCTGTAATCCTTCGACCCGGCATTGACCCAGGCATCGCCATTGGGGCCGCGGCTGATCGTGTAGGGGACCAGCTCGGTGTCCTTCTTGGTGATGGGATCGTCGAAGCGGCGCCCGATCAGGCGCTTCACCGCGAAAACAGTGTTCTCGGGGTTGGTGACCGCCTGGCGCTTGGCCGGCTGGCCGACCAGCCGCTCGCCGTCCTTGGCGAAGGCGACGATCGACGGCGTCGTGCGAGCGCCTTCCGCATTTTCGACCACCTTGGGCTTGCCGCCTTCCATGACGGCGACGCAGCTGTTGGTCGTGCCCAGGTCGATTCCGATGACTCTAGCCATGCTTAATCCTCTTGTGCCCCAAAAGTTTACCGCACCCCTGCGTCCTTCCAATGAGGCACGCGGAGTGTTTCGGGAGCGATATAGGGGTGGATTCCGAGGCGACAAGAAGTCGGGGCGAAGCTAGGAGGCGGCGGCGATGAAGAAGATGCTCGAATGCCTCCTTTTCGCGTCCCTGGCCGGGACGCTGCTGCTGGCCGGCTGCGACCGGCCGCCGCCGGACGGGACGGTCCGGGTGAGCGACGCCTGGGTGAGGCTGCCGGCGGCCAGGAACCGGCCGGGCGGCGCCTATTTCCGGATGGAGGCGGGAAGCGAGGGCACCCGGCTGGTCGGAGTGTCGAGCCCTTCGGTGCGCTGGATCGAGCTTCACGAGACCGAGATGGAGGGCAGCAAGGCCAGCATGAAGCGGCGCAGGGACGTCGAGTTCCCGAGCCGCGGCGAGCTCGTGTTCGAGCCGGGCGGCCGCCACCTCATGCTGTTCGGGATCGACCCGAAGGTGAAGGCGGGCGACCGGATCGCGTTCACCTTCTCGTTCAACGTCGCCCCGCCGATCACGGTGGAGGCCGAGGTTCGGGCGGCCGGCGACGAGGCGCCGCACGGGGGGCATTGAGCGCTCGTCGGCCTTCGCCGGGGTGACGGTTCGGGCCAAGGACGCTAGTCTCCCACACCGCAACAACGGGGAGGCTGCCATGTCGGGGTTCAGTGAATTCATCGCGAAGGGGAATGTGCTCGACCTGGCGGTGGCGGTGATCATCGGCGCGGCGTTCGCGACCATCGTCACCTCGCTGACCAGCGACATCATCATGCCGGTGATCGGCTGGCTGTCGGGCGGCCTCGATTTCTCCAACTATTTCATCCGCCTCGGGCCGATTCCCGCCGGCTATGCCGGCGACCCGAACAATTATTCCGCGCTCAAGGAAGCGGGCGTGCCGATGATCGGCTACGGCCAGTTCGCCACCGCCGTGGTCGCCTTCCTCATCCTCGCCTTCGCCGTCTACCAGCTGGTGCGGGCGGCGGCCCGGGTGAAGCTGATACCGGCCGAGGCGGCGGCGCCCGGTCCGAGCGAGGAGCTTCTGGTGCTTCGCGAGATCCGCGACCAGCTCAAGGCCCGGCCCTGACGTCCGCCGCGGGATATCGAAGGAGAATATGATGGAACAGCCGCTCGACTCGTTCCGCTCCTCGACCTGGGGCTGGCTTCGAGGCACGCTCGCCGGCTGGGGGACGATCGCCCTGGTGCCGATCGGGATCCTGCTGACGGCGCCGGGCGAATGGGGACGCTGGCCGCTTCTGATCAGCGCCCTCGCCCTCGCGATCGTGCTTTGGAAATGGTTCGAGAACATGGCCGCGCGCTACGACGTCTGCCCGGACCGGCTGATCGTTCGCGAGGGGATCTTCATCAAGAGCCTCGACGAGGTCGAGCTCTACCGGGTGAAGGACGTCCGCCTCGACTTCAGCCTCATCAACCAGCTGGCGGGCATCGGCACCATCACGGTCACCTCGAGCGACCAGACCACCCGCGACGCCCCCCTCACCCTCCGCCACGTCGAACGCGCCGCCCAGCGCCGCGAGGAATTGCGCCGACTGGTCGAGGCGGCGCGGCAGAAACGCCGGGTCCGCGAGATCGACATGATGCACGAGGATTTTTGAGGGGCGGCTTCATCCTTTCTAAAACGCGGCACGGCATAGTCGTGCAGTGAACGCGATTTCTGCCATCGCTGCCATCGGTCACGATGATATCGTGCCATGCACGGGCCGATGGAATCCCGACGTGTTCCGCAGCAAACTGATAGATAAGTTAGCGGAAGTCGAAACCTGGGCCGTCGATCGGCTCAGGGCCGCGAACCCAGGCAGGAAGATGAAGCCCACGCTCGGCTTGCGGCTGGGAGCCGTCAAGACGCTGACGGAGAGCCACCCTCATCTCTTCAGGCATGCGGCGACGGCGGCGAGATTGATCGATGAGCTCAGACCGTTTCAAGATCTTCGCTCGACGCTGGCCCACGCTACGCTCGCGGTGGCCCATCAATCGGATGGCGTGGCCTTTTCCGTATTCGACAGGGCGGATGCAGACGCCGATATGCCTTGGGCTACTCGCATCACTCTACTGGACGCCGATTTTCGCCAAATCTGGAAAAGAGTCAGCGACCTCGCCAATCAGATCAAGCAGCAGACCCCTTCGTCGGTCTAACCCTTCCTCGCCACCCCGACCATCGCCGGCCTCAGCAGCCGGTCCTTGATCATATATCCCGCCTGCATCTCCTGGACGATGGTGCCGGGTTCGGAATCGTCGCTGGGGATCTCGACCATCGCTTGGTGGCGGTGAGGATCGAGGGGCTGGCCTAGGGCTTCGACCCGGGTGATCCCGTTGCGCTGGAAGACGGTGTCGAGCTCTCGCCCGGTCGCCTCTATGCCGGCGATCAGGGCCTTCATCCGCTCGTCCTGCCTGAGATCCTCGGGGATCGCCGACAGGGCGCGGTCGAGATTGTCCTTCACCGACAGGACGTCGCGGGCGAAGCCGGTCGCCGCATAAGCGGCCACATTCTGCTTCTCCTGCTCAAGCCGGCGGCGGACGTTCTGGGTCTCCGCCTGGGCGTAGAGCACGTGCTGGCGGACCTGCTCCAGCTCCTTGACCAGCTCGGAAAGGTCCTGGCCGGGGGCCTGCCCCGACTGCTCCCGCGCCTGCTCCTCGGCCGTCGCCGGCTCGACCTCGTTAATTTCTTCGTGCAGCTTCTGATCGTCTTCGTTCATGCCATCAATCTCGATAGTGCCTGTGCCGTGAAATCCACCATGGGTACGACCCGCGCATAGTTCAACCGAGTCGGACCGATCACTCCGACCACTCCGACCACCTTGCCGTCGCGGCCCCTATAGGGCGCGGCGATGACGGAGGAACCGGAAAGCGCGAACAATTTATTCTCCGACCCGATGAAGATCTTCATCCCCTGCCCCGCCCGGGCGCTGTCGAGCAGACGGACGATCTCCTCCTTGCCGTCCAGCTCCTCGAGCAGCCGGCGGACCCGCTCGAGATCGGCGGCGGCGCCCGGCTCGAGCAGATTCGCCTGGCCGCGGACGATCAGCACCGGCCGCTGGGCGCCGTCCTCGGACCATAAGGCGAGGCCGCGGTCGACCAGCTGGCGGGCGGCGTCGTCGAGCGCGGCCTTGCCGGCCTGGATCTCGGACGCGAGGCGCCGCTGCGCCTCGGGCAAAGTGAGGCCGGACAGACGGGCGCTGACGTAATTCCCGACCTCGGTCAGTGCGGAGGCGGTGAATCCGGGCGGCAGGTCGACCACCCTGTTCTCGACGCTGCCCTCGGCCCCGACCATCACCGCAAGCGCCTGGGTCGGCGACAATTGGACGAAACCCAATTGCCGAAGCACCGGCTCGCGCTTCGGAACCAGGACGATCCCGGCGCAGGCCGAGAGGCCCGAGAGAGCGGCGGTGGCGGCGGAAAGCGCCTCCTCGATCGGACCGCCGCCCCGCTCCAGCCGGGCCTCGATCGCCGCGCGCTCCTCGGCGCTCGGCTCCGCCGCCTGCATCATCCCGTCGACGAACATCCTGAGGCCGCTCTCGGTCGGCACCCGGCCGGCCGACGTGTGGGGATGGGCGAGAAGCCCGAGCTCTTCCAGATCCTGCATGACGTTTCGGATCGAGGCGGGCGACAGGTTGAGGCCGGGCAGCTTCGAAATGGTCCTCGATCCGACCGGTGCTCCGGAGCCGAGATAATTCTCGACCACCATCCGGAAGACTTCCCGGGCGCGTTCGGTGAGCTCGCTGACGGGAGTGGAGGCCATGCTGGCTAGATAGGCACGCGGCGCCCCGCAGTCACCCCGCCTATTGCCGCGGCTCCCGCACCTCCTCGGTCCCGACCACCTGCCCCGCCTCGGCGAGCTGCTCGACCAGATTTTGAGCTTGGGAGAAGCCTTTATAGAGGGGAGTAACGGCCTCCGAGGTGCAGCCGAGGTTGTACGCGACCTCCTGTTCCCCGGCCGGCCCGCTCCAGCGAACCTTGCCGTAGACCATGTCGGTCACCGTCAGCTTGCAGGGCAGATCGGCGCCGGCATAAGCCCGGGCGGGCGCAAGCAAGGCCTCGATCCGCCGGTAATCGCCCGGATTCGCTACGAACGACCGGGTGACCAGGTCATAGTCGCGGAAATTGCCCGACGGAGCGGCCTTCGACTCGGTGTAGCGGCCGCGGCCGCTGCTTTCGAGGGTCCAGGCGGAAAGCGGCTTGCCCCAGCTGTTCGCCTCGAACGACAGGCTCCGGGCTGCGGGCGCCGGCTGCGCCCCTTCCGGCTCCGCCGCCGCGCAGCCTCCCAGCATCGCCACGATCAACAGCGCTCGCTTCATTTCCATCCTCCCTCGCCAGCCTGATGAGTCCCGGTCTAATGGTCCGGTCGCGACAGGTCGATCCGTATAGCAGATGCGGTCGT
>JBAWCC010000038.1:0-3375 GCA_049590095.1 Allosphingosinicella sp. | reverse complement strand
ACCGCATCCTGTTCGGCAAATGGTCGGGCACTGAGATCAGGCTCGATGGCGAGGACCTGCTGATCATGAAGGAAAGCGACGTGATGGGCATCATCGAGAACGTCGCCGGCATGAAGAAGGCCGCCTGACAGGCGACCCGGGCTGTTTAGAGAAGCTGCCTTAGAAGGAGTGTTCCAATGGCTGCAAAGGAAGTGAAATTTCATACCGACGCGCGCGAGCGCATCATGCGCGGCGTCGACATCCTCGCCGACGCGGTGAAGGTGACCCTCGGCCCCAAGGGCCGCAACGTCGTCCTCGACAAGAGCTTCGGAAGCCCGCGCATCACCAAGGACGGAGTCACCGTCGCCAAGGAGATCGAGCTTAAGGACAAGTTCGAGAACATGGGCGCCCAGATGCTTCGCGAGGTCGCGTCCAAGACCAACGACCTCGCCGGCGACGGCACCACCACCGCCACCGTTCTGGCCCAGTCGATCGTCCGCGAGGGCATGAAGTCGGTCGCGGCCGGAATGAACCCGATGGACCTGAAGCGCGGGATTGACCTCGCCGTCATCAAGGTCGTCGAGGACCTCAAGAACCGGTCCAAGCCGGTCAGCGGCACCAACGAGATCGCCCAGGTCGGGATCATCTCGGCGAACGGCGACACCGTCGTCGGCGAGAAGATCGCCGAGGCGATGGACAAGGTCGGCAAGGAAGGCGTGATCACGGTCGAGGAGGCCAAGGGCCTCGAGTTCGAACTGGACGTCGTCGAGGGCATGCAGTTCGACCGCGGCTACCTCTCGCCTTACTTCATCACCAACCCCGAGAAGATGCAGGTCGAGCTCACCGACCCCTACATCCTCATCCACGAGAAGAAGCTCTCCAACCTGCAGGCGATGCTTCCGATCCTGGAAGCGGTGGTCCAGTCGGGCCGTCCGCTCCTCATCATCGCCGAGGATATCGAGGGCGAGGCCCTGGCCACGCTCGTCGTCAACAAGCTTCGCGGCGGGCTCAAGGTCGCCGCGGTCAAGGCTCCGGGCTTCGGTGATCGCCGCAAGGCGATGCTCGAGGACATCGCGATCCTGACCAACGGCGAGATGATCAGCGAGGATCTCGGGATCAAGCTCGAGAACGTCACGGTCGCGATGCTCGGCCAGGCCAAGCGGGTCACGATCGACAAGGACAATACCACGATCGTCGACGGTGACGGCGACGGCGACAAGATCAAGGGCCGGGTCGAGGCGATCCGCTCGCAGATCGAGAACACCACCAGCGACTATGACAAGGAGAAGCTCCAGGAGCGCCTTGCCAAGCTCGCCGGCGGAGTCGCCGTGATCAAGGTCGGCGGTTCGTCCGAGATCGAGGTCAAGGAGCGCAAGGACCGGGTCGACGACGCCCTCCACGCCACCCGCGCGGCGGTCGAGGAAGGGATCGTCCCCGGCGGCGGAACCGCCCTCCTCTACGCCACCAAGGCGCTTCAGGACATGAAGGGCGCCAATGACGACCAGACCCGCGGCATCGACATCGTCCGCCGCGCTCTCCAGTCGCCGATCCGCCAGATCGCCGAGAATGCGGGCCATGACGGCGCCGTCGTCGCCGGCAAGCTGATCGACGGCGAGGACCAGACGATGGGCTTCAACGCCCAGACCGAGGTCTATGAGAATCTGGTCGCGGCCGGAGTGATCGACCCGACCAAGGTCGTCCGCACCGCGCTCCAGGACGCGGCTTCGGTCGCCGGGCTCCTCATCACCACCGAAGCGGCGGTGAGCGAGGCTCCGGAAGACAAGCCGGCCGGCGGCGGCGGAATGCCCGGCGGCGGAATGGGCGGAATGGGCGGAATGGACTTCTGATCGAGGCGGCCGCCGCTAACGCAGGGATTGCGCAGCAATCGCGAGTTGGCGGCGGACTCGCCGAGATCCGGACGGCGGGGCGGCGATCCCGAAAGATCGCCGAACCCGTCCGACGCCGGCGCGGGCTTTGCCCGCGCTCTCGGTCCCCAAAAGAACAAGGGCCGGGGAGGCGACTCCCCGGCCCTTTTCTTACTCCCCGTCATTGCGAGCGACGCGAAGCAATCCAGTGGCTCCGAGGTCCGGAGCTGGATTGCTTCGTCGCTTCGCTCCTCGCAATGACGGCCTTCTACATCCCGTTCGCCGAATCATTGGCCACCGAGTCGCCGACCACGGGAAGCTCGCCGGTGGCGGCCGCCTCGCCGTTGCCGAGCGCCGGTTCTTCCGCGACCAGGCTGTCGGCGGAGGTGTCGAGCACTTCGGAAATGTTGTCGAGCTGCGCGTTCTCGGCCGCCGTCGGGCTTCCGTCATCCTCCCGCCCGCAGGCGGCGAGGAGCGAAGCGCAGGCGAGCAACGCGGCCATGGCACCAAATCTCTTCATCAGTCTTGCCTCCGATCTCGTTCCTCCGGCAGTCTGCCGTACCTCGGCGCAAATAAAAAGGGCCGCGTGCCGGCGGCACGCGACCCTCTCGTTTTCGGCCTGGGCCGAGCGTCTTATTCGACGGTGTTGGCAACCGCGTTGCCCGTATCCGCGGCAACGTTGCCGACGTCGCTCGCCGTGTTGGCGGCGGCGTCGCCGATGCTGTCGAGCGCGTTGTCGGTCGAGCTGATCGCGGCGGAACCGTTGACGTCGTAGGCGGCGCCGTTGACGTCGACATCGGCCTCATTGACGGTGAGGTTGGTGTCGACGGCGTTGTTGCCGGCGTCTTCGGCGGCCGGAGTGCAGGCGGCAAGGCCGAGCGCCAGGGTGGCGGCGGCGGTGAGGGCGATCTTCTTCATAACATTCTCTCCTTGGGAGAATAGAGCTTACCGGGCGAGGTCCGGACACGGGCGAGGCCGCGCCGGCTTCCGGCATCAAGCGATGTAGTCGAGGCGCCAGGGTATGTCTACTCTTTTGGTAAGCAATTGCGCCGAACCGAAAATTCGAGGTTTGAGAGCCATTTGACGCCGGGCTCGAACGCATCGCGCTTGACCCGGATATAAAGATATCTTTATATCCTTATTCCCATGTTCCCGACCGCCCCCGCCGCCGCAGAAATCTTCCGTTCGCTCGGCGATCCGACGCGCCTTCGGATCCTCGCCTTGCTTCGGGCGATGGAGCTGTCGGTGGGCGAGCTCGCCCAGGTGCTCGGCCAGAGCCAGCCGCGAGTCTCGCGCCACGTCAGGATCCTCATCGAAGCCGGCCTCGCCGAGCGCCGCAAGGAGGGAAGCTGGGTGTTCCTGAGCCTCGCCGAGCCTGCCCGGGTCGAGCCGCTCTTCGCCGCGCTCGAGCGCTGGGCCGATCTGGACGGCGAGGATCCCTGGGCCGCCGCCGACGCCGCCCGCCTGGCTGCCGTGCGGGCCGACCGCGCCGCCGCCGCCGAGCTTTATTTCGCCGCCCATGCCGCCGACT